>JAVZKQ010000037.1:0-21160 GCA_038884175.1 Thermoprotei archaeon | reverse complement strand
GGGCTCCTTGAGTGTGGAGAGGTCGAACCACCCATACTTCTCTTTGAGGCGAGTCACTATTGCGGCGGCGTGGTTTATGAGGCCGTCGACTAGGTAGACGTGGGCGCCCATAGCCCAAGACTCCAGCTTCGCTACGAGTGGGGCGTCTTGGGGCATGAACACGTAGGCTTCCAAGCCGGCCCTGGCGGCATATGTAGCCATGGCTCCACCTGCATTGCCCGCCGAAGCCAGCGCAACCCTTTTTACACCAAGCTCCTTGGCCTTCGATATGGCCGTGGTCTGGCCGCGAGCCTTAAACGAACCAGTGGGCATCACCCCATCGTCTTTGACGTAGAGTTTCACACCAACATTATCTGAAAGCCGGTTTAGCCTGTATAGTGGTGTGTAGCCTTCACCGAGACTCACAATGTTCTCCTCCCACAATACGGGTAGAACCTCCACGTAGCGCCAGAGACTCGACACTCTGTTTTTCAAAGCCAGCCTATCCAACCTGTTTTTGACCTGCTCTAAATCATACCTCGCAAACAGGGTTCCCCCACACTTTGAGCACACGCTCTGTAAACGTGTGTGCTCGTGTCTAAACCCGCACCTCGAACACTCTAAGTGGGTTATAAACGAATGCGTGGACATCATTGCCTCTCCTCATAATACGTCTCAACTTAAAGGTTGAGCGGTTTTTTCCACAAAAAACTTTAGACTGAGCTCATAAGAACACTTGGAGTGCACCCGTATTATGGGTGTGAGTTTATCAGTCATGCATTATTTTGGTGTGCATCTAATTTGATGCATGGTTGGTTTTAAAACCACAATCCTAGCATGTAGATAGCAAAAACCCTCCACTCAAGCATGCTATGAGGTCTATATATGCTCTATATTTCATTTTCGAAATGTTTATCTTTTAAATCTTATTACTAGTTACAACCGAAATGGGAAACCCACAACCTGTTTCGCATATAAAGTGGGGTGGGGGTGAACACTTATCTGAAGCGGTTTTTCGCAAATCCACCCCCACCCAAGCTTCTTCCCTTTTTTGGATGCAGCCTAGCTTCTTCTTACTTGGGCATCCCCCACAAAACAGCTTCGAGGTGTGGTGTTTTGCCGAATAGAGCAGTTGTTGCGGCCATAGTTATAGTTGTTGTGGTTGTTGCAGCTGTTCTCGGCTCAGTGTACCTTTCTAAAACTCACGCAACCCCAACAACGAACACAACTACGACCACTAGCACGACCACCAGCATCCCTCCTTACCCACAAGGATACACACTTGTGGTGGTTAGAAATGCACCCACCAACGACATGGATCCACGTGAGACATCCTCCATAGATATTGTGCAAAACGTGTATCAGACCCTAACACATATTGCCCCAAATGGTACGGTTGAGCCGGAACTTGCCACCAACTGGTCTTCTAACACCAATAAGACCATATGGACATTCACCCTTAGGCGGGGTGTGACCTTCCACGACGGAACACCCTTCAACTCCACAGCGGTCGTCTTCTCCATCGAGAACACGGCCAAGCTTGGTCAAGGCGACGCGCCCGCGGTGTGGGACGGGCTTGTTAACGTCACAGCACTTGGAGCATACACCGTGCAGATAAGGTGGATGTACCCAGCCAACGTCCCATTCATTGTGGGTTCAGCGTATTCTGCTTTCATATTCAGCCCAAACATCTGGAAGTATGCCGGTATAACACCAGGCAACAACACAGCGCTACACATATGGTTCACCCAATTCCACGATGACGGATCAGGCCCATACGAGATATTGTCAAACGAGTCGAGCCTTCAGACCGGCGTCACACTTGCAGCCTACCCCAAATACTGGGGTGGATGGCAACCCGACCAGTTTACACACATAATCATAAGGTTTGTTAGTAACACTGCTACAGCGGTCAACCTGTTAATGTCAGGCCAAGTGAACCAGACAGGGCTAAGCGGCCAATTCCAATATGTGTCACAGCTCCTATCTGCTGGCGACAGGGTTGTACCCGCACAGTCGTTCGCAGCCATATGGCTCCTTTTCAACACACAGCATCCATTACTCAACCAGAGCGCCGTGCGTAGGGCGCTACTTACAGCCATAGACTACCAGCAGGTACTCAGTGAGGGCTACTACGGTTACGGCTCACTCTTTTCTGGGGGGATAAATCCGGGTAAGCCATTCTACAATGCCTCCACACCTGGCTACACTCAAACAGGAAACATAACACTCGCAAAAGAGATTTTGAGGTCTGCTGGTATAGTTGGGGGCTTAAACGTGACTTGGACTCTGACGTATTCCACCGGTAGCCCATTCCTTGGCACAGTGGCCCAAATATTGGCCACCGACTGGGCACCCCTCGGGGTGAAGCTAAACATTCAGGGTATGCCGTTCAACCAGCTCGCAGAGAAGGCTGGCTACTTTAACTCCACCACAGGCCAAGTTTTCAGCCCCGGGCCCCTGAGCTATGCTTCAACACCACAAGCACAGGATATATTACTTCTAAACTGGGTTGGCGCTATAAACGATCCGTGGCTTGTGATGAATGAGCTCTTCGCCATACAGCCTCCACCATACCAAGACGACATCGTGTACAACTGGGCCTATTGGGTTAATAGCACATTTACACAGCTTTTGCAGAGAGCTCACATCGACGAAGCTTTGAACCCGCAGAAAGCACAACAGGAGTATAACGAGTTGAACCTTATGCTCTATCAGGCGGCACCCGGCTGGCCGCTTTTCGCTGAGGAGACCGTCTACGCCTTTGGCCCACACGTGGGAGGATTCGTGTCAAACCCCTACTATGGTTTCAGCTACCCCTTCTGGTACACCATGTACTATGCTGGCTAAGGGTGTGATACGTGGGTTTCTGGGACTATATAGCGAAGAGGGTTGGGCTAGCTTCCTTCGTCGTGGTGGGAACACTTGTTTTTACCTTCTTCCTTTCACACATCCTCCCAGCCAACCCAGCTGTGCTCTTCGCCGGCCAAAACCCAACACCGCAGGAAATAGCGGCAATTGACAAGCAGTACGGCTTCAACCAGCCGCTACCCTTAGCCTTATGGGTATATCTCTCAAACTTTTTTAGGGGAAACCTCGGAACATCCATCGTAGCCCAGCAGCCTGTTAGCGCACTCATAGCCCAGTCTCTCCCAAACACCCTTACACTTGCGGCGCTAGCCACCATTGTAGCCGGAACCATAGGTATCCCACTAGGGGTTTTGGCGGCCAAATCTAAGGGGGCTCTGATTGATCACTTTTTAAAAATTTTCTCATTGAGCGGTGTGGCGCTACCACAGTTTTGGCTCGGCCTAATACTTCAATTGATCTTCGCGGTGAGGCTTCATGTCCTCCCAATAGCGGCTTATGGCGGCTCACTGTTCTTCACGTCAAACCATCCAATACCCCACATAACTGGGTCATACCTTATCGACGCGCTCATAACTGGCAGATTCTTTGTTGCCGGAAGAATCCTGTGGAGCCTTGTCCTACCCGTCACCACCCTTTCACTTTACCCTCTAGGGGTAATCATAAGGCAAACACGGGGCGCAATGATGAGTGTACTCTCACAGGACTATATAAAGGCGGCTAAAGCCTACGGTATTCCGGAGAGGGAAATACACTACAAGTATGCGCTTAAAAACGCTTTGACCCCCACAATAGTGTCTTTAGGACTTGTGTTCGCGGGTTCCCTAATAGGCGTGATCTACGTTGAACAAATCTTCTTCCTTGAGCCAGGAATAGGCTCACTCATAGTCCAGGCGCTTGGAGTGGGTGAAACCTCAACTTCACTTGCATCCGCTCCAGACTATCCACTAATACTAGGGATAACACTTGTGGCCGTAGTTGTCTACGTGGCCTCAAACCTTATCGTGGACCTCGTTCAAGCTTTAATTGATAGGAGGATAGCGCTTTGAGCCAAGATGTTCTGGCGGCTAAGCGAAAACCCAAACTCACAGCACGCTCCCCAATATCTCCCCTCTTCCACGATAGAAGTTTCACCGTTGGTTTGGGCATACTTTTAACACTCGTCTTCCTTGGTGTGGCGGCACCCTTGGTGTCACCGTATCCGGCACAGGGTAGGGGTGAAACCGTACCATCACCATGCGCCTCACCTGCAGGTGTGTGTCCTCCAAGCCTGGCTCACCCCTTCGGCACTGAGGTTGGAGGAAGAGATCTTATGAGTAGAATTTTCTTTGGTCTTAGGACATCCATAGAGATATCAGTGATCGTGGTCTGCCTAGCTTTCATAATTGGACTTGTGGTGGGGGTAACAGCTGGCTTCTTTGGAGGCTGGCTTGACGAGCTACTGATGCGCCTCACAGACATCTTTCTATCTTTCCCCCACATAATACTCGCCCTAATAATTGTGGCTACACTTGGCCCAGGCTTCAAAGACGTCATAATTGCTTTGGGCGTCACATGGTGGCCATATTTCGCCCGCCTAACAAGAGCGCAGGCCTTATCGGTCAAGAGCGCCCCATACGTCCTCCTTTCAACATATTATGGTACACCACGCGTTAAAGTCATTCTTGGTCATATTATCCCAGCTTCCATTTCACCTCTACTCATACAGGCCACACTAGACCTTGGAACAGTGGTGCTCGCCGAGGCAGGACTGAGCTTCCTCGGGCTAGGCGTCAGGCCGCCCACAGCCGACCTTGGAAGAATCATATTTGAATCGGTTAACTATGTTTCCACCGCATGGTGGTACCCACTTTTCCCCGGGTTGTTTTTGGCGCTATTAGTAGTGGGGTTTAACCTTGTTGGCGACAGTCTGAGGGAGAGGTTTGACCCAACGCTTAGGAGGAGTATCTAATGGACAGCTTGGTGGAAGTATCAGATTTATGGGTGGATTATAGGACGCCTCAGGCCTATGTTGAAGCTCTTGGCGGCGTGAGCCTAGAAATTATGCGTAACGAGTTTGTGGGTTTGGTTGGTGAGTCAGGCTCCGGTAAAACCACGCTTGGAAACGCCATATTAAGGCTTCTTCCAGCTGATGCGAGGGTTAAGGGAAGAGTATTGTTCGACGGTAAAAACCTATTTGAGCTCAGTGAAGCCAAAATGAGGGATATCAGAGGTAAGAGGATAACAGCCGTCTTTCAGGACCCCTACACATCCCTTAACCCCCTTTACAGGGTGGGCGACCAAGTTTCCAGGCCACTCGAAGTACATTACGGAGTCTCGAAAAGCGAAGCCAAACGGAGGATTGGCGAATTCTTGAAGCTTGTGGGGCTCAGTGACTCCCAATACGTCCTCTCAGCCTACCCCTACGAGTTGAGCGGAGGCACACAGCAGAGAGTGATGCTCGCCATGGCCCTCTCAACACTACCTCAACTCATCATAGCTGACGAACCGACAACATCGGTTGATGCCTCGATTCAGGCTCAAATAGTGCGCCTCTTAGCGAAACTAAAAAATGAGTTGAGATTCTCGATGCTTCTCATCACCCACAATATTGAGGTTGCTGCTACCATATGCGACAGGTTGGCCGTGATGTACGCTGGGAGAATAGTGGAACTAGGCCCCACACACAGGGTTTTAGCTTCACCACGCCACCCCTACACCAAGGCACTTCTAAGGTCGGTGCCGAAGATTAGGCTGAGTTCAGGTGAACCTAAGCGAATTGAGGCATTGGGGGGAGCACCCCCAGACCCACTGCGACCGCCTACAGGTTGCAGGTTTCACCCACGCTGCCCCTACGCCTTGGAACAATGTAGTAGGGTTGAGCCCAACCCCTCAGTCTTCGCAGACGGCGTCGCAGTGTGGTGCCACCAGTATGGTTGAAGGGGTGTCCGGATGGCTCACATCCTAGAGGTGCAGGCGCTTAGAAAATACTATTATAGGAAAAGTCTGTTTTCTAGGGGAAAACCCATACACGCCGTGGACGGTGTTAGCTTTAAAGTTAAAAGGGGAGAGATATTTGGTGTGGTGGGTGAGTCGGGCTCCGGTAAAACCACGCTTGGTCTGTGCACTGTGAGGTTTATTGAACCCACGGCTGGAAGGGTGGTTTTTGACGGCGTCGACTTCACCTCGCTAAAAGGCGCAACGTTGCGCGAGAAGAAGAAAAAGTTTTCAATTGTGTTTCAGAACCCAAACTCGGCTATCGACCCACATTGGACGGTAAAGCGAATCGTTGCCGAACCGCTACGCGTATTCGGAGTGGATAAAGACGACGTGGATGAGCGTGTGGACCAAGCCCTACAAGAAGTGGGGCTTCACAGCAGCCTCGCGACCAGGCGTCCACATGAGCTAAGCGGAGGCCAAAAACAGAGGGTGGCAATAGCGCGCGCACTCGTCACAAGACCGCGGTTCATAGTGTTTGACGAGCCAACTTCGGCCCTAGACGCTTCGATCCAAGCACAGATACTCAACCTCCTCGTTGACCTGCAAGAAAAGCACGATCTAACATATATTTTCATTTCCCACGATCTCAACGTGGTGGGTAGAATATGTGACAGTGTGGGTGTTATGTATCTTGGGAAAATGGTGGAGGTAGGCGAAGCAATAGAGGTGTTTCGCCATCCAACTCATCCGTATACACGAAGCCTGCTTTCATCCACAACGATGACGCACACCAAAACAGGCTTTGAGCTAAACGGCGACACCCCAAGCCCCTCGAATCCCCCCTCGGGATGCAGGCTGCACCCCCGCTGCCCATACGCCACCGAGAAATGCACCACGCTTGAACCTAAAATGGTCGAAGTTGTGTATGGCCATACGGTTGCCTGCCACAATTACGCCGAAATAGAACTCACAAACAAAAAACTAGAATGATGGTGAGCTTTAAAGAGCCATTAGGTTAAAAATGGGTGACGCCAACCACAAAGGAAGCAGTCAAGGTAAAAGAAGGGTCACAGTGTGTCGATATACATGTGTAGTGCGAACTACTGCAGCCATAGTTGCGCTACAATCCCCACCATAAGCCGCCGGGTATTGTGGGCTCGGTGCTGCAGCAGACGCTTCAAAGCCCTCCCCACTATTACCCCAAACAATCCAAGATGCAGGCGACCCGGTCACAGGTATTCGACACCACTTCTACCACTACCTAGCTCACAGATCCACCCATATTTACTTGGTGTTACACGTCCCCGTCGAGCATCACCCCGCATTGAGTCAAGCATTAAAAACCCAGCGTAGCTGGTTTAATCCAGCATCCACCTAGCCCAAGACGCCAGAGTGGAGGTTTCCTGTGTATCTTGAAAGCCTAGGGTGGCCTTTCGACTTGCCAAGCGCAAGATCCGCGGCGGCCCGCGCTATTGCGGGGGCAAAGCTCCAACCAAGCCTGAAGCCCCCTGTGGCTACTATCAGCCTGTCTTTTGCGCCAACCACGGGTAGACCATCGGGACTGCATGGGCGAACTCCGGTTTTAGCGTCTATAAGCTGTGCTGGACCCACAAACCTTTCTATGTGGGGTGAAAGCTTCTCTAAGCTTGGTGTCCCGGGTTTAAAGCCGAAGTCCAAGCCCACAGTGACTTTGACCCACTCCTCTGCCCATACCACCGCGAGGGATCTTTCGTAGACTATGATTGGCCTCTTAGGCCTCTTGCCACTCCCTGTGGGTTTGAGTCTGTAACCCACGCCGCCAACAGGTGTTATCGGTACACCCAGCTTTCTAGACTCCACACCCGCTGCCACTATGGTTTTCTCACCCACATACATTTTACCAGGAGTCTCCACCCTCCCGTCGAGCCCCACTCTACCCGCCTTTGCGTGGACCACCTCCACGTTTAAACGTTTCAGTTCTTCCCCCATTCTTTTTACGAACATCTCGGTGACAACCACACCAACATCATCATACACTATGCCGCCCGCGTAGCCATCCATTTCGACTTGCCGCCACCCTGTTTTTGTTTTAAGCGAACCCAGAGCCTGCTCGAAGCTTCTTTTCTCCTCGTAGAGCTCTAGCAGGCCGGGCTGAGTGTAGCCCCAAGCAGGATCTTCCTCCCCTAGCTTCATATACTCTGAAACAGAATAGTCGCTCATCTGTGAGAGTAGAGCTGTATCATCCGGTTGAAGCCTTTCGCCGAAGTGGCTTAAATATGAAAGAAGCCAGCTTTGGGACACACGCCTAAACCTCAAAACACCTCTCCGCGCAAAGCTGAACACGTCCCTTACATACCTCCAGTTGTTTATCTGGTAGTATGTGTTGGGCTCTATGAGGCCTGCTGCGTGCACGGAGCCAGAGCCCAGTTCACCCTTCTCTATAAGCGTGACACTCACACCCTCACGTGCCAAGTAGTACGCACAAAAAATCCCTGTAACGCCCCCTCCAACAACAACCATCTGAGACAAATCTCCTTACACCAACTGGATGGAGTAATGGGCACCCCGCTTTAATTATTTACCATTCAACTCGGCCACTACGACGGGATAACACATAAAGAGCGCTAGAATCAAAAAAGAGCGCTTAGCCTACAAACCACTGCAAACCGCCAAATAAGACCCCGCGTCCAGCTTCCAAAAGCAGAGCGCCCAGAGATGTAGAGCCCAGTGGAGTTGGCCGACGGCTCTCACAAGTCTGTTGAGAGCGGAATCACGCTCAACGTGGTGTGGGATTTTAGTGGGTGTTTGGGGCACATTAAAGTTATAACGGTTGGAGAGCTGAACCCTCAGGAAGGTTGGGACACGCAAACTGTTGGGGGCACGCCTGAAAAGCGCCGCAAATACCCATATTGTTCGAAACCGTTTAATTGAGCCGGTGCCACACATCAATCATATAGTTCTTGGAAGTTAACAGGCGACCCGTCAACGATTAGCCCACACGTTTTCGCCAGACAGTCAGGGTGTGTGTTCGAATGGTTTATCCCCCCAATAGTGTGGTTGTCGCCCAACCCCAAGTGAACAGATCCAAGCGCCTTTTTATCGTCGAATTCTCCTCTAAACCTCTTTCTTAACCTGTTGGTACCAAACCCGATTTCGCCAAGCACATTGGCTCCACACCCAATCTCTAGGATCTGCAAGAGGCTTCTACCCGTTGGGCCTCCCCCCTCAATATTAACTCGGCCTCCCCCAACTTTTATGGTTAGGTTCTCCTTGAGCGGACCTAAACCCACAACGCACGCGTCAGCAACAAAGGAGCCATTCGCACTCCACTCCAGTGGTGCTATCGCAACTTCGGCGTAGTCGGGGATGGCCCCCCACATGCCAGGCTCTGTGATCAGGCTTGTTATCGCCACTGGTTCGCGCCCCCCAACGTGGGCTTCGAGCCTGTGTGTATTACCCAAGGTCTCCACCACCAGGTTGCGCGCGCCTGCCAACATGGTTTTCAGGTTGTGTGTGGCCTGGGCAACCCTGAGTATCTCGTGTGGCGGGGGTGTTTGCGCTAATGGCTGTGTTAGGAACGCTATACGCGACCCACTCCTGCACGCATCCAGGCGAGCGTCCGAATGCCCTAACGAGAGTGTGAGCCTGTCTGACACACATATTATGGTCGCGTCGTATGATGGTAGCACGTCTTTTAGTGTGCGCTCATCCACGTAGAGGTGCCCCGTAAGTTTGCCAACACCGAGCTCATGGGCGGCACACCCGATGGGGTCCAAAACCATTCGATGCTCTGTGTCGTAAACCACTAAGAGTGTTTCACCTTGAGTCAATCCAAGGCAAGTTTGTAGGAGTGTATGTGCGTTGGTGCCAGATGTATTAGATGTCATCCGGTAGCACCCATCCGTCCTACGATCGCCTCCGCCCTCGAACGCGCTTGTTTAAGCGTTTCCTCAAGGTTAAAGCGTAAAATTTTGCCCCCGGAAACAACCAGTTCACCGTCGACCACGACGTCCACGGCTTGTGGTGGTTCGCCATACATACAGCCTTGAAGTGGGTCTCCTAACTGGAGATAGACGTTGTGAGCATCGAAGAGCGCTAAGTCTGCCAATCCACCCACCTCAAGTCTCCCCGCAGCTATCCCAAGGATGTCTGCGGGCCTCTCCGTGATGCTTCTTAGAGCCTCGCGAGCCGTGTAGGCGGACGGATCAAGACTGAAATCCTTCACTAGGAGTGCGAGTAGCGATGCCGCCCGAATTGGGTTCAATGTGTTAGAGGAGTTAGCGTTATCCGTGGCCACACAATACCTAACACCCAAACGTGTGATCTGGGCTATTCTCCCATACCTGCTGAGCCCTTTACCCTTTTTGAGTTCTGTCGTGGGGCACAGCACCACACCTGTACCAGACACCCGAAGCATGTTTACCTCAACGTCAGCAAGGTCTGTTACGTGGGATAGTATTGTCCTTCTAGTTAAGAAGCCAATCCTAGCAAGGTGGGCTACGGGGCGCTCCCCTGTCCTCTTTAAACATTGGAGGACATCCTCATGACCCGATGCTTCATGGGATGTAATCGGCACATCGTAGCGCTCCGCGAGGCGCGCAGCCTCAAGGTACAATTCGTCGGAGCAAGTGTTCGAACCGATAACGGAGGCCACACCCCTAACTCTCCCCTCACCCGAATGCCTCTTAAGATGGTTCTCAATCTCCTCGAGACACTTGGATGTATCCTTCGAGAAGTCCCCGGGGAGGTCGCTCGCCCATGTGCCTATAAAGGCGCGCAAACCCGATTTGGAGGAGGCCTCCACATCAGCTTCGGGATATAGGTTCGCCGAGTCGGCACAACACGTCACACCACAAAGTAGCATGAGTGCGTGTGATAGCAGCGTGCTCCAATAGGCATCATCCGCTGAGAGCGCACGGTAGTATGGTAGCGTATAGTCGTGAAACCAGGCAGTGTGGGCCACGGTGTCAGGTATCATATTCATCCAGAGTGTTTCCTCGGTGTGCACATGGGCGTTTATCAGACCTGGCAGAAGAATCTTACCCTCCCCCTCTATTACTTCGCCACGCTTTGAGCCCATTGGGATCGCATCAGCTGATATGTGCTGGATTCTGTTACCCTCCACAAAAACATTTACACGAGTAAACTTACCGTCCGGGTTAATTGTGGTGGCGTTCCTGATTAGAAGCGTCAAAACACCTCACAGCCCCAGGTACGCCGCCCTGACCTCGGGGTTTGTGGCGACTTCTCTAGCCGAGCCCTGGATTGTTATCCTTCCGTCCTCAAGCACGTATGCTTGATCGGAGATCTCGAGGGCGTCCGCCGCATCCTGCTCTACGAGTATTATGGCGATGGAGCCAAGATCCCTAATTCTTAATATCTGCTCAAAGATCTTTGTGCGCATCAGCGGTGAGAGGCCGACTGACGGTTCGTCGAGCATGAGAACTTTTGGATGAGACATGAGTGATCGGCCGATCGCCACCATCTGCTGCTCACCCCCAGACAGGGTGCCAGCGAGCTGGTTTTTCCTCTCCCTAAGGATTGGGAAAAGCGTGAAGACTCCCTCAAGGCTTTCTCTGACTTCTTTGTCTTCTCTCCTCGTGTAAGCCCCAAGCATAATATTGTCGAACACGCTGAGTGATGGGAACAGTCTTCTACGCTCGGGGCAAAGAACCACACCCCTCTTCACCCTCTCCCATGCGGGAAGACCGTTAAGCTTCGAACCCTCAAAGATTATATCGCCCCGCTTGGCCTGCAGCACCCCCGCAAGCGTGAATAGCAGGGTTGTCTTACCAGCGCCGTTAGGCCCTATCACACACGTTATCTCACCCTTATTGGCTTTTAGATCTACGCCGAACAGCACTTGGGTTGAGTCGTATGAGGCTTCAATTCCCCTTGCTTCCAGCAACACCTGTCCCCCTCCCAAGAAACGCCTCAAGAACCCTGTCGTCATCCACCACCTCCTCTGGTGTGCCCACCTTTATGACTGAACCCTGATCTAGGGCGACCACCCTGTTAACCAGTCTCATGAGCTCTCTCACCCTGTGCTCTATCACCACAAATGACAACCCCCGCGATGACCTTTCAAGCAGCGCCTTGCTGACAACAGAGATCTCCTCCCCACTCAGGCCCCCGAACGGCTCGTCGAGCAACAGTAACGTTGGGTTGAGCACGAGCCCCTGAGCAACCCCCAACCTCTTAAGCTCACCGTGCGTGAGCTGCGACGCCGCAATGTGCGCGCGATCCTCTAACCCAACGCTGTGTAGGGCGTTGAGCGCCATATCCTCGGGTTGAAGCTTGCCGTGTTCACGTCCAGTTGCTGATAGGGCTGCGAGCACTACGTTGTCGAGCGCACTCAGGTTTAGGAATGGTTTGACAAGTTGGAAGGTTCTCACAAGCCCCAGGCGCACAACAGCTGAAGGCCTCCTACCCGTTATTTCTTGGGCGTTAAACACAACCTTCCCAGAATCTGGTTTGATCCATCCGGACACAACGTTAAAGAGCGTTGTCTTACCCGCCCCGTTAGGGCCGATTACACCCATGAATTCACCACGTTTGACCTCGAAGCTCACACCTTTGAGCGCGGCTATTCCACCGAACCTCTTTGTGACGTTTTCCACAACCAGTATTGGCTGATCCACTAGGCTACCCACCTCTTTTAACGTAGCCCCATATGCCCTTGGGGAAGAAGAGTAACACGAGTAAAAGTAAAACCGAGGCGATCAGAAGTCTTGCATCCTGGATGTAGCTTATACGTAGAAAGTCTATTGAACCCTCGAGAAGTATGCTTCCAAGTATTGGTCCCACAATTGTGCCCATACCCCCAAGAGCACACATGAATACTGGTAGCGCGGAGAATAGGAGACTGAAGTCTGTTGGAGAGGCGACACCGTTGCTGAACACGTAAACAGCACCAATCATACCTGCGAAGAGGTTTGAGAGGGTGAAAGCGGCTAATTTAAACCGTGAGGTATCTATACCCAAAGCCTCAGCGGCAACCTCGTTTTCTCTAATGGACCTCAGCACCAGGCCAAGCCTCGAGTTAGCCACAACGTAAAACACCAGTGCGGCTGCGGCGAATATAAACAGCGAAGCATTGTAAATATAGTAAGCGTTGTTCACAAGCGCGTTCACACCGAATATGCTACCGTCCTCTTTCAAAGCGTAGTTCAAGTAGTCGGCGGCAGCTAGGGGTATAAGTAGCGTGATCATGATAAAGAAGTGACCACGCAACCTGAGGCTTGATGCCCCTGTGAGCAGGCCGAAGCCAACGGCGCCAACGCCACCCACGATAATCGCGGCCGCCGGTGGGGTGCCGAACCTCGTTGAAAGGACGGCCGCTATGTATCCCCCAACACCGAACGGAAAGGCGAGGCCGAAGTTCAGGTAGCCGGTCAACCCGGATAGAACATCCCAAGATAGCGCCAGCACCCCGTATATCGAAATGAGTGTGAAAACCCCCAAATAGAATGGGTTGCGTGTGAATGCTTCAACCACAGCCAAGAGTATAATTGCCGCTACTATGGTGTACAACTCCAGCGTCCTGAGTCTGACCCCCCCAAGCAGGGTGAACACTATTGTACACCCCTCCCAAATAGGCCTTGAGGTCTTATGAGGAGCACGATAATAAGTAGTGCGAGGGCTGCGAAGCCCGCTAAGAGCGGGTTGACGTATAGTAAAACGTAGGTGTCCATGAATGCGAATATGAAGGCTGCGATGACAGTGCCAATAAGGCTACCGAGGCCCCCAACAACCACTATTGCGAACGCAAGCGTGAGGACGCTCCACCCAATAGTGGGGTCAACAGTCTGGTAGGATGCGAGGAAAACACTCGACGCGCCCGCCATAATTGCTGCAAGCATAGAGGTGAGCACCACCATGCGCGTCGGGTTAATACCCACGAGGGCTGCGGCTAAACCGTCCTGGGAGACGGCGCGAATGCTTCTCCCAAGCCTAGTGCGCGTGAGCATCACCCACACGCCAACCAGGATACCAACCGACACGGCGTCGGCCACTATGTATTGGTTAAACACCGAGACGCCTAGGATATTAGTTGAACCCTGGATAAACACGGGCACGTAGGCTGGGTATTGGCAGAACGCCCGGAAGGCTGAGCTACACTGCACGAACTGCACCAAGTATTGTATCACGAACGCTAAGGCGAGTGTGACGAAAAGTGATTCAAGGGCGCCCTTACCTCGACCAATAATATACCTCTGGATAACCCCTGCGACGAGCGCCACGAACACGAGTGAGATGAGAATCGATAGTGGGGCTCCAAGTCTGAGGTGTACGAGTAAAACAAAAACAATGTAGTCAGTGATCATATACAGCGCGCCGTACGCACCGTTTAATACACCCGCCACCCCGTAGAGAAGTGAGAAGCCTTCGGAGAGCAGCACGTAGACCACGCCGAGTGTTAAACCCAGAACAAAAAAAGAGCTTAGTGTTGAAAGCACCATGTGTGCGCACCCCCAGATGCACTTTATGGTGGCAGGATGAACTTCGAGCTAAGCGTCTGTGAGGTTGTGTTCCAAACCGGTACGAGCGTTCCGTTCTGCCACTGTCCGAACTGCTGGTACATTGGTATATCTGGCAGATTTATCCCGTGTGATGATGTGAAGTGTATTGTGCCTATCACTCCTTCATAGGTTATATTTTGTAGGACGGGTATCAGCTTGTCAGCCTTCCAACTATTGGCTATATGCATCGCCTGAGCCACTAGGTACACGCCGTCATACATGTCGAGTGCGGCCGTGTTGGGTGTGTGCCCATACTGCTTGTAGAAAGCGTCTATGAATTGCACGGTCTTAGGCGTAAAGGACTCGTTGACTGTGGCGGGCCACGTGATATAGCTCTGCGCCGCCCCGTTGGTCATTGACCAAAACTCTGAGAAGCCTCCCAACAAGCCGGGGCCGAACACCACAGGCTTTTGACCGCTAGGCCAGTTATACGATTGCCACTGCTCCATGAACGATGCGCCATCCGTCCCAGAGAAGAAGAGCATCACGAGTCCCGCCTTCGAAGCCGCGATCTGGCTTAGATATGTGGAGAAGTCCTGTGTATTGAGCGGGAACAGCGATGCGTACACCACTTGGAAGCCCAGTTTACCCATGATGTTGAAGAGCGTCGAGTTACCGGCGGGTCTGCCCACTGGACCCACGGTCCACAGCGCATTCTCGCCTAGCACCGCCACACGGGACATGTTGGGTGCGTTGGGGTGCGTGGCTGAATACTGCTTTAGGGCCACCGCGAACTTGACAAGCGACGGACCGATTGCTGTACCATTCACAAACAGGTGGAAGTAGTACTTATAAGCCGTGTAGTTAGCACTAATCCCAGGTGGGCAGTTGGGGGTATAGTGGACCTCACACTCAACTATCGGCTCGTTGGACTCGATGTCTATATACACAACCTTGTACTGGGCGAGCTTGGCTGCTTGGGCCACCACAACATCCGTCCTCACCCCTCCCAGTATCACCTGCGCGCCGTCCACGGTGACCAGCTTCTGGAGCGCGGACACACCCTGATCAACCGGTATACTCCAATCGAGCTCGTCGGTGTCCTCCGCCACGGTCCTCAACAGATAGTGTGTATTATTGATTAGGACCCCACCATTCGAGTTGATCTGCGAGACAGCCATCTGCGCGGCGTCATACGCGTCTTGACCCACAGCGAAACTCATTGGGAGCGATAGGCCAAGCGTAATATACTGGGTTGTGGGCTTTGGTTGCAGTGCGCGGTAAGCCAAGTATCCTCCAGCCGCCACAACTAGTATGACCACGACCACTATGACAGCCGCAACACTTCTGCTCAGTGCAGCGTGTTTTCTTGTGTACATGGATTTTATAAACAATGTTCTCCTAATAAATATTTCGGCGAGTAAATATCTAATTTTTCTGTACTAAAACTATAAGCTTATCAGTGTTTCACTAAACCGTCGCAAACCACACAAAAAGCATCGTTTTGGGATTTAAACGTGTAAAAGCTTTAGAAACGTGTTCAAAAAATCTTGACAAGAGCTTTTAGAGACACTCTGAACCGTTCCACTGTTCACACTTTTGGGTCGCCCGCCCGCTTCAAGCTCAGTTAGCCTACTTGGGTCACCCTCACCAGCATTCTGTGTGTGCACCATCACGCCCCATTAGCCCACCGTATAGCACGCAAATTTTGTATTTGGGTTCAGGTTGACCATGCGACACAACACCCAATATAGATTTTGCGCTGGCAAAACGGTTTCGCGGGTTGAACCCCCCTGAATTGTTTTCCCACGCCCAATATTTGGTGGTCAACCCTTATTAAAGCCATTACTACACGTGATTGCGGTGGCCATATTGCCCTTAGTACGCTTGGGTGGGTTCCACTCCCTTAGAACCAGCCGGATCACAACACGCACACCATCGGTCAGATCACGGTTTCCACTTGAAACGGTAGCGAACCTTTACGACAATATTTAAATAGTTCGCTCGGCTAGTTCACACAACTGGTTTTAAGCTTCGAAGAAATGGGTGAAAGGGGTATGGGCCTAAGAGCCAACATGTTTGCTGCAGCCATCTTGACACTTCTAGCCGAGGTCATAGTGGTCTCCTTAATACTTTTGGTCACCCGCCTTCCGCTAGTCGACCTCATATTTATTCTGGGATTATTCTGGCTCATCCAATATCTCGCCGGCCCAATGCTCATAGCGAGGAACTCGCGGGAAATAGTTGTGGGAGACCCAACGCACGGTTGGCTGCACGACGTGGTCGGCGAACTCTCGCAGAGGGCGGGAATAAGCAAGCCCAAAGTGTACATAAGTGATGAAAGATTTCCTAACGCCTTCGCCTTCGGCAACCCGTTCAAAAAGGGTATAGCCTTTACGACACCACTCCTACAAATACTCACTCCAGAGGAACTCAAAGCTGTTGCAGGCCACGAGCTTGGCCACCTAAAACACCGCGACGTTGAGCTTGGAACAACCCTAGGCCTAATACCCAACGTTTTAAACTGGGTTGGTTCAAGCATGATAGCTGTGGGCTCAACATGGCTTGGCCTCATAGTCACAGACTTCGATATAGCGCTCGCCTTCGCCATACTAATACTTGGCTGGATCATAACAATCCTAGCACTATTCGTGAACGTCTTCCTCCTGTGGTTCAACAGGTTGAGAGAGTCCTACGCCGACCTTCACTCATTAGAACTCATGGGCAAGGAGGGCGTGAACCTCGCGACCGCGTTGGCCAAAATCCAAGTGTACATGAAGAATGTTAGACTAGACCCATTCAGAGGAATGGTGGTCACAGTGCCACCGCAGAAAATAAAGAGCACAAACCCCGACGACCTACTAAGAGAATGGCTGCGCGAAAAACCCAAGCCCTGGAGTGACATACTCCTCTCACACCCACATCCCGCAAGGAGGATAAGAATGATAGTGGAACAAGCTGGCACCCCAACCCTATCAAACACACCCACAACAAGCCAAACACCCAATCCCCAATAGGTGGGGGTCACCCGCACTAAAAACACATGTTACGACGGTTCTGCACCCAACTTTGGGCGCACAATCACTCCCAAGAAAGAATGCGACCGACACGCACCACACATGGAGCCAAGGCACAAGCACTGCTATATCTCACACCAGCCACTAGCACTGTGGCACTCGACGTGTGGGTGAAGCGCATCATGGAGGGTTCGAGGGTTTGCGCTAGGGGTTGACTAAGCACGCAACGAGCTGAAACTAGTCAGAAGCTCAAAGCAAGCGGTCCACCCACGCACGGTTGGTGTTGTCGCTGGGTTTAGCGCCGCCTCCCACCCGCCTAGCCTCCCTGAACACGTATAGTATGAGTGAGAGGAACACCTCCTCTTCGGGTGAGCCAACCCCAAGCGCGAACTCGTTCTCAAGGTCGTGGGCGTGCTCCAAGAGCTCTAGTAAACAACCCCTCAACTCCTCGTCGCCCACCCTACCCACTAGACGCCTCAACCTCTCAACATAAAAGTCGAGAACACTCCTAAAACTCGGGTTAGTTCGACCCAACACAAACCCACAAGAAGCTTTCAACTGAAAATATAGGTCTAAACGAAAACCAGCGTAAAAGCGCATCCAGCGAGGTGAGGTTTTTCTAACTAGCCTCAGACAAGAAAATCGGGGGAAGCCAAGAGAGACATACTAAGCGTGAGAAAACCGCCCACCACACTTTTCCACACAAACCAAGGCTTCACAAGCAAGCCGCATACCAATAGGGCTCCAAGAACACACATCCCACACTAGAACCACCCGACGAATACCCACGCCAAGTAGCCCAAAGGTCTAAGCGCCGAATAACCCCTTGCCAAGACTATAACCCCCCTTAGAGATTTTCACCGCGAACACTGCCCACCACTCTTTTCCCAAAGATTTCTTGGGGGAACTTTTGTTAGAACCACAACAACAGCGTTAAACCGCTTGTACCACTGTGTAGAAAGTGTTAAGCTATGTGTGCGGGCTACTGGTTTAGCGTCTCAGAGAATCTCGCTGGACCATGCTGTTTTAGGGCGCGAGCCTTCTCAAGCACCATCTCAGCGTCTTGGATAGGGTCGTGCACCCACCCTATCTCCTCGTCGAAGAGCTCGTAGGGCAAAGTGAAAGTGGACCTAGAACCCGGAAGAGAAGTGTACAACTCCATTTTACTTGTCAGCGGCAATAGTTTGGATTGAACATACTCCAAGAAGCCCTGATAATCCGCTGAAGGAACATAGCACACTGATATGTGGTGGCCCGAAGGATCCACAAGTTCCCTTGTCAGATATGGTATACACCTCACCATCTCAGAGTATTTGTCTAGTGTGTTTGGGTTGATTTGAGTTTTAACAAACACTCCGAGCTTCTCACCCTGAGAGAAATCTACGCGGTACTTTGAAAACAGTCTCCTTGCGACCAGGTGTTCTTGATAATGGTATAGAAGAAGTCTGTCGCTTACAATAAAGCCATGCCTTTCCTTAAGTTGAGCAGATATTTCGGGGAAACTCCTGGTGGCGTCAAACTCGAGCTCTTTGAGTAGCAAAACGTCTATTCGATCCGCTTGGGGCCTTATGGATGTGTCGTGCAATTTTGCTTCGGGCTTTCTGGGTGTGAGCGAACCCCAATCAAAGACGTAGGAGCCACTGCCCCAGTCGATATACTCTGGCCGCACACTATAGTGCGCTGTCTCAGGAAACTTTCTTATAGAGTAACGCTCCAAAAAGCCTCTCTCGACGAGCTCGTTAAACACCTCAAGATAGTGGCTGCCACGCTCACCGACTGGTACATAGACCAGTCCGAAGAGGTCTCCTGGCGTGTTGGCGTTAGAAGCTAGATAATTGAGGCTTCTTAACACTTCGAATGCTTGGAGAGCTGCACGCCTATACTCAGCTGTTGGTGTGGCTTCGAAGAATGCGTGTGTGAGGCTAAGCATATCCGTGTTTGGTGCGGCGCAAATCCGCAATCTAAACTTCCTACGCAGCCTTGTGTATGATGAGGTAACCCTGCTGTAGGGCAATTTCAAAATGGTGCTAAGCCGCATAAGATCTCTTGGGCCAAGCTCTGCTAGCCCGCTGACAACAGCCGCATCAACGTTTTTTGTTGACAGCGAGGATTTCTGATGGAACAAGGTAGATAATAAATCACTAGGAGATATATTACCATTTCGCTTCTATTATGGAAAAACTTGGTGTATGTAGATAAAAAGGATAAATAGCCTTTATACCTCATTACTGCTACTTTCTACGTTCTGCCGGGTTTACAACAGACATCATCTAGCCTATGGCTGGACGTCGCCTATTTTGTCACCCAAGTTTAACAATCTAGGAGTCATAATTGTGTATATACGCATTTTTGGATAAGTTTTTCGGTTTTTTTGTCTTTTGAGTCCAAAATATAGAAAATCCGAAAACCTGGCTAAACTGCAACCATAATATTGGGCGTCCACGTTGTGGTGTGGGTCCACGCGCACGCCATCTAGGCGTCCCTGGGGTGTTAACCACATTAGGTGCCCGCTGGACGACTAGAGGTACTCTTTGGTGTGTGGTGTTTGTGCCTCGTAACCCGTACACTTGGGGATGCCAGTTGTGGCTCGCCGGGTGGACATAAATATGTAGATGGGGAGATGTGGGTGGGGGGCGTTTTTGTGGTGGGGTTGGTGTGAGTGTTTAGGGGTTGGGTGCTGGATGCGTGGGCTTCCAGGATGGGTGGTGTGGTGCTCAGCGTCAGCGACGGCGTGTCGAGGGTGGAGGTTGGTTTGCCCAGCGCGCGCTTCCACCTGTACTTTAGGCCTCGCCACCCAGCTATGGTAGCCCAGCTTCTCGAGCATCGGGATGTTGTCGAAGATGAGTGTGTTGGTGGGTTTGGGGGTTTGGGGAGTGGTGAGGAGGAGTGGTATGAGCCGCCATGGTATAGGTCTACTACGAGGGTGGCCCACCTAGTCTTTAGGTCGCTTCCCAGCCTGCTCGAAGTTGAGAGGAGTATTGTTGGGAGGGGTGAGGGTGAGGTGTACAACTCTTATCCTGACAGGCTGACCCAGCTCTTCTGGCGGCTCGGCTACCCCCCAACCACCATGGTAGAGGTTGGTGGTGTGGGGGTTGGTGTAACACCTGTAGAGGACCCGTTGAGGGAGGATTATCCTCAGCCGTGCTATTCCTGGGCTGAGCTACGGTTGTACGACTGGTATGGGGAGGCATTCTTCCCACTTGGGTGGGGGAGGCCTTCACGCTTTAGTTTGGTGTTCGAGAGGCGTGGAGAGCGGGTTGGTGTGGAGGGGGAGGAGTTGGGTAGGCTTGAAGCGTATGTGGACGAGCTGGGGAAAGTGGACGTACTCGGTTACCCTAAGCCTTACGCCCACATTCTCCTTGAAGCGGGGCTCAACCCTGCTGGTGTACCCATCACTCTGGATAGGCGATCACCCCACTCGGAGGGTGTGGGTGACGCGCTTGTGCGCCTAGTGGAGTGGTCTAGGGTGAGTTACATGCCGCTCAGCTTACTCGCCTCCTCCTCTATCGGTAAACCTCTCACCGCGAACGAGGCGCGTATGGCCTTCGAGAGGAGGTGGCTCACACCTAGCCGCTTGGTGCGCGTGGAGCCTTGGAGGAGCTTGGAGGAGCTTCAGGCGCACGATAGGGGTGGGACACTCTTTCGCCCCAAGCCTGGGGTGTATTTTAACGTCGCCCAGTTCGACTTCGCCTCCATGTACCCTTCACTAATCCAGAAGTGGAACATATCCCCTGAGAGTGTGAACAACCCATATGCGAGGCAGCCTGTGGGTGTGCCCGGCACAGTGCACACCGTTGACCTGTCGTTTAGGGGGGTTGTGCCAGAGGCGCTCGACTGGCTCATCCGGCGCAGGGAGAGGCTTAGGGCTCTTAGTGGTGAGCGGGGAGACGGTGTGCTCGAACTCAGGCAGGCGGCCTTGAAGTGGCTGCTTGTGGC
>JAVZKQ010000036.1:0-21231 GCA_038884175.1 Thermoprotei archaeon | reverse complement strand
ACTCACCAGTGGGGCGAGCTATTAGTGGGTGTTAAGTCTAGCGGCATACCGCTATGGGAGGTTGTGAACATGCTGGGTGCAACTCCCTCAAAAATCGTGCGCAGGGGTGACATCGGTGATATACGTGTTGGCCAGTGGGCTGACCTGGTACTACTCGACAGGGATAACCTCGGTGTGGTTGGCTCGATTATCGGTGGCGGACAGGTGTTCGCTAACCCCGACTACGTGCAACCCAGCCTCACAGCGCACTTGGCTAGCTCGATGTATGTGGAAATCTTGGAGCAGTCGGCTAAGCTCAGCGAAACCCTGAGGGGTGTTAAAGACGCGTGTGTTAGTGTTGCACGCGAGTTTTCGCGTAGGCCCCCACGCGTGGTGTACTTGGTTGGTAGTGGGAGTAGCTATCATGCGGCGGTGTCCGCTAGATTTGCGTTTAAAAGGTTCACGGCGGAGTTGACCGCCCCCGTCCCAGCCTCCGAGTTCCCCTCGTGGGTTGGCGAAGGGGAATCTGAGGGGGGTGTTATTGTGGCCGTGTCCCAGTCGGGTGAGAGCGCGGACACTTTGAGGGCGGTGCAGAGGGCAAGGGAGCTCGGTCTTCGTGTTGTTGGTGTGACTAACAACCCTGATAGCTCCCTATCGAAGCTCTCGGATTTGCGCATAATAATCGGCGCAGGTCCTGAGAGGGCTGTTACAGCCACGAAATCGTTCACGTGCTCCCTTCTCTCACTCTATGCTTTAGCGGTCGAAGTGGGCCGCGAGTCGGGTCACCTAGCCGAGGACGCCTACTATAACGCCAGGCTTTCGCTTGTGTCCGTGGCGGGTGAAGTGTCTAGGTGTGTGGGTGAATGTGAGTGGCGCGCCTACAACCTATCAGAGGAGCTGTTGGGTGCTAAGGCTGTGTTCACGATGGGTTCAGGTGTCACCTACCCCGTGGCGCTTGAGGCATCCCTCAAACTTAAGGAGGCTGCTAACATGTACGCCGAAGGCTTCGCGCTACGCGAGTTCCTACATGGACCAATACAGCTACTTGGCGCGGACACAGTTGTAGTGGTGTTCGAGCCTCCAACACAGCCACCCGACATAAACAGTGTTATAGAGGGTTTCAGGAAGTATGGTAGCAGGGTTATCAGGGTGTCCCCCATCCAAGAGGAGGCGGCCGACATTGTGGTTGCATCTGATGTTGAAGAGGAATTCTATCCAGTTGTGGCCAGTGTGCCAGCGCAGCTACTCGCACTCTTCGCATCCCTGAGGCGTGGGCTCAACCCCGATAATCCGAGTAAGCTCACAAAGGTGGTGAGGTGAACAGTGGTGTACACCACATATATTTTTGGGTTAAACGACACACTTTATAACGCAACCGAGCAGAAGAGTAGGGCTAGGTTCGCCGCTGTGGAGGCCATGATTGAGAATGGGTTACCTGTGGACATTGAGACAGCGTACACCACACTCGAGGAGGTTGTGCGCGAAGCGGGGGAGGATGCACCCAACCACTTCAACATCCTGCTTAAGAGGTTGGGTGTGAGGGATGACCCGAGGATCATAGCGGCTGGCGTTGTGGCCTACAGAGATGTGAGCAGAGCGGCTCTAAGACCCTTCCCCAGCGTGCCCTCAACCCTCATCACACTCAGGGAGAGGGGTAGGAGGCTTGTGGCGCTCAGCTGTGGGGACGCTGTAAAGGAGTGGCAGAAACTCATACAGCTAGGCCTACAACACTATTTCCATACGGTGTGGGTGTGTGAGGGAGGCCCGCTAACAGCTGAAGCCATAAAATCGGCCCTCACAAACCTAGCCGCGCCACCGACCACCACACTATTCGTAAGCGGTGTGCCAAGCGAGGTGGATGCGGCGGGACGAGTGGGCCTAAAGGCTGCTCTCTTCCAACCGCGAACGGTCATCCCACCCAAGGACA
The DNA here is from genome assembly GCA_038884175.1 of Thermoprotei archaeon. Lineage (GTDB taxonomy): Archaea > Thermoproteota > Thermoprotei_A > Marsarchaeales > Marsarchaeaceae > ECH-B-1. The sequence goes on along the minus strand of JAVZKQ010000036.1, from coordinate 19,325 downwards.
CGTTGGGGGCGAAACTAATCGTGCACAGATTCCAAGAGATATTGGGGCTCGACCCCTAAAAACGGTGCTGGACGCTAGGGCTTGGATTTGGAGGTATCAGTGGAGGGTTCTAAGCCAAATAGTGTTTAATAAACACACAGCTCTGGGGGTTCGCCGGCCTAGGGCTCCCCACTGATTCATAGGGGTATACACCAGCCTCTTTCCTTGTCTGGGTGAATCCCCTCCAAGCCTTCTAGCTAGTTGGAGGGTTTTGGGGCTGGGGTAGGCTCCTTCAATTGAAGGTATAGGTTTGCTGCAGCGTTAAGCTGCCTTCCCATCTTCGTCGGATTTATTATAGCCTATTTGGCTCCATCTATTCTGTAACTCTTACCTAGACGGGTTGTGTACACTTTGGTTGCTGTGTGCGGCCGCAGGGTCGTGTCCTCCAACTATGAATTTAACACTATTTGAATGCCTCTTTGAAGGCTTGTGATGCCCATTGGCACGGCTGGGGATAGGGTTGGGTGCGCGTTTGGGGTTGGTTTCGGTGTGCCACTGCTGGATGGGCTGCTTGAAGGGGCTGGCTACGTGGAGTTCTACGGTGAGTGGGGGTGTGTGCGCCTCTTAGCCCACAGGTACCTAGCGTACAACGTGGGGTGTAGGCTAATACTCACCCAGGAGTTCGGCGGTATCAGCACATATGTTCTGCAATCGATAGCCCGCTCGCTTGGCAGGCCTCCTCGGGTGGAGCTTAGGAGGGCGTTCAGCTTGGAGGACACTGTTGAAGCGATTCTTCAGACGGCAGCCGAGGATAACTATTCGCCGGTGGCCGTGATGGACCCCTACCTATACGCCCCCACTGATTGGAGGAAGTATAGTGTCCTCAGCAGGGTTGTGGGTGCGCTTCGCCGCCTAGCGCGCACAAGGCCTGTGGTGGTGTTCAACAGGCCTAGTAAATTCGCAGCAAGTCTACCAGAGGGTGGACAGTTCAATAGGAGTAGCGTTAACGCGCTCTATATGGTTTCAAGGTGCAGGAAGCGTGTGGGGCTGCACGTGGAGGTCAAAAAGCACCCCGCGCAGCCACCCCGCTGGGTGTGCGTGCCCTACACGGAGATATACGGCTATAGTGGAGTGGGCTACGACGCGTGGGCGCGCTGGGGAGGGCAACGCCTCCTCTTAGAGTGGCTTTGATGCGTATAGCGATTGTTTGGAAGCCTTATAACCCACTATATGTTGCGGATGGGTGTGGAACCAGTTGGCGGCCTACACCATCTACGTGTATAAGCTGTGAACCCCAACGTGGATCTAGGGGTTCTAGGCGTGCGCCTGGTTAAACCCACGGTTAACTTCGATAAGCGCCTCTATTTCGGGTAGGCTTGGAACACTAATAACCTCTATCGCCTGGCTTGGTGGCAACCCTGTGCGCCCAGGTCTGACTAAAGCTGTGGGATTCTCGGCGCTCAGAGGTGGCGCTAGCCAATTGTTTAAAGTCCCTGTTGGGTGGTGGTTTTACCTAGCGGAGGGCTTAATTTTGGGTGGGTGTCCTTTAGATGTTCTTTGAAGACGCTTATCCTTTCAGACGTCCACTACCCAACTGGGCTGAGCTCGGCTTGCTTTGAAGTGATCCGCAGTGAATATCCCGACTTGGTTGTGCTGCTCGGAGACGTCGTGGTTGGTTGTGGTGATCAAATGTTGAGAAATATGGAGGAATTCCTCGATAGGTACCCGCACCCACTTGAAAAAAGCGTCGTGCTTGTAGGTGACAACGAGCTTAGGGGTAATAGGAGGATACTTGAGCTTGTGGGTGCTCTGCCCAAGCTGAACACCGATCCCTACACCTACGTGTTCGGCAATATGTTTTTCACCCATGGGAACATTGAGGGCAGAGGCGCACTTTCAGGTTTGCTAGAAGAGGCGGGGGGAGTGGTTGCACGCGTGTTAAAACCTCTAACACCGCGCATTGTGTCAAGCCTGGTAAGGGTGAGGAACGCGTTGAGTAAGGATATGTACGCCTTCGTGGGCCACATCCACTTCTTGGGTCATGTGAAATCAACGCGCACGGTGTTCTGCGGCACCCTGAGCACCAAGAAAATCGTGTATACACAGGAGGAGTCGCTGGGATACGTGGTGGTGGACCACTCGAAGTCTGGCTTCATAAGGCCTGGCGGTATACGCTTGGTAAGCCTCGCATCCAAGCACACACGTCCCATATGAGCTGGTTTGGAGAAGCTTGAAGAGTGGATTGTAAGGGAGGCTTGTGAACCAACCCAAACCCCTGCGTGTGGTTCAAACCTACGCGTGGGTTAACCAAATCGAGTTAAAACTGTTTTTAGGTGTGGGTGTATGAGAGTACGCGGCTTGCCCACACCCAAATCTGAGGCCTTTAGGACAAGTGTGGGTTCACCCTTCACGTGGTCTTCAGCCCTCTGGGAAGAGCTCCCCATAAAACTCCTTGTCGAGCTTACCCGAGTCTACGAGTAGGCCTAGAAGCTTCTTCCAGCGGGCTTCCCTAGCGCACACATCTCTTAGCTCACGTATCGCCTCCTGCCTGCGGCCTGACCTGTACAAGCCGAGCGCCCACCAGTATCTTAGCTCCACTAGCTCTGGTGCTAGCTCGAAAGCCCGCCTAAACGCCTTGGCGGATTCCTCGTGTTGCCCAGCCGCCATGTGTTCGTCTCCCTTATCAGCCCAGTCATAAGCTCTCCTAAGGCGTAGTAGCCTTCTTAGCTCGACGAGTGGTTCGGGGTGGTCCTCCACCCTAAGCTCGATGAGTTTACCCATCCAAGCGTTGGCTGTGAGTTTAGAGTCGACCACGAGTAGTGCAGCTGACTGCTTGCCACGTATGTCCCCACCAGCAGCTTCTGCTGCTTCAAGTGAGGCGAGAATCCTCTCAGGTAGCTCCAAGTTCTCGTTGTCAACGTAGGCGTCACGCATCGCGCCCCATATGGTGTCGTTATCCATTAGATTGGCCTGAACACTGAAGCCGTCGCCGAGGATGTGCCCAGCGTATGGTGTACACTCCGTACCAGTGTGCACAGCGGCAACACCTTGGGAGTCAACCATGGCAACCTGTCGAACCTCCGGCTTAGCGTCGGCTTTTAGCAGTGCGTCAAGGGTCTGCTTAGCGCTTCTACCAGCGGCCATAAGCTCCAAACCGAGTGGACCATAGCTTGGCTCCGCGAAGGATTGTGTAGCCACCACGCCGACCCCCGCACGCCCCCAGGTCACGACGCTACCAACACTGAAATAGTGGCTCTGAACGCCGACACCCATAATACCCGTGTTCTTGTCACGCGCAACAATCGAGTATGTCAATCAAGACCACATCAAAATCTACGTTTAAACCAATATATCCCTTTCCCTCTTCCTAACACATACGGCAACCCACTTTTTGGAACTTCGCGTGTATAGGGTTTCCGTGGTGTGTTAGTGGTGTATCAAAAATGAATTAGGGTTCCATGGGTGTTGTGGGCTCCGTTGCGGCGGCTTTAATACAACTGGTCTGCTTTTATCCGTGGAGCGTTTGAACCGATAGCTTTTTAATCCAAACTGTGTATTATCGTGGTATATGGCCACTAAAGGCTATGCGAACATTGAGTTTGGCGCCTTTCTGGACCCCGATGAGCTTCCGCGGCGCTGGTATAATATTGTGCCCGACCTCCCCGAAAAACTTGCGCCCATGCTTGACCCACACACGCTTGAGCCAGTGTCCCCTAAAAGCCTTGAGAGGCTGTTCCCCAAGGAGCTCGTAAGGCAACAGTTTTCCGAAGATAGGTGGTTTGATATACCGGAACCCGTGTGGGAGGCGTACAGGATGCTCCCACGCCCAACCCCACTTCTGAGGGCGAGGAGGCTGGAGAACTATCTGAGGACTCCGGCTATGATATTCTACAAGGCGGAGCAGTTTACACCTGTTGGTAGCATGAAGCCCAACACGGCCATACCCCAGGCGTACTACGCAAAGCAGCAGGGAGTCGAGCTAGCGGTTTCAGAGACTGGGGCAGGCCAGTGGGGTTCAGCGCTAGCCATGTCGTGCTCACTCTTCGGTTTAAAGAGTAGGATATACATGGTTAGGGTGAGCGCCCAGCAGAAACCATATAGGAAGATACTTATGCAGACCTATGGTAGCGAGGTCATTGAGTCGCCGAGCGCCAATACGGAGGTTGGTAGAAAGCTGCTCGAGGAGAACCCCAACCATCCTGGTTCTCTCGGGGTAGCTATTAGCGAGGCTGTGGAGGACACCCTCTCAAACGAGGGCGCACGCTACCTGCTCGCATCAGCCTTCAACTACGCCCTCGCACACCAGACAATAATCGGGTTAGAGGTACAGAAACAGCTCGAACTACTAGACATCGAGCCCGACGTGATGTGTGGGTGTATTGGCGGTGGCTCCAACTTTTCAGGATTCATTTACCCCTTCGTCGCCGAGAAGCTGAAGGGTAAGAACGACATAGAGTTTGTTGCGTGTGAGCCGGCTGCTGTACCATCAACAACTAAGGGTAAATTCACCTATGACTACGCGGACACCGCTGAGCACACACCGCTCGTCAAAATGTATACGGTGGGCCACAGGTTCGCGAACCCCCCAATCCACGCTGGGGGTCTAAGATACCACGGTAAGGCTCCGAGCCTCTCCCTACTAATACATAGGGGGGTGGTCGAATCCACAGCTTTCCACCAAACAAAGGTGTTCGAAGCCGCCAAAATATTCGCCCAGACGGAGGGTGTGATAACTGCGCCAGAGTCCGCTCACGGCCTAAGATATGCGATCGACGAGGCGCTGAGGTGTAAGCAGACGGGTGAACGTAAGGTGATAGTCTTTAACAACTGCGGCCACGGGCTACTGGACCTATCAGCCTACGATGAATATAACAGGGGTGCGCTGCGGGATTGGGAGCCAGCGGAGCTACCCATACCAGAATACGTCAAATAGCATTGCGGATGCACCATTTTTGTGTGGACGCCTAGTACATATGGGTTTGGCTCGACCTATTTGAGTAGGCCGAACTCCTTCTCCTTTTCTTCTTTTTCCTTTTTGAGTGTGTCCACGTCTACGAGTGACTTGCTCACCACGTAGTCCTTCTGGAATAGCCAGGCTAAGAACACTGCGAGGTATATTAGGGCCACAGTCAGCCATGGATAGGTTGGCCCAAGTATGGGTAATAGGGAGCCTAGTAGTAGGGGTAGTAGGAATGCTCCGCCGCCTGTGCCGAACCCCTCGAAGTGTGCGGCTGCGGCGCCAACGAGTTGGACGCCATACTTGTCGGCGAGTAGGGAGAATATTGGTCCAGCTATGAGGAACGGCCAACCTGTTGCTATGGTTATAAGGTAGAGTAGGCTTAGAGGCATATGGGTGTACACTGTGGCCGCAACCACTCCGAGCATTGATAGGAAGGCGCCGCCCATACCCAGCTTGACGAATATCACCCTCCTCCTCGTTGTGTCGCTCAGTGGTCCAAATATTAGGATGAGGATGCCTTGGGCTATCCCCCACACTGTTGCCACTGTTATGATCTGCGGGAGTGTTAGGTGCTGTATTCCTCCAAGCACATCAGAGAAGTAGAAGCCTGAAACAATGTTTGCTCCACCAATCACCACGAAGCCAGCGAAGATGGATAGCACCATCCACCTAAACCTGTAGAGAGTCTTTGCGACGGATGTGAATGTCATGTCCCGGGATGGGGGAACATCACCCCAGTCGAGGTGGGGTAGGCCAACCATTGGTCCGAATGGTTTGGCCACAAAGTAGGTTATCACACCAGCAATCAAGCCGAGGACGCCAACAATAATACTCCACTCCTGCCATCCACCGCCACTTACGGCGAAGGTGGGTCCGAGGAGCTCGTCGGCTGATATCGCCCAGCTGTATACGGCGATCATGACACCCAGATATCTCGAGCGTTTTTCGATGGGGAACCATAGCTGAACGGTCTTGATTAGCCCTGACCACGCAGCGCCGTTGAACACTCCCTCTAATACCCTTAGTAATAGCATTTCGCCCAGGTTGTGGGCTAGGGGGAACACTAGTGTGCTTAGTCCGGCCACGATGTAGCCCACTGTCATAACCCTGTAAGGCCAGTAAACGTCGTTTAGGTGGCCCCATAGGAAGTTTGTCACAACGAAGGCGCCGCCGAACGATGAAATGAGTAGGCCTATATCGAACGCCCCGAAACCGAACTGGCTTCCTATAAAGCTATCCACCGAAGGCAACCAATACCATATTAGGGCGTAGGTGAACGAGCCAAGAATACTCCACGCAAGGATCATCTTTTGCCTCTTACTCAAAACACTCTTTTCCCTCTCGGATAGCTCCACGTAAGCTTTTACGGGAACCTCAGGCCAAGCCTTTAAAGGATCCCCCTTCTTCAATACGAATCTCACATATCTATACTCAAAACTATTTAAAGATTATTGTAGAGATCACATGAAAAAATCGTAATTAAACGACAACTCAGAATGGGTGGTGTATTAGAATGGTTTTACTCTTAATTGAAGTTTCTCCCACCCCCTTAGCTGATTTAAACCAGGTTCACAGTGGGTATCCGGTGAGGCGTCGGGCGTGAGCCTCCAATAGGGGGCACTTCGCAGCATGTTTACTCATAGTATGCCTGCACTTATTTGTGTATACCTTTTGTTAAGTGTCGGGCAACCTTGGGGTACCCAGGTGGGATCGGTTTTCGGCTTGGTTGTGCGGTACCGCTTAAATTCCACAAGCAAATATGGGGTGTGTGGACAGGGCGCGTGTAATCGATTTCACCATGTTTGTTTTGTGCACGCTCATAATACTCTTTGTTACACTGCGCAGGGGTGTGTTTCTTATCGCACCGCCCTATGATGTCTCAGCCTACTTGGTTATCTTTGAAAAACAGTCTAGGTTTTCCAAACCCACTTCAACAGTTTTCTCATATATTGCTGTGATAGTGAGCTCGTTAATCCTACACTATACTTTGGGGGATAGTGTTGTGTCGCTCGCTTTGAACGTGTTGATTGTCGCGGCATTCATATCCTTCACGCGTTACAGCCACCCCCCAGCTTTGGCGCTCACAATATTCTCATACCTTACAGGTGACTTGTTGGGGTTCACGCTAACATCCCTCCTAGTGTTGCTCATCATTTTCACAGTTGCCCAAGCCTCGAACATCCTTCTGCAACACATAAAATTGGTGTCCAGTGTTAAATAGGAGGGTGCACACCCATCAAATAGTGAGGTGTGACACGTTGCTTCCACCATAACAAATCCATAGCACAAAATCCGCGTTATTCCAACTGTGCATCCCAGCCATCCAATTAATCCACTTGGCATCATAACTCCTAACACGTGTTTAATGCTTGTGACCACACATGTGGTAAAACGACGCACAAAACTGGGTGCGTGTTTGGGTTGGGCATCAAAAATAGCTGGGTGGAGGGGTTGATTGTTATTTGTGTATTGCTACGCCATTCGCTTTGTATTGGCCTGTGGGTTGGCGTGGCTCATGTGTGCGCTACATATACATTTTGGTGTTCGCTTTTTGAGGCTGTGAGCTTTTTCCACGGGGTGAGCTGCCGCGCTTGCCCCTGTAACCCACCGTGTATGGAGGTGTGGGCTGCTAACAATGAATGTGTTAGCTGTAGTTTTGTTAAGATTCCAGAAAATTAAATTAGCTTGTGGGCGCTGTTTGTTTTGGTGGTGATTGTTTGGGTTACACGGAGGATGCGCTGAGGTTACTCGGGGAGCGCTATCACGAGAGGTTTGAGTTTGTTAGGGGCGTAAGGGTTGGCCAGATCCACCTGTTCTTGGTTAAGGGAGGGCTGTGGTCTCTTGCTTGGACGTTTATACCAAAGCACTTCGAAGAGTTTGGGTTGAATGTTGGTATAGATGAAGCTGCGAGACTTGTGTTGGCGTGGTTGGGTGATGATGGGCTTTCTGGACAACGACTAGACGCCTCAATAAATGAGGCTATTAAGAGAGTGGAGGAGAGGTTGGCCAGCCGATAAGCATTCGGGGAACAGCTGTGTATTGATGAAGACTTGTGTGTTTCTGAGAGGGCGTGTTGACTCGATTTGGACATTGTAAGGTGATCTTGGCAATATTTTTTATGTTTTCTATTTGTTCCGCGTGCTTCTATTTACAGCCTAAAATTTTGTTTTCTGATTTGGTTGCTTATTACAACTAAGTTTATATACTTCGAAGTATATAATATGTAGTGCTGGGTTAATATGTTCGGCCCCGAGCGCCACTACACCGCCCACCTGTGCGGTGGCTTCATAATCCGTAGTGGGCTGGGACCATTCGTATAACCCCGCGAGAAGGTGAATATGTGTGTCTGGTCAAATTGGTGAGGTAAAGCATAAGGAGGATGATGAGTTGAAGTGCCCCGTTTGTGGGTCCACACACCTTGTGGTCAACACTAACGGTGAGCTCGTGTGTGATGATTGTGGCGCCGTGGTTAGCGAAGGCGCACCCGATTTGGGTAGGGAGTGGAGGGCGTACTCCTCTGAAGAGTGGGAGAGGCGTTCACGTACAGGTGAGCCTGTGAGGCCTGGGGCTACGGCGGGCTCGTTTGCCACTGTTATCGACAAGCGTGATATAAGCAGGCTTAAGATTAGCGCTGAGGGTAAGAAGCAGATGTATGGACTAAACCTGCTACAGACAAGAAACAGGCTCTCCACATCACATGAGAGAAGTATTGCGCGTGCGGAGGTTCTGTTTGAGAGGATAGCATCAGCTCTCAAGCTACCCGAAAACGTAAAGGAGGAAGCGTACAATATATATAGGAGGGCGGGCGAACTCGGAGTGGTTAGGGGTAGAACAATCGAGTCCATGGTTGCGGCAGCGGTGTATGCAGCCGCTCGTAGCGCTGGCTTACCCCTAGAGCTCAAAAGCCTCTCAGAGTACACAGGCAGGCAGAACAGGCGCACGCTCGCCAAGGACTACCGCCTACTAGTCGAGAAGCTCGGTCTCAGGATGGGTGCACCCGACCCCGCAGTGTATGTGCCCAAGATAACCTCGAAGCTAGGCTTGAGCAAAGATGTGCATGACTTGGCGATCGGCCTCGTCAATGAGGCTAAGAAACACGGGCTCACGGCGGGTAAGGATCCCTCGGGTCTTGCGGCCGCCGCAGTATACCTCGCAACCCTACAGGGTAAAGAGAAGAGAACTCAGCGCCAGGTTGCGCAGGCCGCCGAAGTCACAGAGGTAACAGTGCGTACAAGGTATAGGGAGCTCGCAGATGCTCTAAACGCAAAGCATCAAGCTAATGGTGAAGCCCACTAGACGCTGTGAAACCCCCAACCCCTTCTAGGGAACCATAGGTATATTCATGTGTAAAAAGGGAGGGTTGGTGGTTCTAGCTTGGTTTGGTTTGCTGCTGTTGAGGGGTGCCACCGCCCACGAATGCGCCGAGGAAGGCAAATATCAGGGTGAGCAACCACAGCCCTGCGGCGTACATGTCGTAGATGTTGTCCCTGTCGAAAACCACGTTTATGATTAACCCGATGAGGGCTAAGACTCCCGCTATTACAACTAGCCACCTATTCATTTTTCCTCAACATATTGTATCGGTTGGGGAATATAAGGGGGTTACACCTCTGTGGGGCTAACCGGGATCGTGATGTGTGCTGCTATAACCCGCTTGGACTGGTCAAAGCTTATCACGCCTATAGTTAGGGTTGGGTGTTCGTGGGTTTTGGTTAGGGTAACACCATGGTTTTCGCCTACTCCCACGCATTTCCGGAGGGTGCACCTAGGCTGCTGCACCCTAACTCAATTCTTGGTGTGGTTGCGGTACACTTGGACACGGTTTGTTCTACCTATGGGTGGTGTTGTGGCTTCCACGTGTCTGTGAAAAGGTTTTTAGGAGGGGTGGGTGTGCTCTGCGTGGAAGAATGCTTGAGATGGTGTTGAAATGGTGTACGCGAATAAGGCTTCTAAGAGGAAGGGATGGGGTTACCGTAAAAAGAAGAACCCGAAGAATAGGAATTATGTGAAGGGTCGTGCGAGGGAGTACCGTGTGATTAGGAGGCTGCTCAGGGAGGGGGCGGTGTGGGTTGTGCGCTCCTATGCGAGCCACGGCCCAGTTGACATAACAGCCGTCTTCCCAGACGTGGTGCGGCTCATCCAGGTTAAAAAAGACTACTTGCCTCCAAAGGAGCGACGTGAGTTAGAGGGGCTCGCACTCAGTTTCACAGCTAAAAACATACAGGTGGAGGTGTGGACCTCGAAGAATGGTCGCTTCCAGGTTGAGGTTATCAAGCCTCCAAGGTAGAACTCAGGTTGACTTCTACGTGTTATAAGAATGTGTGGACAGAGCACCTCTCTGTGTGGGTTTCTACCACTGATTATTCACACGGCATGAGCCCACCTCCACCACAGGTGGCTTGGCTGTTTTTGGAGGATTGTTTGGATAGCGGTTTGCTATATTCGTATTAGAAGACTTGGTGCGGATATCTTCGGGGTCTATAGGATGGCTGTATGACTGAACACCTGCCAGAATCCCGAAATAGTGGTTTAAATATAAAGTGGGTTGGATTCATCGTTTACGCTTTGGGGTAGGGCTACCTGTAGTGGTTGGGTGTGGTGGGTGATAGAAATTGGTGGTGTGGGGGTAGGTCTACCATACCAGTTTGCGCCTGTGGAACCCAAGGGCTGTGCGTGTCTATTAAAGACTATATGGCTCAGAACAAGTACATCCTCCTAAGGTGTGGTGTAGCTTGCGGGCATCGGCTCGTATGTGGTGTATGCAGCGTAGCTATGGCCGAAAGCCTTTGGTATGGGATATTTAGGAAAGTATTAACACTTCACTGAGCCTAATGGAAGTGGGCAGGGGACGGTTGGTTTGGGGTGGGTGCCAGCATGGTAGCGTTGTGGTGATGGCTTCCAATCTAGTGATTTCTCTTAACAGGCATCCAGGTGCACCCCATATACTTGGAAGAGTTTGGGGTAAATTGGCGAGGATAGGATGAGGGAAGCGATATTTAGTGGTGGTGTCCACGTTCTACTAAAAGTGAGGGTTCACTCAGAAATTTTTTGATGGGAAGCGCAGAATATATTGGTTTTTGCCGTGATCCAGGAGAGGAGAATGAGTAAAAGGGTTTTGCGGTTGGGTGTTTAGAACCACGACGTGAAGAACCCATTTTCCCATAGATTATCCCAGCGTCAATTACGGCTACTGGTCTAGGATGTAAGCCGTGTCTATTCTGGAATTCTATTCTGTGAATAATTGGTTGCGACACGCTAAGTGCCCTCGCCCCCCTCAGTAGGGGGATCCCTACTTGTACTTTGACCCTAGCCGAAGGAGAAGACATCTTTGACCGCGAACAAGAGCTTGCGAGATTCGCGAGCGCTTTGGGCTATTCACCTATCATAATATATTGTTGGGGCGCGGCGAATCGGTGCAACGTCTCTATTGGATGAAGCGCTAAAGCGCTCACGCCAACCATATTTGGTTGTTGATTTTTGAGGCATCTTCTATAATCCCTAAGCCGACATTCTCCGCCGGCTCGAATATGGGTTCAATAGGGTGGGTAGAAAATGGTGGGATTCACTTGTGGGTGCAATGAAAAACATTAGTGGTGTTTCTATAGGTGGTGCTGGAATCACGTTCTCACAAGTAAAAATAGGGTAAACTTGGTCGAACCTTTTAACATGGTGGATGATTGGGCTTCTGTGGGGTAAGGTTCCTTGTGGCCTTCGATGAAATCTGATTTGTTCGTGGGATAAGGAGATGCCCATGCTGTTTGCGCACGTTGCGGACATAAACCGCAATATCATCCTTGTCTTGACATGCTCCTAAATAGGGTTGCCCTTTGACTTTCAAGTTTTCCAGAACCCTGAATCTCCGCATATATGGGGGTATTATTCTGAAATCACACTGAATAGGTTCAGCGAATCAGAATCATTAGAATTCCTTAAGGTTGGGCTTCAGGTAAGTGGGGGTTGAGGCCTCTGAGAGTGTTTTAAGAGACGCTTCGAGAAGCTGGATGGTATACCGGACTGGCTCACACTATTTGGGGCGAAGTGTGTTGGCCAAAGAGTTTGTGGCAAGCAGATTGTGTAAGGCGTGGTGTCAGAGGTAGGTAGACTGGCGAGGCAAGAGGCTCTTAAATTGGCTTCCCCCTCGCCGTGCTAATCGATTAGACTCAACCTTTTAGTCAAATCGGGGGAAGCGACGTTGAGTGAGATAAAGGGAAAGCTAGAAGCAAAGGAGGGATGGGGCATACCAAACCACGCGGTCACCCAGCCAGTATCCGGCCTTGTCAAAACGATTCTCTAGGGAAAGGAAACGATGGCTACATGGTCAACAAACCACTCCTTCCAGCTGGGTTGCGATAAGATCCTTTAGCAGAGTAGGGGGTGGGCATACTCCGAGGAAACTGGGGCGAACGTTATGATGCCCCACACCCTAGGTTTTTCCACCATAATTTCGTGAATGTGAACGGTCAGTTAAATGGTGAGGTTTCCCCAAAGCGTGTTGGGGTTTGAGAATACTCAAATACCCCTGTTATGGTAAGTTAGCTGAACTGGTTTGAGGATTCTTGTTTTCAGCGATATCCACGCTAATATCCACGCCTTAAACGTTCTGCTCGAAAAGGAGAGGTTTGATGAAGTGGTGTTTTTGGGGGATGCTGTGGATTATGGTACCAGGCCGGCTGAAACCGTGGACGCCCTGCGCTCCCTTAACCCCCACAGGGTGATGGGTAACCACGATAATGCGGTGGCCTTCGGTGTTGATTGCCTGTGCGCCCAAGAGAACCACGACCTCAGTGTGTACACACGTCAAGAAATCACTTTAAAGCAGCTATCCAAAGCAGACTTGGCCTACCTCGCACAAACCCCGCAGGAGGGCCACTTTGAATTTGACAACTTAAGGGTGTTTGCGGTGCACGGCTCACCGTCCGACCCACTCTACGGCTACCTCTACCCTTGGCTCGTAAATGGGAGTGGTGTTTTCGCCAACACGCTTGGCTCACCGGTCGAGGAGCGGATGGTGCTCGTGGGCCACACCCACTACGCGTTCACCACGAGCTTCGCTGACTACAGGGTGGTAAACCCCGGCTCGGCGGGGCAGCCAAGAGACGATGATAGGCGCCCCTCCTATGCTGTTTTGGACACTGATAGTGGTACGATCGAGCTACACAGATTCGACTACCCGCGTGACACACTGAAAAAAGAGGTTTTGAGCGCGGTGAACCACGATGAGTACCAGGCAAGGCTTCTAAAACTCTTCAGACTGTGATGCGCTCACAGGAGGCTGAACCCACGTAGGAGCTCCAACACGGGGACAACACCTTTTGGGGTGTGGTTGGTAGCGGCTTGCTGAGACCACCACAATACTTCCCCCCACTGTGGGGTGTCTACTTCGGATATAGTGCTCTGGTTGGCTGGTGCCGCGCGGATAGTTTGCGTGGGGCCCAGTGTCTGGGCTAGCTATACACTACGGGTAGTTGTTTTTGGAACAATTGTTTTCTGATGTGGTGGCTGTGGGCTTGCGACTGGGTTTTGGAGCTCGTTGTTCTCGATATACTTGTTTATAGTTGCTATTAAACTATAAACTTTATAGTTTATATGGTTTGTGTGTGTAACCATATGTGGGGGATTTGAAAAATGGGTGTTCAAAAAAAGGTGGCTGTGATACGGGTTGGCGGAATGCACTGTGAGGGGTGCGCCAGAAACGTTGAAGCCGCGCTCTCCAAACTTGCGGGCGTTGGGAACGTTAGAGTCAACCTAGAGGAGGGCCAGGTGAGCCTTGAGTTTGACCCAGGTAGGGTGGGCCTAGAAGAGGTGAGGCGTGCTATTAGGAAGGCTGGATACATACCTGGGGTCGAGCGGGTTGGAGTCTGAGGAGAAGCTTGAGCGTGAGGTGTTCGTGGTAGGGGGGATGGCTTGCGCCTTCTGTGCGTCCACCATCGAAAAAGGATTGGCTCAAGTTGAAGGTGTAAAGTCAGCAAAAGTCTTCATGGAGTCTGGCGAAGTCATCGTCGAGCACAACCCAGTTGTTGTGGACAAGCGCAACCTCAAGAGAGAACTTCAGAGGCTTGGCTACTATGTGTTCGAAGGAAAGGAGAATGCGAATTACACCATCTTGGCAGATAGTAGAAGTCGGGCTCTGAAGACTTGGTTTTTCGCAGTGATCTCGTTCTTGGTCGCTTTTCCCATTATGTTTCGCAACCCGTTTCCCTTCCTCCCCGTCTCCATCCCTGGCAACTACGGTTTTTTTGGGGGTTTAGCCAACCTCGTGATTGCGACTGTGGTGCTATTCTATTACGCGCTGCCTATTCAGAGGGGGACAATTGAAGCGTTAAAGAAACACATACTGAATGAACACGTGCTGTACGGTGTGGCCGGGTTGGGCGCGTACGCGTTAGGGATCATAGGCTTCTTCGCATCTGCGTACAGACCCTTCCTCTTCATAGCTGTGCTGCTGACCGGTCTACACCTCACCGCTGGTTGGCTCGGCGCCCGCCTACGATTTGACGTCGAAAACTCGGTGAGAAGGCTAATGGAGATCAGACCACCCATGGCGCGGTTGATACGCGGAGGTAAAGAGGTCGAGCTTCCAATATCAGAGGTTGAGGTTGGAGATTTGGTGTCTGTTAGGCCTGGGGAGAAGGTACCACTAGACGGAGTCGTGGTGAGCGGCGCCTCCGAGGTCTCAGAAGCCATCCTAACAGGCGAATCTACACCGGTGGCAAAAGAGGCGGGCGACCGGGTGCTTGGCGGATCCACCAATGGGAGTGGAGCCATAATCGTGAAGGTGACATCGGATTTCAGAGAAAGCTATATTTCAAGGATACTCGGCCTGGTGAGCTCCGCTAAACAGACAAGGTCAACAATTCTAACGTTCTTCGACAGGGTTGTCGACCGCGTCTGGGTTCCCCTAGTCCTCACGATCGCTGCGGCTACGTTTGTGGCTTGGAGTGTGGCTGGTGTCATTACGGCCAACCAAGCCTACTTCGGGGTGGGCGCCATAAACGCCCTACTAGTAGCTGTGATTGGTTATCCGTGCGCCATCGGCTTCTCAAGCCCAAGCGTGGGGCTCACCACGTTTTCCGAGTTCGCCGATAATGGTATCCTTGTAAAGGATAACAGCGTGTTTGAGAGGTTGAAGGATGTAAGAACCGTGATCCTCGACAAGACGGGCACACTCACCTATGGCAAACCACGTGTCGTTCGGGTGGTGACAGCTCCAGGAATCGACGAGTCCGGCTTGCTACGCCTCGCAGCTTCGCTTGAAAACGAATCCGCCCATCCGGTTGCTAGGGCGATAGTTAATGAAGCCTCTGCACGAATGATACCACTTGTCAACGTGGAAGACTTCAAAGAAGTCAGGGGAGCTGGCGTCACAGGTTTCGCCCTCGGGAAAAGGGTGACCGTCGGCAGACCAGAGTTCCTTGTTTCAAACGGCTTTGAGAGGGGAGAGGTGGAGAACATTCTTCTAAGCCTCCCTATGGGAGGTAGGTCGCCGGTTGTCGTCGGAGTCGACGGGCGGGTGGCTGGCGTGTTCGACGTGGTGGACGCCGTACGCCCCGACGCACCCATAGTGGTTGCAAGGCTGAAGGAGATGGGGCTGCGTGTACTCATGGTCACAGGAGACACTGAGACAACGGCCTCGGCGATAGCGGAGGAGGTGGGGGGCATCGAATACTTCGCCAGAAAGACTCCCGAGGACAAGCTCAAGATAGTTGAGGAGTTCAAGAAGAGGGCGAAGCAGGAGAAGAAGGGGAGCAAAGTGCTAGTAGTGGGAGACGGTTTGAACGACGCCGCCGCGCTCTCCGCAGCCGACGTAGGTATAGCTATGGCTACATCAATAGACATCTCAAAAGACGTGGCCGACGTGGTGCTCGTATCCAACAACCTGGCTGGCGTTGTCACGCTGCTTGAGAATTCGAAGCTAGCCGCAAGAGCCTCGGCGGGTAACGTGCTTCTCGCACTCTCGTTCAACGCTGTGGGGATACCGCTAGCACTCTTGGGCGCGCTCTCTGCCTCCGAGGCGATGCTCATCATGGTCCTCAGCCTGTTCGGCGTCTTCATGAATGCGTATATAACCAAATTCAGGCTCAGAAGAAGATTAGCCCTTCTAGGCGAGGGTGCATATCTGTCGCCAATCGCGACGACAACTCCGGTGAATTAGCTGCGCCTAATACTCGAGGAATCCTCTTAGTTTGGAGCCGCTTCAGAAAGCCTTCTACCTCTCCCTATAGCGGTATGTGGCGATGTTTTTGGCGCTAAGGTTCCGATGGAAATCCTTAATAATGTAGCCCCCAGCGCTCGCCCAGTGTGGCGACAAAGATGTTGCAGGTGTGAGGAAATGCTACCACACAATAAAGGTGGTGTGAAAAAACACGTGTTGGCAGCCTGCCACGAACCAATTTTTGTGTGTGGCGTTACCCACAGGCTGATGTACACGGACACACAGTGGTCGGAGTGTGTTCCTGTGCTAGCACTAGAATAGAATATTGTGTTGATACTTGCTGCAACTGGGAGGGTGCTCCCACAGCCACACAGAACACCTCGACTCTATGGTGCCCATGATACTTGAGGTGGTATCGGTGTTCGCGGGCGCCCCCATTAAAAGTGTGAATGGTGAGGTGTTTTATCCCAAATAACACACCCCCATTGTTGAGCTACAATTGGTTGGGCTCATAGTGTGCCGTGGTGGGAATAGTCAAAGAATACCCGATAGTGTGTTGCGGGTTGAAACTAGAGGGGTGAACAACCACAAGTCTAGCGTCCCTTGCAGGCGCACATGATTTATATTTGCCGCGGGCGTATTTGAAGCCTGGATGTGTGGCGACCCAGCATGGCGCAGGGTGAAACTTTGAGTGTGGGCAATAGGAGGGTGCTCACCAAAACGGTTGTGGGCGTCACCATTGTTTTCCTATTCACACAGTTTTTGACGGGTATGTGGGTTAACATGTTTGTGAGTTTTCCGAGCACCCCATACAGCGGGGGCTTCTTTGGGATGATGGGCGCCATGATGAGCCTGATGTACACTGGTGGTGGAGTCCTCCTCATGATCCACATGATGATGGGCTACCTCATACTGCTCTTCTCACTAGTAGCCCTCGTAGCCGCACTTTTAGTTGGTAGAATGGGGGTTGCGGCCGCTGGGATCGCTGGCTTCGCCTCGGTGGTTTTCGCCGGTGTCAACGGGCTCCTATTCATGCTTTCGGGCTTCACAGACGATTTGAATTCCTATTTTATGGCCGTGGGCTTCCTACTAGCGTTTACCTCCTACTTTGCGATGCTATACTTCCTAGCCACAGAAAAGTAGCACCAAAATACCCACACGCTCGCCAAGCCTCTTCGATCAGTGGTCGTAGGAGGGTGAGCCATATTCGACGCATTAAACAACCAATTGGTCCCATTAAAATAAACGATTTAGCCGCCACGGGGCGGACGGCCACACAAAAACAGGGGGGTGTTTTATAGGGCTCTAGTGTGGATTAAAGCACACAGAGCTCTCCACCCATTGGTGGGTTGGCAAGGGGTGGGGGCGTCGCCATCCTACGACACCCCCTGAAAAATGTGGTGGACTGTAAATGTGGTATGAGCATGGTGGCCCAGATGTGTGGGTTGGATACAAATGCTGGTAGCTGACGCAAAACACGGAGGTGTATTCCTAGCGACGCAGGGTTCTGCTGACGTGTTTGCTGGGTTGTGCTTGGTCAATCACCAACCGTTGAAGCCGTGGGCCCCGTAAGGGGTGACACTTAGTGGCGCTATTGGGGTTTATTGTGTCGGCGGGGAGATTTGGTGTGTATCTCCTCGCACATGTCATGCGTGGTGAGCTTAGGTTTTGGCGCAAACCACAACGAATGAGCCCTCACCATAACCCTCCTTTACCGGCTCCATTGTGGAAATATTTTCTGGGTCTTGGAAGATTGTCTGGAGTGTGCGGTATTCTCTGAAGCCTGCCCGCTCTAGGTGGGCTAATACTTCCCGCACAGAGTAGAGTGTGGCCTCAGCGTAGAATGGGTTATCCCTTCTAGTCTTCAGCTTCTTTCCAAGCTCGCTTTCACCGTCAATGAACCCCAAGGTGAACTTCCCACCACGTTTAAGGACCCTCTTCACCTCGAGAAATGAGGCGTCCACATCGTCTAGGAAACAGATGGTTGTGACCATAAGCACCAAGTCGAACACCGAGTCTGTGAACGGCAGCCTCTCGCCAACCCCGCGCACAACCTCAACGCCGCGCAGCCGCGCTTCCCTGAGCATACTTAGCGAGGGATCCACGCCAAATTGGATTCCGAGGGGCTGGGAGAAGCGTCCACCCCCAACCCCCACCTCTAGCCCAAGCCGCACACCACCACCAACACACCTCTTTAAAGCCTCCAACTCCGAGAGGTATGCGTATGGGTGCTTCTCAAACCAGGCATCATACCTTTCACTCAAAAGGTCAAAGGGTTTCACGCGAACCACGCACAGACCACCATCCCACTAAGGGTCCAAAACCGGCTGAGCCGAACACACCCGAAACCACGCTATGCTACGCATGGGTATTAGGCTTATCCCACTAGCCACACCAAAGTGGGTGAACCCAGCCAAAAATTCAGCCGATACCGCGGGACAGGGTGTACAGAAGCAGCCGACGTGGGTAACCCAATTTTCTTGGCCTGCTTAAACACGGGTGGTATTACGGGGGAATAGACATTTATATCCCAATTTTCGCCCGCTAGAGCGACATCAAATAGTGGGGAGGCCTCTGTTTTGCTCGTCGACCGCTATGGGCAGCCCTATCACCTCCCGCAAAGCCACCCATGTTGTTTTGTGCACTCAGCCCACACACCAAACATAGTACATGGGAGTCAGATTGGTTGTATGATGAGCGCAAGCTGTAAAACTCTGTGTCGCAACATGTTATTGAAGATGTTTCAAAAGAAGCGGAGACATAAGCGGGTTGGTTGCCCTCTGCAGGGCATGATTGCTCAGCTGACCAAAAAGTGGTCGCTGCTCGTGCTCAACGAGATCGGCCTCCACGGGGAGGCTGGCTATAACGGCATACTTAGAGCGCTCGACGGCATAAGCCCAAAATCGCTCGCCGACACACTCAAAGAGCTGCAAGCCATGGGTCTTGTGCAGCGCAGAGTGGTTGACACAACACCGCTACGTGTAAACTATACACTAACAAAGAACGGCAGAACACTTCGACAAGCCATAATACCCCTCCTAGAGTGGGCTGCAGAAACCACCAATCATAGGGACTGCCCTATACTCGGCCGCTGAAACCCCTCACCCCGCTAATCCTATCGGCTTGGTGAGCCGGGACCCAGCACGCTGGGCCAATAATCCTATGGCTTTCGTTTTTGGCAGCGACCCGCATGTTGATGGGCGACCACGGAAAACACGTCAGGCTCTTCCCTAT
>JAVZKQ010000035.1:0-21475 GCA_038884175.1 Thermoprotei archaeon | reverse complement strand
AGGTTTCTTATCACCGTTTTCGCCACAGTTGACCCAAGAAGCTTTGTTAGCAACCCAAAAAGAACAGCCCTATCCACAACCTCAAACTCATCGTTGAACACTTCCTTGAACCCGTCTCCCATGCTCCCCCTATCTGCAGGGTCTCTACCAGCACTTGACCCAGCCACCCTTTTTTTATATACCCCCGTTTTAGTTATCACATCATAAAGGTTGTAAACAGCCTGTTTTATTTTGGCTTGATCACCCGAACCAAGCACAACTCCAGCTCCATTCCTAAACAGCCTAATAGTGCACCCGGTACCTGGGTCACGCCACGTCACCGCTGGGAATCTAGACCTGTCGAGTTTAGAGCCTGAAACTCTCTGAGCGAACAGCACTATGTCCACAGGCCGCCTAATACGAAATTGAGCTACACTATTTACAACCCTTAGTCCAACGTTCTCACGGGGCTCATAGCCCAAACCCTTAAGATCGGCGATCACGTCGCTGATTATTCGCGCAATAACATCGTTGTTGTCCTCGCCTGTAATGATGATTGAGCCGTTCGAGAAAAGTAGAACCGTACCAGACGCCCTATGTTGACCCCCACCCTTGTATACCAAACCTGGAAAATTCTCTCTAACAGAATACTTTTCGGGTAATTCGGATTTGAGTCTGTTTAGATCTACTGCACAACCAAAATCAGCTCTACAAACCTTGTTTCTGAGCCTTATCTCAATGTCAGAATATAGATTCATGCGAAAATATAAGTAGAAGAGCTTTTTAATCATAACCCGGATAATGGTAGCTGGATTATCGATGGTGGTTTGCGGAGGTTAAGCTGAACCTGTTCGGCGCCCTTCATGTAACGAGTTTTAATAGTGGCGTCACATATCTAATTTTACAACAGCTCAAGGTTTTAGATTGGTGGTAATCGTCGACCATAGGTGGGTCACGATTTGCGTCGGGTTTTACCCGTTGATCAGGTTTCCCGTGTGTTTCTGTGGGCTGTTTGAGCGCTTTTAAAAATGGTTTGTTTGTGTGTGGAGTCTATTTAAAAGTATGGGTTAGGCAAGTTTGGGTGAAAAACCCTGTACACAAACAGAGGTAAAAGGCGTAAAAAGGGTTTAGCCGGTCTGGACACAGCCATCATCCTTATAGCCTTCATTATAACAGCGTCTGTGCTAGCGTACGTAGCAGTGAGTATGGGTATCTTCGTCACCCAAAAGGCCAAGACAACAATAAATAAGGGTGAGGAGACCGCGTCAACTGCACTCAGCATAACGGGTAACATCCTATATGCCTCAAACTACCCAACAGACACGTACAGCTACTGGATATACTTCCCAGTGTCCCCAAGCTCAGGTGTTTCGTCCGTGCAGCTTTCACCGTCAACCACAGCGATCTCTTTTGAGGCTTCTGCGGAGGGAATAGTTCTGACCAATATATACAACTATACACTCCTCACTGTTACAAGCAATCCCTACTTACAACAACAATCATCGGGCGGTCAAACATACTACTACTATCCAAGCATATACGCAGCATTCTTAGCACTCAAAAGCGTGGTGCCCTCAAACATATTTAGTGTAGCTTCGACAACTACCCCCTCAACCTGCACTTCTTCTGCTACAGCTAACGCCTTTGTGTTCAATTATGGTGGAACCACATACTGTGCTCAGGTGTTCTACGACTTTGCCTTCACGTTTCCGGTGGCTGGTGACTCCCTGGTGGGCAGCGCAATCGCGCCAGCTGGTAGCACGGTTGGGGTGGTGGTGCTCTTCGGTCCTTCCACCGGTCACAACGTGTTCCAGTACCAAACGTTGACCATCGCTATAACTCCGAACATTGGTTCTCCGCTTACAGTGTCGCAGTACGTCTATCAGCCGGATGGGACTGTTTCAGTCATAGGCTAAACCCCTCCCCCCTTTTTTGTGGTCTACTATGTTTGTGCTTGGTTTTTCGTTCCCGATAAACGTCGGTTCTATTTTGTCTTCACCCTTCCTCGTCATATTCCTAATAATTGTGGTTCCCCTTCTGGTTTTCTCTGTATATTTGCGGTTCACTTTACGGAGTCGCAGGAATGGAAATATGGCTGCTGGTGTGCAGAATAGTGCTAATGTTCAACCTGGCGCTCCTAGCGCGTCTCCCACGGAGACTCAGGGAACGGTGCCCCGGGATGAGGATGTTGTTAAGGCGCTCGCTCAGGTTAACGCTAGGATTGATAGGGTTGAAGCCACGGTCACTAAGGCCATTAATTCTGGTCTGGGGGAGGTTATGAATGAGCTTAAGAATGTCTCGCAGGGGGTTGAGGACGCTGTGCTCGCCATTAAGGCGGCGCAGTCGGATGCAAAATCACCCTTTAATGCCCCAATACCGCATGAAACCGATGTCAGCCCCGCTGAAGATAAAAAAGAGGTGGAAGATGAGGGTCCGCATATGGGTGAACATAGCCTCAACCGCGAGTTAGGGGAGTATAATTTGGGTAGGCTGCTTGAGGCGTGCGCTGTGTTGGAAATACTTAACTATAATAAAAAGCAGGTTGAGTGGCTGTTCGAAGTGGGTCTACTCGATGTTGAACACCTAGAGCTCATAGGTAGGATTGAGGGGGTACTTGAAGGATACACTTCTGGGTTAAGAGCTAGGGATATAGCTGAGATTGTTCTCAAAACCCATTCTCCCCAAGCGGCTTTTCAGGAGACGGCTAGGAGGGTTCTTAGGGTACTACACGAAATGGGTGATGCTGGTGCCGGGAGAAGCGGTCAGTGAGGCAATACTCATTATTGCGGGGGTAATCATGATAGGTGTTTTAGCTGGCGCCGTATATCTTAGTATTTCGTATATTGGTAGCGCCATGGATGCCTCCTCGCTCGCAAACTCTCGGAGACTTCTAACAGAGACGCAGATTGTTTTCGCGACCAACACCACATCCACGACTCTTAATGTCTACCTTCAAAATATAGGGGAGCAGCCGGTCTACAATCTACAGTTAGGAACACTTTATTTTGGGTTGGAAAACCAGCAGCAACCCATAGGCTACAATTCCCCCCCACCAAGCTGGAGTGTGAATATGCAGGTGTTAAACCCTGGATCTACCGCCACGATTACAATAACACTTCCGCAGCCCTTGGTTAAGGGCTCATATTACACTGTGATGTACGTCACCCAGAATGGGGTTCAAGCAGAGTACACTTTCCAGGTGGTCTGATGGCCATATCTCAGGTTGTGGTGTTCAGCCTTGTGGCCCTAGTTGGGTTGTCCTCGTTTCTCACAGTGATGGGTGTATATCAGAGGAGTCAGGCTGAGTATAACTACGCGTTGAAAGTCTACCGTGAGAATATAGTTAGCGCCACCCAGACATCCATACACATTCTAAGTGTAACCACGGCTTCAAACGTACTGGTGCTGCGGGTTTCAAACAATGGTTCAACAGACCTCTACGCCTACCAATATTTTGCGCTTATCGTTGACTATTACGCTAATGTGTCGGGTATCCCCACCTTGAGTGTGTCCTTGTATAACTATTCTGTCTCACCCACAACCTATGAGTGGATGAGTATTACTGGCGAACTTTACCCTACGAATGTAGGTGAGTTCGAGGTGGTTTTACCGTACCCACCCTATGCGGGTACGAAGGCGATTATTGTTGTAGCCACAAACTATGGTCCAGAAGCCTACTGGAGTGGTACGCTTTGATTATTGTCAAGACGGGTAATGAAGAGCTGGATAGGAGGATTACAGGTATCCCACACCCATCTACAGTCATTATTGAAGGAGAGCACGGTGTTGGTAAAACAGTGTTCTCTGGTCAGTTGGCTTACGGTTTCCTCCAAAATAATATGAGTGTTTTGTTCGTGACGACCGAAGCCCTAAGCTATGATTTAATCGTCAAACTGAGGGGTGTTAAAATCGATTTGGTGGACGCTTTCCTAGAGGATAAGTTCAGGGTTGTCCCAGTCAATGTTAGGCGGTTCAGCTGGGTCTCAAAACAAGCGGAAAACCTGCTAACAAGGCTTCTAGAGTATTCTAGAAGA
The DNA here is from genome assembly GCA_038884175.1 of Thermoprotei archaeon. Classification (GTDB taxonomy): domain Archaea; phylum Thermoproteota; class Thermoprotei_A; order Marsarchaeales; family Marsarchaeaceae; genus ECH-B-1. Next base: position 17,462 of record JAVZKQ010000035.1, on the reverse strand, counting down.
ATCGTTGTAGACTGCATAGTTGTGGATAGTCTCAGCCTTATGGCTTCATATGTTGTGGAAAGAGTTCTATTAGACTTTATACGTCATGCTAGGCAGCTTCAGGATGTTGGTAAAACCGTTATTCTCACAGTCCACCCAACAATCTTTCAGGAATCCCTGCTCACCCAGGTAAGGAGTATGGTGGACGTATACTACAGGATTAAGGCTGTGAGTATTGGGGGTAGGAGACTGAAGTCTTTAGAGCGAATAAAAACCACTGGTGGATTTGTTAGCTCCGACATTGTTTCCATCGACATTGACCCCGCTCTCGGCTTACGTGTGGTGCCGCTCTCAATATCGAGGGGTTGAGGAGTGTCGCAGGAGCTTTGGAAACCCGCAAGCTGGAGTGAGCCCTACCTCATTACCTACCTCTCGACACTACGCGAAGCTCCGCAGCGTGTTGACAACCCCACTCAATATAAGGGCTCGTCTGTGTTTAACGTGATCTATAATGTTTGGGATGGTGTCTATATTCATGCGTTCAGCTCGAAAAGCCCTGATGGTTTCAATCAATACGTGGTTATAGAGCCCCCGAGGCCAAGCCTAGGTGTTCTCACCAAGATTGAGAAGGGTTTTGCGAAGAAGGTTGGGGAAAAGGACCCTCCAGCTTCTGTTGAAGGTAAGGAGCAGTTTATGTTTAAAACCCTACTGGAGCTCACAAAAAATATGGGTGAATATGATAGATTCGCTGTTATCTATCATTTTGTTCGTGACAAACTATACGCTGGCCCGCTTGAGCCGTTTATACGCGACACAAACATCGAGGATATATCTATACCTGGTAGGGGGAACGTGTTCATCGTGCACAAGGTTTTCGGGTCGATGCAGACCTCTGTGAAGATCGAGGATTCATTGGAGCTCAACGAGCTAATAATTTCGCTCAGCGAGAAGACTATGAGGCCCGTATCTCATAATAGACCGATAATCGACGCTACGCTTCCTGATGGTTCTCGGGTAAACTTTGTGTTCGGCGAAGACATAAGTAGGCGTGGCTCTAACCTGACCATTAGGAAGTTCGCTAAGGTGCCCCTAAGCGTGACCCAGCTTATTTCGAGTGGTAGTATAACGCCCATGCTTGCAGCATACCTTTGGCTCATGCTAGATGAAGGTATGAACATTTTTGTGTGTGGTGAGACTGCGTCAGGTAAAACAACCACGCTTAATGCCATCACAACCTTCATACCCCCCCACCTTAAGATTGTGTCGATCGAGGACACCCCAGAGCTAACCGTTCCACACGCGAACTGGGTTTCTGAGGTCACACGCGACACTGGTGGTGAAGGTTCCGTTAAACTCTTTGACCTCCTCAAAGCTGCTTTAAGACAGAGACCCAACTATATCCTCGTGGGTGAAATCAGGGATAGAGAGGGTAACGTAGCCTTTCAGGCCATGCAGACGGGACACTCTGTTATGGCAACCTTCCACGCCGCTAATGTTAACACCCTTATTCAGAGGCTAACATCTTACCCCATAGAGGTTCCAAGAACCCATGTGAACAACTTGAACATAGCCCTATTCCAGACGGCGCTCTATGATAAGAGGGGCATCCTGCAGAGAAGGGTTATAGAGGTTGACGAAATCATTGATGTGGATCCGGCGACAAGCGATATAGTGTATGTGCCCGCATTCACCTATGACCCGCTGGAGGATAAACAGGTGTTCGCTGGTAGGGGTTCTTCGTATCTCATCGAGAACAAGGTGGCTGTGAGGAGGGGTTTAGATAGGAAAAACATTGTGAAGCTCTATGAGGAGCTTGAAGCTCGTGCAAAGCTCCTTTCAACACTCACGCAAAATAAGGTGTTTAACTACTTTGATGTTTGGTTGCAGATACTTCGCGCAAGACAAGTTGGTTTAGAGGCTATTATCAATGAGACTATCGCGTGAATCGAAGGACGAAATAGACCCATACTATCTATTTATGATTGCGTTTTCACAGGCGCTCTTTTCATCAGGGTACCCTGTGGCCGAAGTGTTAGTTAGGCTTGGCTCCCAACAATACTTTTCGCCTTACCACCGCTATTATAAGAGGATAAGCAACCTTGTGAATGGCTTTGGCTATAAGATTTCTGTGGCTATAGGTGCCATCCTTAACCAAGTCAGCATTAAACCCTTCAAAGACTATCTTGTTAGACTCTCCCAGGCGATCTCATACGGCGACGACTTGGTTGTATTCCTTGGCAGGGAGCTCAAAACTGCGATGGCCTTCTTTGAAGCGGTCAACTCTAGAAAGCAGGAGTCAATGAACACTTTTCTAGCTCTGTATGGGACACTGAACAGCGCCTTGGTTTTCCTGATAGTGGACATAACAGTACTAGCAGTGCTTTACGGTATCGGCGTGTCGCTTATCGTTTTGCTTTCGGTAGCAGTTGCAATGATTTCACTGATGATGACACTCGTTGTCTATGTTTTGTATAAGCCGTATGCGAGACTTATCTTTCCGCGCCATGCATATCTCACCTCGAGTGTGGTTGGGATAGTGGGCCTTGCACTTGTGTTTTTGGGGAGAAACCTTCCATACATAGTGGGGGCGGGCGCCCTAATGCTAGGTATGGGTATCTATTACAGGGCGATTGAGAGAAGCATCGAGAAAATAGAGGGAGACTACTTGGTGTTTGTAAGGTATTTTTCCCGTACCTTTGATGTTGTAAGTAATGTGCCAGAATCCCTTTTAGGTGTGCTTAGGGGTGAGCTAGGCGCTGTGCGCGGTCTCGTTAAAAAGATGTACAACAGGATTCTTTTGGGTGTGGACAAGCGGATAGTGTTTGAAACAATGAGTGTTGAAAGTCACAGCCACACTGTGTCCATGAGTAACGCTGTGGTCAGCTCAACCCTTGAGGCTGGAGGTAACTTGGGTTCGATCGGCGAGAGCTTGGCCCAGCTATTAGAAATGCTCTTTAACATCAAAAAGAGGCGTGAACAGAATGGTAGAACCTTTGAGACAACAGTGTATACGCTTCAGCTAACAAGCTCGGCTGTTGGCGGTGCACTTTTAGCCATAGTCTCAATATTCTCCAAGCTCTTCCAAGCTATAGCGGCCTACAATGTTTTTTCTATTGGCAACGTGAATATTCAGGAGGTGAGTTTTGTCGTTCTCATGGTTTTGCTTTTACTGTGCTTTACTAATGGGTTCACAATCGCCGTGGCCTACGGTAAACCCACTCCTCTCGCAGTATATTATATAGGTATTCTACTCATCCTAACGGTTGTGAGCTACGACGCCACCCTTACGCTTACTAGGAACCTGTTCTCATCGCTGTTTTCCCCGGGAGGCATTATTCAGTCTCCACCGTCGTCGTGAAAAATATAGATTTTCTACCTAGTACGTATATATTAATAAAACATAGATGTTTAATGTACGAAATCTATAATAGTATCCATTATTACTATTTTATCGGTAAAATGCGGATTTTGAGGAGTATCTCGGTAAACAAAAACCTAGATAACTATTTCAGAGTGTTTATAGAGCAAAAATACGGCTCATTGTGGGGGAACTATTCTCGTGAAGTTGAGAACGCAATGCTTGTGGAGATGGCGTGGTGGCGGTACACACCCTTCGACGAGATCGGGTTTTTAAGGAGAACGGAGCAGAGGTCACGCTCAGCGTTTTCGAGGGTATTTAGGGGAAAACAGGTGTTAAGGGTTATCAAAATAGACCCGGTTTTGGATGCGACATTCAAGTCGTTCGTATTATTATCCAGCGGTAGGGTTTGGGGCTCATACTCTTCGAGCATTGAAAGCGGCATGGCGCTACTCATGCTTTTAAGCAGGTTTAAACCATTCGAAGAAGTTGTTAAAAGCGCAGGATCCACTAGCTTGAGGCACCGTGTCGGGCAGCTATAGGTAGAGCTTAGAGGTGCTGACGTAGTGCGTGGCTCTAAGGTTAAGCGTTTAAAAGTTCATAAAATATTAAGAGACGATTCTTTTATGTCCTCTAAGAGTGCAACAAACCTAAACGCGGCGCGGGTTCACACACTGCTATACAAGGAGAGGTTGGAGCCTAGGGATGATGGTGCAAAGGTTGTTGTGTACACGCTCCCCCACGTGACGTTTAAGGGTGCGACGGTGTGTTTGGGTTTTAGGTTTTACTATAGTGATGATGCGTACAAGGGGCTGGTATCCCTTATACCTGAAGAGTTTAAGGGAGTTATCATGCCTATTACCATGAGTATAAAAGAATTCTCCTCCTCAAAGGACGGCTACTATGTTGGTGGCTTGGTCTTCCTGGAGAGCGATGATGAGGGTGGACTATATGTTTATGACCCAGACACAGATGGCAAGGTCTATCTACCCACACTTGTGGCATATTATCCAGCACCAGTGTACGATTTTGAGATGATCCCAATGGATCAGATACGTGTGCTTGACGAGTTGAGGTACAGGGCTGACTACGATATTGATAGTTTGGCTGAGAACATACGGAGATTCGGCCTCCTCAACCCACTTATCGTCTTCAGGGACAAGAAGGTTTACAGGCTTTTGGCTGGGTATAGGAGGTACTACGCGCTTAGGAAGCTTGGCTGGCCACGTGCGCCAGCGCTAATCTTGAATATGCCCCCCGAAACCCAGAATCTGGTTCCACTCATAGAGAACTTCTTCAGGCTTCAGCCCTCTAAGGAGGATTACCAGAAGCTTGTGAGCTACATTTTGAATAGTTATGGTGGATACACGAGTATATACGATTTGCTGCGCTCCCTTCATATCAGCGATAAGAGGACTGTGCTTAGGCTGCTTAAGGAAGCGGGGCTCGAAGCCAAGATAGAGCCCGCAAAAGTTGGATCCGAAGTGAGTGATAAGAGACCTATAGGGGATAACTCCCTATTCGCATTGGTTGAAAGGTTGCTGACCGAGGTTGAGCAACCCATTGCAGCGGGCGTATATGACACAGAGGCCATAAGGCTGAGAATTGAAGCGCTCAACAACACAGATGACCAAACTGAAGCTTCGTTCAATGGAGACGACGGAGTCCAGGCTGAGCCGTATTCTGATGATGGTGATGATGATGGTGTGGGTGTTGGCCTTATAGAGGTGCCCCTACAACTCCTTAGGAGGCTTACGGCTTATTTGAACGCTAAGGATGCCGAGAGCTTTAAACACAAGTTGGCGCGGCTACTTGAAAGCTTGGTTGGCTCACCTATAATACTCGTGGTGGCGCGTCCAGATGATGCTCTAGTGGAGTATGCGGTGCGTGTCGGAGAGTCCAGTGGTGGGAGGCTTGTCGTTGTGGAGCCAGCCAAAATCCAATAGGTTCTCCTACTTGTTCTCTTGTGTTTGAGGTTGCGACTCAGGTTCCCAGTAATCTTCTGGTACACCCGCCTTCTGGTTTATGTGCACTGCTAGAGCAAATAGCAGGCTTGAAAGCCTGTTAAGGTACACCGCAGCAATCTTGTTTGCGTGCTCATCTTCGTCGAGGAGAGCCCACACGTCCCTTTCAACCCTACGGCACACCGTTCTTGCGAAGTGTAGTATGGCTGACGCCACACTGTTACCCGGCACAATAAACTTGTGGGGTGGGTTCGCTTTGAGGGAGGCTATGGCGGCCTCCAACTCCTTCACATCGTCCTGGGTTATCCTGATTATTGATTTAGGTGTCCTAACATTCAGGGGTGTTGCTAGGTCCGCTCCAAGCCTGAACAGTCGAAGCTGCTCTCTTATGAGTATACGTTTGGTTTGCTCGTCTGCTATTATGCTTCTCGCTAGTCCTAGCACGCTGTTAAGCTCGTCTACACCACCGTAGGCAGCAACCCTCACACTACTTTTCTTTACCCGTACCCCACCATATAGTGATGTTTCACCCTCGTCGCCCGACTTAGTATAGAACACCACACGTAACATCGACTCACCCTAATTTTAGGGTGGTGCACCCGCTAGAAGCCCATTCACTTCAAAAACCCATATTATGGGTTAGCTTTTTGGATGCGGATTTCACTCTTGCCCAATATGTCTCAAGCTTTAAACCTAAATCCACCAGTCACTTTGGTGCGTGTACCTGCTAACTGTATAAAAAATGTTCTCTTATTATCCAAATTCATATAATGCTTCTTAGGTTTTTGTTAAGGGAGTCTGGCCAGTTGTCCTTTGCTGTTAAATCGACATATTGTGATACTTTAATAACTATGTTTGGATAATCCATCCATAGGTTGCGATTGGATATGGCTAGGAGAGTTAAATTGTCAAATAGTAGGGGTGTTTGGTAATGCTTGGATCAGCCGTTGACGCATTGAATAGTTGGAAGATGTGTTCTGTTGAAATACAGAAACTGTTGGTATAGGGCTAAATGGGTGGTAGGGGGAGTTTGAGGTGGTGATTTAGCTCCGTGTTTGTAAGCCGGGTTAGGCATGGTGGTGATGTTTGGGATAAGCCTGAGGGTGTGATGGATTTCAGTGCTAACACTAATCCCCTTGGCCCCCCAAGTAGCTTGCTAGGGTTTTTGAGCTCAAACCTTGGCTTGATAGCCCGATATCCCGACCCTGAGCATCGTATAATACGTGGGGTGTTGAGTGATTTAATTGGTGTGGGGTTCAAAAATGTTTTGGTTGGGTGTGGTGCAACAGAACTGATCTATCTTGCGGTTCAGGCGTGTTTGAAGCTTTGTGGTGGGGGTCTGCACGTGCTTATACCTGAGCCAACCTTCGGGGAGTATGAGGTAGCCGCCAGAAGGCTTGGTGGAAGGCCTAGCTATGTGTTTGCGGATAGGGTTGATCTAAGGTTTGATGACGACGAAATAATTAGGAACCTGCCTCATAATGGACTTGTGTTTATTTGTAACCCCAACAATCCCACTGGTCAATCCTTCGGCTCCAAAAGCGTTGAGGAGGTGGTCGCAGAGGCGGATAAGCGCCACTCAGTAGTGGTGGTGGACGAAAGCTTTGTGGAGTTCACAGCCACTCCAGAGGCAAACAGTGTGATCAAAATGGTTGAAGGCTATGATAACATGGTTGTGCTCAGATCACCAGCAAAACTCTTCGCTATCCCAGGACTAAGGATTGGCTATGCAGTTGCCTCCACCCGAATCGCGCATCTAATTCGTTCATTACAGCAGCCGTGGAGTGTAGGCGTACTGGGAGAGCTTGGTCTGCCCGTAGCCCTCAGAGACTTTGAGTTTATATCCACTAGCACCAAATATGTTCGTCTAGAGCGTGAAGTGTTTGCTAAGAAGCTAGGTAAGATTCGGGGGTTGCGTGTTTATCCTTCTGACGCCAACTTTCTATTGGTTGACACGCACAACTGGGGTATTGGTGGGCGAGAACTTAAAAGAAGGCTTATTTCGAAGGGTGTGCTCGTTAGGGAGTGCTCGGATTTTAGAAGCCTCGGCGACCACCATATTAGACTAGCTGTCCGCCGACATGAGGAGAATGAGTATCTCCTCAAGGTTTTGGGTGGCCTATTGGGGGCGTGATGGACAACTTGGCTCACACACTAATGTTTCAGGGCACGGCTTCCCATGTTGGCAAAACCACGCTTGTCGCGGGTATGTGTAGGCTGCTTGCTAATATGGGATACAGTGTTGCGCCGTTTAAGGCTCAGAACATGTCGCTTAACTCATATGTGACGGCTGACGGGTTCGAGATAGCTAGAGCCCAGGCGCTTCAGGCCTTCGCGGCGGGTGTGCCCCCCAGTGTTGATATGAACCCCATCCTGCTCAAACCAAAGGGGAATTGTGTTTCACAGATTGTCTTAAGAGGTAAGCCCTACATGGATGTTAAGGCGGGCTCCTATTATGATGAGTTCGCGCTGAAACTCGGCCTCAGCGTTGTCCGGGAGTCGCTTGAATCGCTGCTCGAAAAGTTCGACGTGGTCATCATAGAGGGTGCTGGTAGCGCCGCGGAGCCCAACCTCTACGACAGGGATATAGCAAATATGCGGGTGGCCAAACTAGCCCGTTCACCAGTGCTACTTGTGGCGGACATAGATTTGGGGGGCGCCTTTGCGAGCCTATTGGGCACACTCGACATACTAAGCGCCGAGGATAATGCCATGGTTAAGGGCTTCATACTCAACAAGTTTAGGGGTGAGCTGAGCCTGCTTGAGCCAGCGCTGAAATTCTTAAAGAAGAAAACTGGTAGACCTGTTGTGGGTGTGATACCCCACTTAGGCGACTTGAGGCTGCCCTCCGAAGACTCCGTGTCGATAGGAAGCCTTAATCTTTCGGGTAGCGTTGACGTGGCAGTAATAAGGCTGCCCTCCATATCCAACTTTACGGACGTAGAGTCGCTCGCATTGAACCCCGACGCTAGGATTAGATATGTATCCCAAGTGGACAACCTTGGTCAACCCGACCTAATAATTATACCTGGCTCGAAGAACACGGTGTCGGATACAGAGTGGCTTCGATCCACTGGGCTAGCCCGAGCCATCAAGGATTATGCGGCTAAGGGGGCTGGCTGGGTGGTTGGCATCTGCGGGGGCTATGAAATACTCGGTAAAAGAATTGTTGATCCCTATGCCATTGAGGGTGACTCGCCTGGAGAACATGAGGCTCTCGGTTTACTTGACGCTGTAACGGTGTTCAGAAAATATGAAAAGGTCACCAGACTAGTTGAGTTTAGGCTTGGAGATAGGCTCCCAACCATTTTACGGGGGCTTGAGGGTGAATTGTTTGAGGGCTATGAGATTAGGATGGGTGAAGTGATTTTGGGTGAAGGCGCACAACCGCTACTTAAGGTGAGACCCAAGGGTAGTCTGGGTGCACACTGGGAGGCGGCTGGAGCCTGTTCTAAAGACTTCAGGGTGCTGGGAACAAGTGTGCACGGCTTCTTCGACAACCCCACCCTCACAGCTCGTGTTCTGAGCGCGCTCAAAAAAAGTCGGCCCCAATCCGCACCGGTTAGGCCCCAGGACGTGTGGGAATCGGAGCTAAACAAAGTCGCTAAGGCGATACGTGAAAATATGGATTTAAACTATGTATTTAGAATTATGGGTCTACACGAACACGCACGCAAAATCCCAGCGTAGGTGCACCCGAGTGTCCGAACCATACCATCAATGGGGTGAAGCGACTTGTGCGTCAAACTTGGGGAGCTCGGGATTTGAGGATGGCGTGGCGTTGGTGATGGCTGGAGGGAGGGGTCTTAGGCTTGCCTCACCCGTTGAGAAGCCCATGGTTAGGATCGCTGGCAGGCCGATGCTTGACTGGGTCGCCCAGACTGCGGTCCAATCCGGGTGCGTGTCCAGGCTCATAGTTTGCGCTTCCCCCAACACACCGCTCACAGCTAAGCACGCGAGGATCAGGGGGCTGGAGGTGTTTGTAGCCTCCGGACGTGGATACGTCGAGGATATGGTTGAAGCCATAAAGACGCTTCGCCTGGGTATAACGCTGGTGCTACCCTCCGACACACCGCTTGTGAAGCCCTCAACCCTAAACTCACTGTTGCACGAATACCGTACGAGGGGGGTGGATGTGCTCACAATGTGTGTAGAAAAGAGTAGCCTTATGGCAATGGGCATCAGACCCGAGCACTCTTTGAATGTGGGTGGACGCGAATTTTGCCCTATGGGTATAAGTGTAGTGGACGGTCGTAAGCTGAGTGCAAGCGTAGAATTGAAAGAAGACTACTATGTGTGGCGTGATACTATGGAACTTTTGAATGTTAACACCCAGAGCGAACTCCACATGGCGCGAACACTGTTTGAAAGCGTTGGGGGACGCGTATAAAGTTTGCGCATCGTTACCCCAAAAGCGCACTATTAGCGGTGTCTTGCGAGTTTGGCGGCATCTATTAGGCGTCTCGCGATGTTTGGGTGGCCAGCAAAGTGTAGGTGTGAATATGAGGCTAGTGCCTCGTGGCTTATGCATCCATCCATCCCACCCATTATACCCCTACCACGCCTTACCCTGTAAGCGAATCTACAATCGACTGCAACGTTTCTAGCCTCAGAATAGTGGAATTCGTGCCCCCTCAACACTTCACCCCACCGTGTGAGGCCGGTGTTAACACTCGCCTCAAGCTCGGTGTAACCTAGGGTGAGTCGATTTGTGAGCGCCGTGTCGAGCTCAAACACGCCCACCATATGGTGTTTTGTCCCATCAGCTGTCTCTATGCTGCGGCCAAGGTACATGAGGCCACCGCACTCAGCGTACACGGGTAGACCCCCCTCCACGAGTTTCCTTATCGAGTTGAGCATTGCGGTGTTGGCTTCAAGTGCTACAACTTTCAGTTCGGGATATCCACCCCCAATGTATAATGCGTCAACACTGGGTGGTGACTGGTCTCTTTGTGGGCTGAAAAACACAAGCTGTGCACCCAACCTACGCAGTATTCTGAAGTTGTCCTCATAGTAAAAGGAGAAGGCGTCATCATACGCAACACCTACCCTCACCGTATCATCGAACTTACCAGCCTCTTCTTGGCTCATCTCACCGTAACCAAGTGGTGGCGCCTCTTGAGCTATTCGTAGGATCATATCAGTATCCAAAGACTCCTCTACCGCACCAACTACTGCCTTTATTTTTTCGCGCTCCTCAGGTGCTAGGTGTAGGCCGAGGTGTCTTGATGGTAGGCGTATCTCGGGGGTATCCCTGAGCGCTCCAACCACTGGTATGCCCGTCACCTCCTCTATTGCTCTCTTACATATTGCCGCGTGTCCCTCACCTCCCACACGGTTTAATATGACGCCTCTTATCTCGAATCCCTGGGCCATCTTTGCGAAACCCAAAACTTGGGCGGCCGCGCTTCTTCCGACGCCCTTTACGTCCACAACTAGGATTACGGGCGCCTGAAGGATCCTAGCCAACTCGGAGGTGCTCTGTGCGTCGCTGTTTGGTGAGGAGCCGTCGAATAGACCCATCACACCCTCAACCACCCCAATATCCGCATCTCTTGTAGCAGACAAAAAAGCTTCTAAAACCCCACTCTCACCCATCAGCCACGTGTCGAGGTTATAAGAAGGTTTACCAGTAGCCAACGCGTGGTATGTGGGGTCAATATAGTCCGGCCCAACCTTAAACCCCTGAACGCGGAGTCCGCGTTTGGCGAGTGCGCCCATGAGACCCGTGGTGACAGTTGTTTTACCAACATCGCTTCCCACACCACCAACGATGAGCCTCGCGTGCGCCACGTGTACAATCGGTTTGCGGCAGCTTTAAACTATTCGAACCCACACCAGCCTTCTATTCACATGTTAACCCGTTTTAGCTTGTGGTGTGCCCCAGTCTTATTGCTCCATATGGTGACGCTTGTTTTCTTACCTGTCTCCTCACCGTATCGATACCATATTGTGGAGGCTGCGACCCCAGCCGCGAACACTATGAGTCCGAGGTAAAAGTACTGGGTTATTGGTAGTATAGAGGCGTATAAAAGTATTGGTATCGTTCCTCCCAGCGACGCTGTTCTAACAATTGCGGTGTAAAGCCCCCTTTTTTCTGAGGGCCAAAACTCTGATTTGAGCGCGTCCTCTGTTAGGAAGTAAAGGTTTATGAATGCTGAAAGAGGAATGAACAGTAGCCAGAAGAGTTGGGGGTGCGCGAGCCACATTCCCTGTGTGGGCAAGAACAGGTAGCTAGTGGTGATTGTGGCAAGAGAAGAAAATAGCAGCATCCTTTTCCTACTCACACGGTCAGCCACAAAACCCACAAATCCTGAGAAGAAGGCGGCAGCACTAGATACAATTATGAATTCGTCGGTCAGGTTTGGGAAAAAGTATGGTCCCAGTGCTAGTACGAGTAGGCTGAAACCCGCCGTGTACGCCCACCCGAGTATCGAGCCTGTGGCTGCCCTGAACCATAGTGGGGTGTGCGCCACGTCTGCGTCAGCCTCTCGGCTTGGCTGGGCTATTCGACCATAATACTTTTCTAGTTCGAGTATAGCCCGCTCTTTTTTACCTTTGGCCTCTAACCACATTATTGACTCGGGTATACGTGTTCTAATGATAAGTATCGATATGGCGACTAGGACAAGGGTTGTGCTCAGCACCACCCTTTGAGTGTGGGGTGATGTATAGTTGGCCGCTGAAAGCGCCGCCGCGATTATTCCTCCAAGATTTGTGGAGTTTACCACTAAGAATATGGAGGCGCTCCTATTCTTGCGTGGCACAAGTTCGTGTGTTGCCACAAGTATATTGTGGTATTCGCCGCCCGCTGAAAATAGTAGTAGTGAAAGGGAGGCTAGCACACTCTGATAATTGGAGGCGAAAAATAGTAGTACGCCCCCAACTATGTAGAGCGTGGTTGTGAAATAGAACGCCTTCTTTCTGCCGAGGTTGTCTGAAATAGGGCCCACAAGTAATCCTCCAAGTAGAAGCCATAGTGGAGACCACACTGTGAAGAATGGTAGCAAGCTCTTAGGGAAATTCACCCATGACTCAGCTATGTATGGTAGAGAGTATACGTATGCCTCAATAGCTGTGCCCACACAGAATGCTGCAAGTATGAATGTGTGCACACCTCTCCACTTCGACTCTTCAACCATGTGTGAAGCGGACACAGAAGCGCACCCAGACTGTTAACAGGAGTATAAACGCTTTTTAAAACTTTTGCTGTAGTTACAGGTGTTGGCACACAGTAACCTTAGGCTTGTGCTCGATTTCACTTCTTTGGATGGCTCTACCACGAAACACACACTCGTTTGAATGCACCCCTGTTGGCTATGTATTCATCTGTGTTGAACGTGTTGGCGCCACCCTAAATATGGAAAAACTGATATTCACGTGTGGATGTGTTTTTCAGGTGTTTTAGGTGGCGAAATTTGACGGTGTAAAGGGTTATCTTCTACTTGAAGTTGAGAAGAGCCCGAAGGAGGTAACGCTTGTGTTCAGAGACAATCGCTTCCTATTCATATCGACAGATGATGGTGAAATCGTGCTTGAAGGCGATGACGTTGAAGGCTCCGAGGTTGAAGGCGTCGCTGAAACTGATGATAAGGTGGAGGTTGTGTTCAAGGATGGGAAAAAACTCGTAGCCAGGTCGACCGCTGGAAAACTTCAGACGGAGAGTATACCCGAGTAGTTTGGGTTGACACACTCCAAAATGGTATTCGACTGCCACCTCCATCTCTCAGAGTATCCCGATGATAGGCTTCGCTTTTACGCCAAACTCAACGGACTCAGCTATACACTTCAAGAACTCTTATTATCGATGGATGAAGAGGGTGTGAGTGGGGGGCTCCTCTTAAGCCCACTCTTGGATGACGGCTCAGCTGTGCCCAACACCCACATCTTGAAGCTATGTGAGAGGAGTGAGGGTAGACTGAGCCCGGCGCTCACGGTTGAGCCGAGCAGGGAGTGGGTGGAAGAGTGTGTTACGCTTTTCAACAAGTATAAGGGGCTTGTGAAGGCCTTCAAGATCAGGCTTGGTTACCTGAGGGTGAAACCGGTGGATCAGGTTTTCACTAGGGTTTACGATCTAGCGGAAGAGTACGGTGTACCGGTGATGTTCCACACGGGGGATACCGCGCTAAAGAGTGGGAGCCTCGAGTACTCCCATCCCCTATCACTAGATGAACTCGCTGTGAGTCACCCCAACCTTAAGATTGTTGTGTGCCACTTCGGAAACCCATGGATAATGGACGCGGCCGAGGTGGTATACAAGAACCCCAACGTGTATGTGGATATATCGGGATTATTCACAGGTGGCGGAGAGTATAGGGATCGCTACCTCAAGTGGCTAGCAGAGAGGGTGAGCGAGGCAATATACTTTATGGGGGGCGCCCAACGTGTGCTATTCGGCTCCGACTACCCTGTCGAGAGTTTGGGGGAGGCATTGAAATTTGCGCACAGCCTAAAAGTCTCGCAAGACGACCTTGAACGCATTCTGCAGTCGAATTCGAAGGAGGTGTTTGGACTTGACTAGTGCTGTTGTGGTGGTTGATAATGTTTCGGATAGGCGAAACTATGAATGGATCCTCGAGGAGGGGTTCAGCGGCCTATACCTCTGGCATGCACGTAGGATGCTATACTCAGCCGAGTCGGTGAAGGTGGCGCTTGTGGGCGGCGACCCGGTGGGTCTGGTAATACCCAAAAGGATTGGTGCTGATATTGGTTATGTTTACTATATAGCTGTAGCCAGACGGTTTAGGGGTAGGGGTGTGGGTGGGGCGCTACTTGACAACACGCTTCGCATGTTTGCGGAGGAGGGTCGACGGGAGGTTTATGCGAGCATTGAGCATGGCAACACGGAGTCAATCCGCCTCTTTACCTCCCGTGGTTTCAGACCTACAGGTTTCGATGAGTTAGAACATAAGTACGGCCTACTTAGAGCCACCAAAATATACGCTGAAATGCTTGTTGTACGTGGAGAAACACTTTACGTCCTAGTCTGTGGCGCCAAGGAGGGAGCCCAACATGCGTCCACGTGAAAGCGGTTTTCATAGAAAACTCAAACGTATGATACACGACGCTGGGCTCAAACTTGGATATGAGGCCAAGTGTGAGAAACACCTAAGCGTGCTCTCTAAGCGGCTAGTGGTGGACGTGGCCTACACTAGAAATGGTAGGCTCAGCGCGGTCTTCGAGGTGGAGCGGGGCTACACTTGGGACACAATGCATGTGCTTGGACACATTGTAACACTAAACCTATTCGCCCAAACCCTCAGCGAGGAATTACCTTGCGTGTTCGTGTTCGACGAGAACCGTGGCCCAGGGACGGGTGGACACACGTCAACGCTACTCAAAACCTGGTCGTGGTACACGCAGGCAAGCGGCCAAAAAAAGAGTATCAGGCTGCACACTATACCGGTATACTGGGATAGGAGTGTTACACCAAACACGCGTTCTATAACGGTTGAATGGCTCACCGCTAAAATAGCCGAGTTGCTCCCCTAGCTTGGATGTTAGACCTAACCTTGGTCACTTAGGGTCAACCAGGTTATCTGTTGCTGGATGCGCTATAAGCCGATAAGTATGGAGGTGTTGTTGGCGTGCTCTTGTCTAGTGGTGGCTTTTTGGGCTTATGTGTTTCGAAATATTTCAAAAAAGTCTGTTATCCTGACCTTTATTCCGAATCTCTGCTCTATCCTCCTGCTTTTTATATAGGAGTAAAATAGGCTTGGAAGCATTCGGGTAGGCGACCATGACCCCTGCCACTTGGCGAGTATAGCCTTATAGATTGGCTCAAAATAGAAGAATTTCCGCTTAAGCTCTGACGTGTAAGTTTCGATGTCCACGCTTCCGTTTAGTATTGTGTTGTAAAGGATTTCCGAAGATTGGAAGCTTGGTATTATACCTTCACCGAGGAGTGGGAAAACGGTGCCGATAGCTTCACCCACACCCACAATAAGTGAGCCACCCCTCCTAATATGGATGGGTTGGGTTCGCCCAAAGGGTAGAAGGCGTATTGGTCTAGCGATGGTTTTGAGCTTTTTCCCACCGTATTTCTGCATGAACTCCTCAACGTACTCTTTCTGCCTGTGTAGTTTATCCCCTCCACCCACGTGCGCCACCCTTGAGCCAAGCGGGAAGAACCACGTGTACCCGGTAAGCCCGGGGTAGGGTATAACTGTGAAATCATCGTAGGGAGGCTCCCCTTCATATTCAACCCTATATTCCAGATTCGGAAAAATTATGTCAGAATTGATTTTGGGCAGTATTGAGCGGTAGACACCTGTAGCGTCAACAATCAAATCAAAGTTTACCAACTCATCAACCCCCACCCTTCTACCGCGGGTTATCTTGGCGCCGCTTTCGGCCGCGAGTTGGACGAGGCGATCCTCCACCCTGTTTTTGTCGAATGTAACGAGGCCAACGGTGGGTATCACCCTTTCACCCTTACCGTCGAACACAACGTGTAGCCTTCTACCCTCATATAGTATGTACTCTTCGAAGTCTATATCGAACGGTCTAAGGATTCTTGCAAGCTCGTGTTTGGAGCCCCCCCACGCACACTTTGAGTCGGCGTAAGGTAGCATATCGAATCCATAAACCTCATGGTGTGTCTCGCGGGAGAGTCTGGCTACTAGGTAGCTGCCAGCCACACCCAGACCCACAACGGCAATTCTGATATTACCCACCACATTTAGTTTGTGCTAAGCACTATTTCAGCATATCTGCACCAACCCATGGTTTTGCGTATTGGTTGCTATTTGCAGGTTGCGCCTATGGATGTTTGGCGGCTTTGACTACACTGGTTTGATGTGGTGTTTGTTGGGTGGGCTTTTCCGCTTGGTTGTAAGCGCTCATTCGCTTGTTTATGGGTTTAGGGGGCCAAAGAAGTCCTAACGCGTGTTGTGGAGTGCAAGAATTTTTGTTGTGTACTCGACGCTTTTGGTTTCAACATTAAGCTTAATAATCTCTCTGTGTGCACATGTGGGAGTGTCGGGCTTGGAGGATAAACGTCTTTCCGAAAGAGTAAAGAAGCTTCCTGTTTCTGCAGTGAGGATACTCTCCGACTCTGTTGGAGCTTCGGGCATAATCAGGCTTACGGCAGGCGACCCCGACTTTAAGACCCCAAAACACATTGTTGATGCGGCTTTAAGAGAAGCAGAAGATGGGCTCACACACTATACCCCTAGCGCCGGCCTACCCAGTCTACGGGAGGCGATAGCTAGGAAGCTCAGGGTTGAGAACGGGGTGAGCTATGATCCAGCAAAACAGGTGGCCGTCACAAACGGTGGGACTGGAGCGCTCGCCCTAACTTTCCTTGCTCTACTCAACCCGGCTGACAGGGTGCTGATACCTGACCCTGGCTGGACGAACTATAAGCCCATGATAATCGCCGCCGGCGGGGAGGCTGTGGGCTACTCTTTAAGGAGGGAGGAAGGTTTTAGACCCAACATATCTGAGATTGAGGCGCTGATTAATGATCGGACAAAGGTTATCGTTGTTAATACACCCTCCAACCCTACTGGAGCAGTTTATGGGAAGGATGTGTTGGGTGAGATTGTAGATCTCGCCTTAAAAAGGGATTTGTATATAATTTCGGATGAAGTATACGAGAAAATAATATTTGACGGCCACACACATGTGAGTGTAGCTTCTCTTCCAGGTGCGTTTGAGCGGACGATAACAGTGAACAGCTTCTCTAAGACATATGCGATGACTGGTTGGAGGGTTGGCTACGCCGCTGGACCGGAGGATGTGATCTCTGGTGTATCTGCACTAAACTCAGCGCTCAACTCGTGTCCTTCATCAGTCTCTCAGGCTGCTGCCATCGCTGCGATTAACGGTTCTCAAGATGAGGTTGACAAAATGGTGCAAGAGTATCGACGGAGAAGGGACTATTTTACAGCTTCTTTAAACGAGTTGCCGGGTGTTGAGGCTTTAAGACCTTCCGGCGCGTTCTACGCGTTCGCTGACTTCTCGTCGGTTGAAAAACTTTCTGTTAAGATGGCTCAGCGTCTGCTCCGCGAGGCGCACGTCGCAGGCATACCGGGCTCCGCCTTCGGCGAGTATGGTGAAGGCTACATGAGGTTCTCGATCGCGTCATCCATGGAGGAATTAAGGCACGCAGTAAACAGAATGGCTGAAAGGCTTAGAAAAACATAAAACGTCTAACC
>JAVZKQ010000034.1:0-21836 GCA_038884175.1 Thermoprotei archaeon | reverse complement strand
AGCTTGGGTAAAGTATTTAATTCACTTATTGAAAAACGAAAAAACAAAGTTTTAATGTTCGCACTATTGGACCCAGATAAGTTTAGCCCTGATAAAGCAAGGCAGTTGGTTTCAAGGAAAGACATAGGGTTTTTCGATGCTTTTTTGGTTGGTGGGAGTACAGCAATTTGGCAAGATAGAGTTGACTTGCTCATCAAAGCGATAAAGGAAAAAACAGAAAAGCCGGTGATAATTTTTCCAAACAGTATCAACAATTTAAGCCCTTATGCCGACGCAGTGCTTTTTCTCAGTCTACTCAATTCTTCCAATACATTCTACGTGATCGATCAACAATTCCAAGCCGCTCCCATAATTAGGAAGATGGGTTTAGAAACTATATCAACTGCATACATTATTGTAGGGGACGGCGGAACAGCAGGCTATGTTGGCCACGCAAGACCAATACCCTACGATAAACCCGAACTAGCTGAGGCTTACGCACTGGCAGCCGAGTATTTGGGGTTCAAACTCATATATCTCGAGGGGGGCTCAGGTGCAGGGATGCCTATTCGGTTAGAGATCGTTAAAAGAGTGAAGAGGGTTGTTAATGTGCCACTCATTGTGGGTGGTGGAATTAGGGATTGGATGTATATCAAGAGCCTTGAGGAAGTGGGGGTCGACGGCGTTGTGATAGGCAACTTGTTAGAAGATGAAAGCAGTTTAAAGGACTTTATTAGCCAACGGCTACTTACGGAATCACTAGCTGAACAATAATATATTACGGTCCTTCAAACCCACAGTTAGGACACCGATAGAGCGTACCAGTCTTTCTACACCTCGAACATCTCCAAATTATAACCGTGTTACACTTAGGACAGAAAAACTTTGTTCCCTTCTCGCCTGGAATAATGGGTGTACGACATGAAGTACAGATAGGGAGTGTCACACTAACCGTGTTTATGCTTTCAGCCATAATAACACTATTTCCTAACACAGTTATAAAAGCCCTTCAACAGAGCTACGGAGGATTATTGGCAACAGCTTAAACGCAACCCCAACATGGTCATCGAAATCGGCCTGTTTTAAAGCGTTGCCTAAATGAGGAGACTTAAGCAGCCTACCAAGTAGTATCTTATTTACTCTTAATGGACTAAAGATAACATCCTTGAAAATCTGAGCTTCAAACAATCTTAAACGTGATCTACGCAGCCACCTTCGATACTCACCCAATTCCGTCCCGCTGCGACAAACATCCTCAACCATTTTTTTCACACCCATCAAGCCTAGGTCAAGACCTCCCCCAGTAAGAGGTTTAACCAAACCCGCCTCATCACCTATTGGAATATAATTAGAACCACCCACAGACGGGACAAACTCATTAGCACCAATCACAACCAACCCACCAAAATAGGTCTTAACCTTAAATTGTAAGCCTAGAAAACTTTTCCCAAGCTCACTCAATGAGCCCCTTAAATCCCTGTTAGCTGAGGCAACACCCACTTTTGCCGTAACACCTTCTCCATAAGGGGCTACCCAACCGAAAAAATCTGCAAACCGGCTAGAAAAAGATATATACAGTGAGTCTGATTCGAGCATTTTCGGGTATGTAACATATGCCTGAAGACCTGGAATCACCTTAAGGTTCGGGTTAGCTCTTGGACCACGGGCTCCAATAATCAAATCTGGTTTAAATAACTGATTCCCATGTTTAACAACGCAGGAACCATTCATCTTCACAATATTAGCGAACTTACCTAGAAGTATCCGCGCACCTACATTTTGCGCATATTCAAACAACAATCGCTCATAGAGTGGCCTATTGATCATCACCGCCTTTATACTCCCCACATTAATGCGGTGCAGCTCGTCGCCCAATTCTAAAGATACATATCCACCAGTATATTTCCCCAGAACCACACTTTCAAGCTCGCTATACCCAGTAAGTCTGATAAAATCATCCCTAACAATACCTGTGCAATGTTCTGGAAAACCCACTTTAACATGCTCTTCGAACAATGTGACCCGGAAACCCGCCTCCGAAAGTTTAGCAGCAGCCAGTAAGCCGGCTGGGCCGCCTCCCACAATAAAAATATCCATCCCAACATAACTTAAATCTTCCATAACTATAATTGTTTCGAATGAATGCTGGGGAAGAATATAAGCAAGTAATGGCTGTAAGACATGATTTACATATGGGTTGCGGCAAGATAGCGGTTCAGGTCGCCCACGCTTCGATTGGCGCATACGAGGCTTGTAAGAAGAAAAGACCCGAATGGGTGAAAAATTGGATGATGGGGGGAGGTAAAAAAATAGCTGTGAAAGTAAACAGCGAAGAAGAATTAAAGAAACTTATGGCGCTTGCTGAAGAACTTTCGATACCGTATAGCCCAATCATAGATGCTGGGTTAACACAAGTCGCAGCCGGAACTCTCACCTGCGTTGGCTTTGGTCCAGCACCTGCAACCGTTATCGACAAGTTGACAGGCGATCTCAAATTACTCTAAATTTTGTATTCCACCCAAACTATAGTAAAACACCGGCCTCGTTTAGGATTTGTGATAGGGCTGAGTGTTTCCAAGTTTCAGAAGTGCATATCAGTGGTTTAGAGGCCGCTCAAGCCGAAGAAATAACACCCACAGATGCGGGTAAAGTCACATTTGGTGTGCTATATAAAAAAGGGATTTCGACCATTAATACACTACGTGTAATAAAGAGAATTTTAGGGGTTAAAACAATCGGTTACGGCGGTTTAAAAGACACACATGCTATAAGCTGGCAATTTATAAGCATCGAGGGCAAAGTGAACGGATTTAGCATAAATGAAACACGTTTTATCCCCATATCTACCAGGTATACCCATATGTCTACAAGAGAGGTATGGGGCAATAGTTTTTTTATTCACTTAGTTGACGTTAACAAACCTTTAATATTGACTAATAGATTCGTAAAACTCTGTGAGAAGCCAATTCCAGCATATTATGGCCCCCAAAGATTCGGGAAAATTGATAACGACACACACCTTGTGGGTATGCATATTTTGAAAAAAGATTATCAAAAAGCAATAAACAAAATCCTTGATGGTAAAAATGGATGGTATGAGGCGTTATTACAAAAATCGCTCAATACAGCCAAAAACGATGAGCAGGCGCTATTATCACTCCCGAATTTTATTCTTAGACTATTTATCAATGCATATCAAGCACATGTTTTTAATAGAGCGCTTAAAAAATTCTATGACCTTGCACCTTTCTCACCTGCAACAAAAATCATGGTCGCTCCAAGTAGTGCAAACGGATTGCCGATAGAGGCAAAAACCGAACTAATTAACGGCGACACAGCTAACAAGGTAGACTACAAAAGACAATATTTTATGGGCTTACTGCCTGGAACAGATCTGGAGAAGAGTGCGGATGAATTTGGGAGAATTGAGACAGAAGTGCTTATAAAGGATGGCCTTACACCAAGCGATTTTAAAAATACTTTACTAGGGAATTTTAGAGGATCAAAACGACAGCTTTACTTCTGGGTGGTTAAGCCCCAATATCTATTAGCGAAAAAATCGCTGTGGTTACGTTTTAAGCTCCACAGAGGCATGTATGCCACAGTAGTATTATCGATTTTAGCTGACTTTAATCCTCAAGAAAAATTTCCAAACCTAAAACTTCTTTAACTATGCTGTTAAGCCTACCAACATATGTATTTATTTCATTCCTATTAGAGCCTCCGTTTAGCTTCACCTTTATAAATCTCGATCCGTCAGGAAGCCATACGTTTGATACCCCCATAACTTTAGCTGGCAACAGCAGTTCTTGAACAATTTTATTAAGCGGAGCGTTTTTCTCAACGATCCTTACATCCTTAGAGATAAGCGAGCCAACATCTTTATTAATCGAGAGGATTTCCGTCAAACTAAAAGGAATCTGCGCCTCAATAAGCACGATTACAAATCCGTTAACGGACCTAGCACTCACCACTATAGTGGAAGCTATGGCTTTATGTGACTTCTCAAGCTTAAATATCGCTCTTGACACATCTACTTCAAGTTGGGATATTCTTCCGCTGTCGAGCTTGGCTTGGTCGCTTGAGCATAAAATTGTGCTTGTGAGGCAAAAATTACAAATAGGAGCCTTCATAGTCAATCATTGTTAAAAATGCGAGCATAAAATATAAGTATAACTATAAGATGAAGTTAGACTTAAATTTTTGCTCGTAATTATAATAGCTTTGAGCATCTCCAGAAGTTTTTTTACCAAAAAGCATATATACCTTTAAGTTCATCTATTATAGTATGTCAAAAAGGCTTACAGAAAGGCAATATCAGTTGTTAGAAAAACTCTTCGGAAGCGCGAAGGTCACAAAGGTGTACTCGGTAAGCAAATCACAGGCTGAAATAGCCCAAGAGCTCGGGATTTCAAGACAAGCTTTAAGCATCCACCTTAGAAAACTAAAAGCCGCCAAATATGTAAGGACTGGACGTGGATTTGTAGATATAACCCCAGAAGGAATAGCCGCACTAGGCAAGTCAACTGTTGAAGCCTTTGTCCACATTAAGGTGACACCCCAATCAAGGAACCAAGTCTACGAGAAAGCGAAACAGAGCGGCGCAAACGAGTTATTCAGAGTCACAGGAGAAATGGACCTTATCGCGATCGTAGAGTACAATAACTTGGATAACTTCCTTAAGCAGGTTTCCTCCATCGAGGGAGTGGAAGAAACAAAGGCCTTCGTCATAATAGAAAAACTAAAATGACTATAAACACCTGAAACACACATACGAGGTGTCAAAATGCCGATAGCAGACCCAATAGAAAGGGAGATAGCTGCCAGATACCTACTTAGATATAAAGTATGCAGAAACTGCGGAGCCAAAGCGCCACTCACAGCAACAAAGTGCAGAAGATGCCACAGCAAAAACCTCAGACTCAAAAAACAAGAGCTAAGAAGATAGGGCTCGTCGTCTAGTCTGGTTAGGACGCCACCTTGACATGGTGGAGGTCCCCGGTTCGAATCCGGGCGAGCCCACCTTCTCTATTTGTTTGAACAAAAAACCGATCCCTTCTAAATTACTAATGTTCCCTCACATACACTTCTATCTCTGAACAAATAACCAATGAACAAACATTTGCAAGTCGACCCAAAATTTGTCAACGGGCCCGGGGGGATTTGAACCCCCGACCTTCGGATTAAGAGTCCGCTGCTCTACCATGCTGAGCTACGGGCCCCACTAAGAACATTGGGACCCCAAATTTAAGCTATTTCGAAAACTCGGTGCGTTATGTGTTTTGAAGGTAGTCCACGTGGTAGTCTGTGCCTTTACCCGCTTTTACCCACGATGCGCCTGTATCATCACTTAAAATAAAGGTAAAGTTGATACGCGCTTGTAGGGCAGCTTTGGACTCGGATAGGAATAACGCGGCTTCGTTTTGGCCGAATAAGGCCTCAACGTGTTCTTTAGCTTCCAGCAAAACCCCTTCGATCGTGGTGATCTTGGCCCGTGTGTGCCCGGTGTGATTTATCTCCAAACCTAGTTCTGGTATAACTATGTCGGCACTGGGGGATCTATACACAAGTGTGTTCAAGTCACTTATCGTGTTTACATGGATAGTGTATTTGACGGGTCTTTTAACGGTTAAATCTGAGATATAGGATTCTCGGTAACCGCAACGGGGGCATATGAACACGAGTATCTCAAATTCTTCTGGAGACGAATACACTACTCTGCGGGCCTCGGTTTGAGGTAGCCCGCACGCGCTGCATGGTGCATCGATTGTGAATACCTCGGAATCTATGTTCATGGATATATTTAACCAGCCTATAGCGATTAACTTAAACCTTAGCTTTAAGCCCCATACACAAAGCATGGGAGACAACACGAAGGTTTGGGGTAGAGGATTACTATTAAAATCGCCTCCAACACACTACAGCCTACTCTTCCTTACCGTGGAAGGCTTTCTACTCGGCCTAACCAAGTACCTAACAAGCGGTACAATCAGCGCTTTCGTTTTGATCCCCCTAATAATCCTAAACCCAATCGCCGCCAGATTGCTTACCCCAGACAAGAATTTCACTCTGAAACGGGACGCATACGTGTATTTATATCTGAACACTCCCCTCACGGTCATATTGATGGTGGACTACATCCAACCACTGCAGGCGCTATCGAGCGCTATATTTTTGGTTGCGCTAACCATTACTTCGTACCTGCTATTCCTAGTTTTCACCACAGCCTTCAAAATGAACAATTTGAGGGGAGCACTGATCTTAGCCATATTTATCTCAACATACTACCTGAGTAATAGTATTAGCCCCCTAATAATAGTGGTCGACTACATGCTAACTGTTTTAGTAGCGCTGATTATTCGGGAAAGCATATCGCGGATAAGGCTAGATTCTGTTACTGGACTTGAACTAATAAATAGCTTCGCGCTGTCCTGGATGGATAAGTCCTCTTACGCGTTCGACGAGTTGTGTAAAAAGATTGGTAACCCGGCTGAGTTGGAGATATCTATTCACGAGTTAAGGGGGCCCAACGATGTTATCGCCACAATCATTATACCCTACATCCATCCTGGGCCGGCTAAAACGATCGGTAGCGGCGAGCTTCCAAGCCTAATTTATGAGGCACTTCGCGGGTACAGGCCACTTGTGCTACACGGCGCCTCAGACCACACGCTCAACATTGCAAGTAGAGAGGATACATTGAACACAGTGCACTTGATAAAACAGGCTCTCATAACAAACACTACACCATTTAACCCCCTAAACAGAGTGCTCTACGGCGAGCTCAACCGGGAAGGGATTAAACTGAGTGTCTACGAGCTCAACGGTAACAAGATAGGTTTTATCAGTAAGGAGGACAACACAGAGGACTTGCCACCTCAAATAACCAGTATGACAAGCAAAGATCTTGACTTGGTCGACCGCCACAACACTCTATGCAACCAGTCAAACGCCCAATATACCGATGAAGAAATAAGGGTCTTGGCGGCCATGATAGGGCGCGCGGTAGGGGAGATTAAGGAGGAGTGCTCAGTTAGCTCTGCGGGCTACGCGAACCAGCATTTAAACGCATTGGATGTTGGCCCAGGAGGTGTGAATGTGCTTGTGATTCGAGGCCAAAAGAATATTGTGTTTGTCAACATCGACGCAAACAACCTTAGCTGTCGGTTTAACCTGGTTATTGAGAATACAGTTAAAAGCCTTGGATACGATTTGTGCGAGGTGACGACCACCGATAACCATTGGAACAGTGGGTCGACCCGTAGGGAACCGGGATACTATACGGGTGGCTCCTTGAGCGCTAAAGAGTTGGTCGACACAGTGATTAAGTGTGTAAAGGAGGCAGAAAGGAACGCGTCAAAACCACTATATAGGAAGACCAGGGTTACCTTAAAGGTAAATGTGTTCGGCAACAGTCTAGAGAAGATGTACGATGCGCTTAACAGTGGCAGAAAACTCTTGTTTATTGGTGCATCCATATGTATAGTTGCGCCGTTAATATTGAGCTTGATCTGAACGCTTGGCTTTAACCAGGCGGTAGACCATTCTCCTAGAACCACCCTTCCTTTCAAGGTAACCCATCTTGCATAGTCTGGCCAAGTAGGTTGATATGACGGGTAAACCTATACTTTCGCCGAAGCGTTTCTGATAGGCGTCCCTAATAAATCCCGAAGACACCCACTCCTCTGTGCTAATATCGTTTATGAGGGATGCTACTCTGCCAAATATGGTGGATTCATCGAAGGGTCGTTGTTGGAGACCCTTGATCTCCGTGATTTCTGAAACCAAACGGAGCAAACGTTCCACCTGCTCCTGTGAAAAGTAGCCTTCTAATCCCAACACAATCTTGTTACCGTTATCGTCAACCACTTCAAACTTGAACCGTTTGGGCATAGAAGGCACAACAATCATTTTGGATGGTGTTATAAAGTTAACTGTTAATTCGACCATCACTCATAATATTAACACGCATGTATGGCGCTGTTAATTATTGCTCGAGTGGTTGCAGTGGAACTAGGGGGGTATGTAGTATTAACAATTACGCGCACAAACTTAACTGTTAATATTGTTAATAGACCCCCACCCCACCTGTTCAAGTGGATCCACTCTAATAATACAATTCAGAAAAACAGAATAATATATATTCGATTTTAATAGTAGTTATTTCGAAATGTTCCAGTAGAAATAGAGGGGTGTGGGTTAGAGTTTAATTTTGCACTACTAGCTTAATCTGATCTTCCAGTATATTCAAGCCTATATCCAGTTCTTCTTGGGATATGGTGAGCGGTGGGCATATTCTAATGGTTGATTCTCCAGCCCCTATCACCACTAATCCTCTTTTCCATGAGCCAACTATTATCCTTTGTAACTCTTCTTTTGCTGGCTTCTTGGTTTTTGAATCCTTGACGAGCTCCGCACCTATCATTAGTCCTTTGCCGCGGACGTCTCCTATTAATGGGTACTTGGTCTGCATTTCCCTTAGCCTACTAACCACATATTCTCCTTTTCTTTCAACATCGTAAAGTATGTTCCTTTTCTCTATTTCTTCTATTACGCTTAGCCCGGCAGCGCAGGATACTGGGTTTCCCCCGAACGTGCTTGCGTGTGATCCTGGATCGAGCTCCATTAATTCCTCACGACCGATTAGTGCGCCTAGTGGTAGACCGCCTCCGAGGGCTTTGGCCAAGCTAACATAGTCGGGCTTCACATTATAGTGTTCGATCGCGAACCATTTACCTGTTCTACCCATCCCGCTTTGTACTTCGTCGACGCCTAATAGTATTCCGTGTTTGTCGAGTAGTTTCTTCAGTTTGGAGAAGTAGGCTTCCGGTGCAGGTACGTATCCTCCTTCTCCCTGTATTGCTTCGACAACAAAGAGGGCGATTTCCTCTGGTGAGGTGTATTTAAAGGTCTGCTCTTGTATATAGTCGACGCAGTAGAGGTCGCAGCTATTTGGCTCAAGTTTGAAGGGGCATCTATAACAGTATGGGAAGGGAACGTGTTCGACTGATGGTAGTAGCGGCCCGAAATACCTTCTTTGTACCTGCTTGCTGGCGGTTAGGCTTAGCGCACCGAGTGTTCTACCATGAAATGACCCGGTGAATGCGAGCACGTATTGGCGTTTAGTGGTCCACCTAGCAGCTTTAATCATTGCCTCGTTGGCCTCTGCTCCACTATTCGCGAAGAAAACCTTGGTGTCTGGTCCTTGGGGGGAGATTTTGACTAGTTTTTCCGAGAGTTTTATCGCTGGTTCGTATAGGAAGTCTGTGAACGAATAGTGCAATAGTTTTTGTGCTTGCTCTGTGACGGCCTTTAACGTGGATTTGTTTGCGTGGCCTAGCGCCATCACTGCTATGCCCGCGTTAAAGTCGAGGTACTTGTTTCCGTCAACGTCGTAAATATATGAGCCTTCTCCCCTGTCCGCGACAAGTGGGTACCACCTGCTGAAGGACTGCATGATGTGTTTTTCATCCGCCTTAATTATCTCCGTGGCTTTTGGTCCAGGAGGCTCAACTATTATTCTAGGTCCCTTATCCTCGTTTGACATATACTTCATTAACCTTGTTACACTGCTAAAAAGGTTTCTAACGAGGGGTTCCGATTGGTCATCCTTTACGTTACAGTTTTTCGGCTGGTATACCAAGGGTGTTTAAAGCGTTGACAATATCATCTTGTTGGGTGGTGTTAAGGGTCTCAATGTTCATGGTCACGTACGCTAGGCTGAGTGAAATGTTTGTGTTGGTTCTATCATGATCAATTGATAAGATGTTTCCACCCTTTCCAGCGATCACCTCTAACACGTCCTTTAGCTGCCCGGGTTTGTCTTTAAGCACAACCCTTATCTTTAGTCTTCTCCCGGCCGACTTAAGACCCCTTTCCAATACGCGATCAAGCATCAGAAGATCGATGTTGCCTCCACTAATCAGGCACACTGTTTTTCCGTTTCTTACATCGACTTTACCAGAAAGCACTGCCGCAAGTGAAGCCGCCCCAGCACCCTCCGCGACTAGCTTTGCTCTCTCTAAGAGGAGGACTATTGCGTAGGATATCTCATCATCTGAGACTGTCACGATGTCGTCCACGTGTTTTTCAATCACTTTGAGCATGTCTTTGTCGGCTTTCTTTGTCGCTATTCCCTCAGCAAACGTTTCAACATTGGGGATCTCCACTGGTTTACCAGACTTAAACGAAAGATATATTGGGGCGGCGCCCTTAGCCTGTACGCCAACGACCTGTATCCTAGGATTTAGTTTTTTTAGGGCGATTCCGATACCAGAGATTAGTCCGCCCCCACCGATGGGTACCACTACGCGGTCAACCGTTTGTAGCTCTTGGTATATTTCTAGGCCCACTGTCCCCTGGCCTGCGATGACGTGCCTGTCTTTAAATGGGTGGACGAATAGAGCTCCACTGCTTTCCGCATAGCTTATGGCTGCGTTATATGCTTCCTCGAAGCTTTCGCCCACTAATACGGTTTCACCGCCATATGAACGTGTCGCCTCCACTTTGATTGGTGGTGTAGTGGTGGGCATGAACACTTTTGCCTTTAAACCATTTAGCGAGGAGGCTAGGGCCACCCCTTGGGCGTGGTTTCCGGCGGAGGCGGTGACGACGCCACCCGCTAACTCGGCTTTGGAAGCCACGCGTATACGGTTTAGGGCCCCCCTTATCTTGAATGAGCCGGTCTTTTGGAGGTTTTCGTCTTTCAACCAAATGTCTCCCCCTGTGAGCCTACTGAAAGAGCTGCTGTGCTCTAGGGGTGTCTTTTTAACTATGTCGTCGATCCTATTGTGAGCCTCGATTATGTCTTGAAGTGATGGTTCCACAAATTCTTGAGACATAATTATCCATGTAATAATGGTGGTATTTATAACAGTAGTGAACGGTCACTTGGTTAGTTTATCCTAGATTCATAATAAGAATAACTCAAACTGGATTAACACTGAACGAGCCTAGCCGTGATTTTCCAGGCTAATTAGGCCCTTTTGTGATCGTATATGAACTTAGGCTCACACTATCTTCAAAAATGAGCAATTGGTTGGGTTGCCTTGGGTCGCCCACGCACATAATCGTAATCGTCCGCACATTGTTGAAAGTTTTGTTATGTTTCATAGCGGGGGGTGGATTTGAACCACCGGCCTCAGGGTTATGAGCCCTGCGGGGTAACCAGGCTCCCCTACCCCGCTAATCCTGATTATGCCTTACTTTATGTAATTTAAGCCTTAAGGTTGGGCTGAAAGTAAATTGCTTTGTAGCGCACACTGTATTTTTAGATATGGTTTGCTCCTTTATTGCCGACGATACAACTAACCTTTATATGATTTGTTTGTATGTGTTAGTTGTGAAATGATAACCATGTTTCTCTTTTCCATAGCGTGAAAGGGGTTTCATAAGGTGCCTGAAATATCTTATTGGCGGGAGGTACAGTCCGGGTACGAGGGGGCGGTTTCCAACACGCGTTACTTTTTCCCCGCTTATCAGGGTTTTGCACCTCCTGCACCTATATCCCTTGTTTCTACCCGCGCTTTCGCTTGTTGTAAGGCATTTTGGGCAAACGGGGTTTTGGTGTATATATACCTGTTTTAATACGTTGACCAAAAGTTTTTCAACATTTATAGTTGGGTTGATTGAAACTTTTACCCCTCCAAACACGGTGACTGAGTCGCCGGGTATAAGCAGTGACGCTGCTTTTCTGAGTTCTCCTGTTTCCCAATAAAACGCGGCTTTTATTTTGTATACCCCATCTGTGAGTGTGACGAACACATGGCCTCCTAAACCTATTGTTGGGGGCTCTAAGACGTTTAGGTCTAGTTTAACACTGTCCCCTAAACGCACCTCGCTTAGCTTCCTAGACACATAGTGTGTATCGGTTGCCTGGTTTGTCTTAAACACCATTACGCCCTCGAATGGTTCTGATCTGACCATTGTTAAGGCTTCAAACAGCTTGTCTGGATCCTCCCCCCTAATTCCAAAGAGAACAGGATCCTTACCATGAGGAGATATTAGTATTCTTTCCCCATCAATATTGTTAAAAGTAAAGCGCGCGTAACGATCCATGCTTTTGACGCTTGCGGGATCAATAATTCTGGGTTTCCCTATGTATTCTTGCCGCCTATAGGCTAAGACTTCGAATGTATGGTCGCCGTAGTCGAGAAGGTTTGACGCCGCGGCCAAGGCGCCTATTAGGCCCTGTTTCCTGCTTGTCCAGGCGTATACCAGCTTTGCTTCGAGCCCCTCCACGATTTCCCCCGCATCGATTATCCTACTTATCGCCTGTGACGAAAAGTGTTCAAAGGTTGGTCGCTGCTGCTCTGTGATCACAACACAGGTAGGGAACGAGCCGTATTTTTCGAGTGCTGCTCCCACTTCGTCGTCGAGTATCCCCTTTATGTCATCAATTAATTCTGTTTCTATAGATATACCTACGGCGCCGTTACCCCGTGTTTTCCAGGGCACGTTTGGGTTAAGACGGACGAGTCTTGGGTAATCTAAGACTTTAATTCCACGTGTAAGTAGTCTTTTTGTTATCCTGTACCCCACATAAGTGGTGCAACCGCCGAGATAGCTATCGGTGTCATCTATGCCTATGTGTAAAAGCATAAATCATACTACTTGTTAGGTTTTTCGACAACTATCATAGTCAGGGTTGACCTCACTTTATCTAGTTTTCTTATCTTCCAAGTAACAGTTTCCTTAAGTTTATCGAGATCGGGAGCTTCAACGCGGGCTATAACATCGTAAACACCATAAACTAAATATGCTTCTTTCACCATTGGAATTTGCTTTAACTGCGATAGAACGTCATCTTCACTACCTATCTCCGTGTTAATTAACACATAGGCAGAAGTCATGGTTTATTAAAACAAGCAATAAAATATAAACCTTAACCCATTAGTAGCCATAAATGGCGGCGTGCCACCCGTAGCCCGCCTTGAGTTTTAGACGGCATTCGACTAAGCGGGTTACCTGCGCCTCATGTGGGCGCTCATCGGCGCACATACCCTTGCACCACGCGGCTTGACCGTTTCATGGCGAAACCACGTCCTCAGGAAACCATCATCGTCATTCATCTGGTTTCGCCGAGCGTTTCTGTGCCAGAGGCTTGGGTCTCCCCAAACGCCTTGCGGCGTCGCGCTCCCACACGGTGGGCGGAGCGTCCTCAGACCCATGGTCCGAAGGCCGTCCGGTGGCTCGCCGCCAAAATAATTAGCGTTGCGATGTTAACTTAAACCTATCTTCCCACAATGGACCACCCCTATGCAATGTAATCAATCTCTTGTTATGGGCAACATGACGGCTTTCACACCCCGTTGCTAGCGCGCTACGGATACAGTAATTTTATCGTTAAATACTTTGTTAGCTATAAATAATGTTGGGCTCTGAACCCCCCTTGCTATCATTAATTTTATCTTGGGAAGGGTGTTGGTAGAAGATATTGTAGTGGTTGGTTCATCTTTCTACCTAGGTGGGTTTTAGGGTAACCGTATTCCGCGACTTAGGGTGCACGCAGTGTTTAACCACCAATGGCTACGATCCTAGGTGTTGTAAATAGGTTTTTAAAACACCACTTTGCTACCGTAATGGTGAGGACTAGAAAATCTCTGCTTAATAGTATTTTTGTGGCAATTGGGATAGTTGTCGTGGGGGTAATTTTAGAGTGGTTATCGCTATTGATATATCCCCACACACTTGTCAACATTCCTGTGACCACTAAATATGAGTTCGGGTTCCTAACGTTTATTAGGATTGTCTATTACAAAAATGGAGTTGTTCTGATGAGCCCCCCACAACTAGATTACTTTCAACTGTTTTGTATAATAGCGATCACATATTTCTTAACCAAGTTTTTCGGTAGGCACTAAGCTGTATAGCCTAACAGGCTTTGTTGTTTCAACAAAAACTTATGTTTTTGTGTGTGTTATACCTCTGGTGGGCTGGTAGCTCAGCTGGCAGAGCGCCCGCCTTGCACGCGGGAGGCCGCGGGTTCAAATCCCGCCCAGTCCATATTAATCAATACATCAAATACCACTTTGTTCGCTTAATCAGGATTTAAAATCTGTGAATTTGTTTCGAAGGTTTCGCTACTAGGCTCCCATTATTTTTAAAGTCTTTTTTCCGCCATTCCAATAATTTTTCCAATGGAATATAGGCTAATTGCTGCAACTATTAGGATGTTGACTGCATTCATTGCAATACCTATTCACCATCCAAAAATTGCCCCGACGTCAAGAAAAACACTCAGTTAGTTATTGCACCTATAACACTTACCAGGATAACAATAACACATATTCGTATAGATAAACCATTAGCTCTTATTCTATAGATAGGAAAAGCTAGTGAAACAAATAGGAGGATGATACTAATCACTATATATGCGAGGATGAATACATAGTGGCTTCCAAAAAATATTATTGTTTGAATTGTTCCCATATGTTCCACCGGAATGTTTACCCTTTAAGATTATAGTCATTCCAAGCCAGAATTGGACAATTATTAGTCCAAGAAGAATAATGATTAAATTTTGCATCCTAACGATAACCTTGGATTCGCGGCTTTCAAACGTGTTAGCTTTTTTATCTTGTAATTACTCATTTTAACAGATATTGGTTTCTATATTAATATAAGCTGTTAAGTGACGTGTCCGGCTACACTAACCTTCACACTTGGGTCTGTCTGCCCTCCATATTTTGCCTCCAAGCGAAAATCGATAAGTTTTTCTTCTTTTGCTGTACTATAAATGTCAATATAAAAACGAAATTAAAGCTATAGACAAGAGTATTATTGGCTTAAAGTCTTAAGAGGTTTGCAAGTATCTGTCGGCGATTTATTTGTATTTCATAAGGCTAATTAGGAGTGATATGTAGAGTATGTATTCCTTTAGGTCGAGTTTGCTTTTTCCGGTTTTTCTTTCACGGAATATTAACGGCACCTCGATGGTTTTTGTATAGTGCGCCTTAGCCAGCATTTCTAGTAGTAGTTTGAAACCTTTGGTCTCAAGTTTGACGTCTTTTAGTATATCTTTTTTAAAGGCGAAGAATCCTGAAAGAGGGTCTTTTATCGGTTTTGATTTTGGTACTAGGATATGCGCAAGGTGTGTGGCCATATCGGATACAAATTTTCTTCCGGCGCTCCAACCGATTACGCGTCCCCCCTCTACCTTGCGGGAAGCGATGACTAGGTCAAAGCCTTCGTTCAGTTTTTTTACCATTAGGCTTACAAGGTTTGGGTCGTGCTGTAGATCTGCGTCCATAACCACGATGATGGGTGATGATGTTGTGTTTACTCCTTTGACCACAGCCGAGCCTAAACCCATTTTCCTCGGCCTTAAAATTAGTTCAACAGGATACCTTTTAGCTAACATAAGTATTTCTTGGGCTGTGCCGTCAGGGCTGGAATCATCTATGAATATAATCTTGTAATTAAGGCCTTTCATGCAGGCGTGGAGGCTGTGTATGATTGGGGCTATATTCTCCTTTTCGTTGTAAGTTGGTATCACTATTGAAATCAGGGGCTTCTTATAGTCTCTAGGTTTTGTCGTACTGCTTTCGCTACCCCTGCTCAATGTACAGACATAATTGCAAGCTGAGATTTAAACAGAATCGTGCGGATTACTCTATTACAGTGTTATGTAAGGATAGATGAATGCTTAAATCTTCCTAGTGGGATGTTTTGAGTGTGGGCTCGTAGCTCAGCTTGGTGGAGCGCTCGGCTGATAAGCTTGGGGGTTTAGCCACCGGGAGGTCGAGGGTTCAAATCCCTCCGAGCCCACTTTTCAGTAGAGTTGTATTGTGTTGCGAGGGTAATAATTCGGAAGGCTTATTTTTGGCTTAGCTGGAGAATGTTACACCCACGTTGAAAGGTGTGAGTAATGGGTCATAGAAAACTTAGTGCTCCGAGGCATGGCTCTTTGGGATTTAGGCCTAGGAAAAGAGCGAGGTCTATTCGGCCTCATATTAGAAGCTGGCCTAAATCGGGCTCGCCGAAACTTTTTGGGTTCCCCACTTACAAGGTAGGTATGATTCACGCCATTGTCAAGGATACTTACCAGTATAGTCAAACGTTTGGCAAAGAAGTCTTTCGTGCTCTTACTGTTCTTGAAGCACCACCCATAATTTTAGCTGGGCTTAGATTTTATTCGATAGATGAGAATAAGGCCTTAAGGTCTATTGGGGAGATTTGGGCTAAAAATCTGCCTAAGGAGTTAGGTCGTATCGTTTCTATCCCAAAAAAAGAGCGCTCGGTCGACTTAGAGAAGCTCAAGGCTGATGCGCGGTTTGTTCGCGCTGTGATAATCACTCAGCCGTGGAAGGCCGGTTTACCGAAAAAGAAACCAGACATCATGGAGATACCGTTGGGCGGAGAAATAGGTGAGCAGCTTAAATATGTTGACCTTCTTGGTTCAGAAATAAACGTGAAAGATGTTTTTTCCCCGACCACTATGGTTGACGCTGTCGCTGTTTCAAAGGGGAAGGGATATGAAGGCCCTGTTGCGAGATTTGGTATAAAGATAATTCAGCGTAAAAAAGCTAAGAAGACAAAGCGTGGTCCGGGATCGGATTCGCCTATGACGCCTGGTGCTGTTATGTCCACTGTTCCCCGCGCAGGCCAACATGGTTTTCATAACAGGGTCGACCTGAATAAAATGGTTTTGTCCATAGAGGATGATCCCTCTAAGATATCGTATAATGCAGGTTTCAAGCACTATGGTTTACCACGGTCGCCGGTTGTGCTCTTACAGGGGTCTGTTCCAGGCGCTTCTAAGAGGCTGGTTATTTTGAGGAGCGCTGTGCGTAGCTACTCTAAACCCTTAAAAGAGGCGCCAGAAATATTATATGTTTCAACTAAATGATCGAGGTGAGCTCACATTATCGCTCAAGATATAAAGAGAAAAGTGCCTGTATACTCATTGGATGGAGAAGTGGTGGATGAAGTAGAGTTACCAAAGGTCTTTAACGTAAAACCGCGTATCGATGTAATTAGGAGGGCGTATTTATCGTATTTTACCTCGCTAAAACAACCACAGGGGAGAGATCCGTTAGCGGGAAAGAAGGTTTCGGTAGAAAGCTTCGGTACTGGAAGAGAGATGGCGCGTATACCAAGGCACTCTAGTGGGCGTGGAGGCTTTGCTCCTATGACCCGCGGAGGCTACAAACCTCACCCCCCACGGGTTGATGAGAAAATTAGGGAAAAAATAAACAACAAGGAGAAGAAACTTGCATTTTTATCGGCCTTGGCTTCGACTACTAATTATGAATTGGTGGTTAAGCGTGGTCATAAATTTAATAAAGATTCGCTCAAGGATCTTCCCATTGTTTTTGTCGATGAGGTCGAAAACCTTGCCCACACAAGGGAGGCTGCCTTCCTTCTTCAGAAGATCGGTGTTTATACAGATGTTGAAAGGGTTAAGGAGGGGATTAAAATCCGAGCGGGTAAGGGTAAACTTCGTGGAAGAAAGCTTAAACGAAGAGTGGGTCCACTGATACTATTCTCGTCGAGAACAGTCCCTGCTATTAAGGCTTTTAGAAATCTACCAGGAGTGGATTCTGTTAGTGTTGCTGATCTGCACATTGGACTTGTTGCGCCAGGCGGCGTGCCTGGTAGGCTCACTATTTGGAGTAAAAAGGCATTAATATCTCTGGACGGTGGTAGAGTTGAGTAGGAAAGAAAAGAGCAAAGAAAGATCTGAGATTGAGGATATTACTGCTAAGATTCAAGCATTGAATGTCCTTGTAGCCCCGCATGTGACAGAGAAAAGCATTTCGATGATAGAGAGATTTAATACACTCACCTTTATCGTTGACCCTCGTTCCACTAAGTCAGATGTTAAAGCCGCTATTCAAACCCTCTACGGGGTTAAGGTTGAGCGGGTTAGGACGATAAATACACCAGATAATAGGAAAAAGGCGTTTGTGAGACTTAAACCAGAATATAAAGCGCAGGAAATTGCCACAAAACTGGGTATACTTTAAGTTGGTGAGTTTGAAAGATGGGTAAGCGTATTTTGGTTAGAAGGGCTGGTAGGGGGACCTCTGTCTTCCGTAGTCCGACTTGGAAAAGGGTTGGCGCTGCGCGGTATCCACTATTGGAGCGTTTAAAGGGTGTTGTTGTGGAACTGCTACATGACCCTGGAAGGGGTGTACCTGTGGCGAGAGTAAAGTATGAAAATGGCCAGTTCTTTACGGTCGCATGGGAAGGGTGCTGGGTTGGACAAGAAGTGGAATTAGGTCGTGATGCACCACCCCTCAACGGTAACGTTCTTCCACTCTCCGCTGTTCCAGACGGGGCTAAAGTGTTTAATATTGAGTTGAAGCTTGGTGATGGCGGCTCAATAGCTAGGGCCTCAGGTGCATATTGCACGGTTGTGTCTCATGGCGAAGGTAAAGTTGTGTTGACCTTACCATCAGGTGCTTCTAAGGTATTAGATGCCCGTTGTCGAGCCACTATAGGGGTTGCAGCAGCCGGTGGGAGAATAGAGAAACCTTTCATGAAAGCCGGTGTAAAATATCATTTAATGAAGGCGAAACCGACGAAGTATCCGAGGGTTAGAGGTGTGGCTATGAACATTGTAAGCCACCCCCACGGCGGAGGAAATCATCCTTCTGTGAGTAGATCTACAACTGTTAGTAGACGGCTCCCTCCAGGCAAAAAGGTTGGACATATTTCAGCTAAGCGATCAGGCAGGCTTTAGTGTTGGGAAAACGTTGCTCAGATTTCTATCCTCCTTCACCATATTATCATATGGGTCTTAAGGCATCAGGACATAACCCTTTATTAACCCCTAAGCGAGATTAGTGCGTATGTCCGAAGCAGAAATAAGATCACAATACAAGGGGTATAACCTTGATACGCTGATAGAAATGAATATGGAGGATTTGATAAAACTTTTTCCGGCAAGGGTTAGACGTAGCCTTAAAAGAGGTATTAAACCTGAACAAGCGCCTTTAATTGAAAAAATAAGGAAAATTAAGAAGGATGGTCATAACCCTCAGAATATTAAGCTCAGAACGCATTGCAGGGACTTGATAATACTTCCAGAAATGGTTGGTTTAACTATACATGTACATAATGGAAAAGAGTTTGTCCCAGTAGAGATTAAACTAGAGATGCTTGGGCACTATTTAGGGGAGTATGCAATATCAACAAAGAGGGTTGTCCACGGTGAACCAGGTATAAGAGCTACACGGTCCAGCATGTCTGTGCCACTTAAATAAGGGGGTTTGCCCATTGGCTAAAAATGGGTATTCCATAGAGAATTACGACCCAACAACTATGGCGCTAGCAGCGGGTAGAGACCTACGGGTTTCGTTTAAAAAAACCATGAATGTTTGTAGAGCCATTAAGGGTATGCGCTTAGACCAAGCAAAGGCGTTTTTAAATGGAGTAATACAAGAAAAAGTACCTGTAACATTTACAAAGTATAGGAAAAAGGTGGGTCATAAAAGGGCTCTTGGTGGGGTTAATGGTGCGGCTGGCCGCTATCCTGTGCTGTCCGCTAAGGCTGTTTTAAAAGTCTTGGAGAACGCAGAGAACAACGCTTCAAAAAAGGGGTTGGATCCTTCGCGTCTTATTGTTTATCATGCGGCGGCGCAAAAAGCAGGGTTTATACCAAGGATTTATCCTAGAGCGTTTGGTAGAATGGACATTAAACACAGGATTCTGACACATGTTGAGATAGGTTTAAAACAGGTTGAGGAGTGATTTTTGTCATGGTCAGCCCTGTTAAGCAGTTTATTATTGAAAACAAGAAGAAGCTCATGATTGATGAAAAGCTGGAATCAATGTTTAGAAAGGCTGGTTATGCCGGTGTGGTCATATCAAAAATGCCACTTGGTCACCAGGTGGTGATCCAGGCAGAGAGACCGGGTATAATAATAGGTCGTAAGGGTTATTCGATAAGGGATTTAGCTCTTCTGCTGAAACAAGAATACCAGTTAGAGGATCCCCAAATAGATGTGAAAGGCGTCGAGGTTCCTGAGCTTAACGCCAGAATTATGGCTGGAAGATTGCGCTCCTATTTAGAACATGGCGCTAGGCAGAAAAGAGTTGCTTTCGCTATACTGGATTCTATATTGAAGGCGGGCGCAATGGGTGCAGAGGTGTCGTTGAGGGGAAAGTTCACTACAGATCGTTCAAGGTTTATTAAATTAAGAAAGGGCCAAATACACCAGTCGGGAGAGCAGGCCAACTTAGTAGATAAAGCTGTGACGAACGTGCTTCTTAAGCCTGGGATAATTGGGATAAAGGTGAAAATTTCTTTGCCGACCATGCATATTCCTCAAGTCGTTTTTAAACAAGTGGATCAATCTGTGTTAAGTAGCTTGAAAAAACAAATCGAAAGTGAAAAGCCACAAGGATCCCTTGAAGCCCAGATAAGCGAAGAAACAGCAGAGTCAGCCACAGAAGAGGTTGCGCAGGAACCACTTCCACCGCAAGATAAGGGTGCACTGAGTAATGAGTGATGTTGACGCTAAAGAGTCAAACGAAGAATTATTAAAGAAGCTTTATGAGCTCAAGTCAGAGCTCTTCAGAGAGAGAGCCACAGCTGTGACGAAAGGTGGTTCCAAGAACACTAAGGCTATCCGTGTGATTAGAAAGAATATAGCTAAGGCTCTAACTTTGCTTGAAAGTAGAGAGTAATGTCTAAGAGCTTTGGTAGCCTTATAGGTTTAGAAATTATGGCATCTTATAATGGAATGTTGGTCAGAGGAATAGTATTTCAGGAAACGTATAATATGGTCAAAGTCAAATTAGATGGTAAATTCATCTTACTCCCAAAGAGGAAGATAACGTTAATCCTAAATGCATCTAAAGTTAAAGGATTACACCTTATGGGGTTAGCATGGACGAGGTTAAAAAAGAGGTAGTTGGGATTGGCTGCCAAAAATATTGGTATAAGTGGTATGCAACCACCACTAAGAACGTGTGGCGATATTAGTTGCCCTTATCACGGGCATTTAAAAGTGAGAGGAATAATCTTGGAATCTAAGGTTTTTCAGATGCGTTCAAAGAACATGGTAGTGGTAGAGCGTGAATACGTCTTCTATAACAAAAAATATCAAAGATATGAGCGGCGGAGGTCGAGAATTCACGCTCACTTGCCGCCTTGCGTTGATGTGAGTACGGGTGATGTTGTTCTGATCGGCGAGAGTAGACCTATTGCAAAGTCTGTTTCATTTGTTGTTTTAGGGAGGAAGGTCTAATATGGTAAAGCGTGGTGGAAGAAAAACCGGGGCTACTTTCAGACCGAACATAAGCGCCGGTTTACCGAATGAGGCTGAAATGGTCTGCGCTGATAATACTGGCGCTAAAACACTTCAAATGGTAATGCTATTGGGGTTTAAGGGTAGGGCTAGGCGTATACCCGCGGCCGCTGTAGGAGATATAATTGTGGCGTCTGTAAAACGTGGCAGCCCTCAGATGCGTAAGCAAATTGTGAGGGCGGTCGTCATAAGGCAACGTATGCCTTTCAGAAGACCCGACGGAGTGCGAATCCAGTTCGAAGACAACGCTGCGGTTATAGTTACACCAGAGGGTGAATTAAAGGGCACAGAGGTCCGTGGCCCAGTTGCTAGAGAAGCCGTTGAGCGTTTCCCTAAGCTTGGAAGCTTAGCAAGTATTGTTGTGTGAGGTGGATTTGTTGTGAGTCTTAGTTCTAATAGATATAAGCAAAGAAGGAATCTGTACAATACTCGTTGGAATTCTAGAGTAAAGCTTATGGGCGCCCCTCTGGCCAAGGATTTAAGGTCGCGTTTAAACTTAAAATCTATACCTGTTCGGGTGAATGATACGGTTAAGGTTGTTACAGGTGGATTCAAAGGTCGTTCAGGGAAGGTTGCTAGGGTGAATCTTAAAAAAAG
>JAVZKQ010000033.1:0-24551 GCA_038884175.1 Thermoprotei archaeon | reverse complement strand
TGATCTCAAAGAATTGGATTTCTCTGTGAGTTTCTCAAGCTCATCGCTCTCACTTTGGTATTGTGTTTTCATTTCTTCAAGGTTCTTTTCCGTGTGCAACACCTCCTTCAATTTTCTCGCTGCCTCTAGACCCATATTGAGCATATTTATTTCGTCGTCAAAATCCTCGTATACTAGGCGTTCAGTTATTTTGTTTATCTCGGCTTCAAGCCTTTCTATCTCCTTTTTCTGCCTCATTTGAACCTTTGCTTGTTCCATGAGTCTGACGAGTCTCCTCCCTTCATCATCTAAAGACTTGGCCTCGCTACGGAGCTCCACAAGTTTGTTTTTAAGTTCGGCGAGGTGTGCGGTGTACTGGTCACTAGGTATTTTGTTACCACACACAGGGCACACACCGGTTTCGGCGATTTGAGTGTAGTCTGAGATGATCTTTTCAACCTTTGCCACCTCTCCGTACAACTCTTTCTTTCTTGTCTCAACCTGGTCGCGTTGCTTACCCAACGCTTCGTAGTCGAGCTCACTGCCAATTTCATCCCTCAGCTCCGCTATCCTCCGCTTGTGGTCTTCGAGATCCTGAAGGTCACGCTCAAACCTAGTCTTCCGATCAGTTAGCCTCCTTATTTCTTCAACAAGCTCTTTCTCTTTAACGTCAACACTAGCAGGGTCTATGTTTACGTGAGCCTTGGAGGCCAAGTTCCGGTAGGTCGACTTTAATACCATAAGCTCTTCTTCCTTTTTGAATATCTGTTCGCTGAGGTTTTCTAGGTTTCCTTTGGATTTCTCAATATTCCTCTCCGTCTCGTTTAGCTCCCCCTCAACGTTTGCCCTCTGCTCTTCAAGCTTCCTGACGATTTCCAAAGTCGATTCAAACTCTTTGGACACCACACGGTACTCCTCCTCGATTCCCATTAGCTCGCTGTTCGCGCGGCTCAAATCTTCCTCGGCTTTTCTCAGCTCATCTTCGACACCACTTGCTTGTGAGATGTTTTCCTCAAGAACCCTTATCACCTTATCGAGATTTTCCACTTGGTTTACAAGCCACGGGCGGAGGATTGAGGCTGCATTTTCACGCGCAATAGAATATAGTCGTACACCAGTTGCCGCCCTAACAAGCTCCTCAACTTCACTCCCACCCTTTAGGATAGACTTGAGCTCCTCTTGGCGCACATATACAGCCAACCTGAATAGTGTTGGTTCGCTGCGAATCTGTGGGCTATCGCCCAACCCAAACTTTTTCACGAAAAAGCTCCTGATTTCACTGGCTGCTAGATCCGATCTAGAACCGTTCTGGACGATGTGGCCCCCACCAACACCTCGACGTGTGATCCTCCAGTCAACCTTTAACTCCGGCTCGAACTCAACGGTGACTTCACCAGAACTCTCACCCAAACGTAGCATGTTTTTTATTTCGTAGCCAAAAATGGCTGACTCTATACTCTGCAGAATTGTTGTCTTACCGGAGCCCACGTCACCCTCAATAAGGTTAATACCAGTCGAGAACTCTATGGTTGTGTCTATATGGCTTTTTATGTTAACAAGCCTAACTCTTTTAATCATATAGCCCGTGGTGTACCACCCCACTAATCGAATACTTCGCTTCCAAATGCACCCTTCAACAATTGGATACACTTTAAGCGAACAGAGGCCTCGTAGTCCGCCTTTTGCATCCCTTCCTGCTTTTCTTCCCCAAGTGTTCGTATAAGTTCCTGTATAAAGTCTACTTTTACCTTAAGTGGGAACCCCGCCATAAGTGAAGTCAATGCTCGCTCCTCATAGTTTTCGCCTCTCTCAACCTCCACTTCTTCTGGGTCGCGCAGTTGCCTGTCATTGACTTCAAACTCACACTCACCATGTCTCTTTTTGAGTTTCTCGATCCCAACACTCACCTCAGCCCTACTCCCCGAAGAGAGTGTGCCTGAAATCTTTACGAGGATAATAGACCCGCTAGGCAGACCGCCAACCAAACGGGTTACCTTCTCTTCGACCTCTCTAACAACCTCCGCCGCCGACTTACCTTCAGACGAAACCTCCACCAATCCACCCGTAACGGTTTTTAGCTTGACATATTCGAATCGTGGTGCCATATCTCCTTCCAAGTCCACGATATAGAACCCCGTGTCCGCTCCTCTAAAGTAGTTTTCAAGGTCTGCCTTACCCCAACCTAAGAAAAGCGGGCCAGGGTAGTTCACCGGGGCACCCTCAACGCTCTTGAGCTCTATCCTTTTGTGTAGGTGTCCCGCAGCGTAATACGTGTACCCAGATGGAAGGCTTGATATGGGCACACTATACTCTTTAGGTGTCATATTCGCCTCATAGATCGCGGTGTGAAACACGAATATCGATGGCCTGTGTTTTGAGGTGAGCGCCGGGTCAGTATAATGGTATACTTCTTTGGCGCCCACCAAACCGTGCACACCGTTTAGCCACACTCCTGAAGGGTCCTGCGTCTCAGTGTTTATGACCCTCAAAACACCGTCGGCTGCGAGTAGCTCAATTAAACTGTCCCTTATAGGTGAATAGTCATGGCTGCCATAAATGGTGTAAATCCTTATTCCCGCATCCCTCAGCCTCCCCATCTGCTTGGACAACATTATAGCCTCACGTATTGGGGGTATATTGCTGTCAAAGGTGTCCCCCGCTAGGACAACAAAATCAACCCTATCCTCAATACACCGATCCACAAATCTGGCAACAGCCTCTTCCTCTTTTATGCGGAGGGTTTTACCGGTGAACCCCCCAACGTGGATATCCGATGCGTGTGCAAATCTTATGTTGCCCATTTACGGCCACCGTGCTAAATTAATTTTTCACCAGGCCTCACCCGTCTTACGGTATCCGACGTTTTTAAATCGTTTTTCAATTTGTCTATAAAGGGTATTTTAATGGGCACTGGGAAGCCGAGTGAGGTGCTGGTTACTATAGCCTCACCCACATCCAGCCTGAGAAGCTCGTCTTCCTCCTCAGACAGGTCGTGTAGAGCGTTGTCGATAGCCGCTCTGCGCTCCTTACCGCTCGCCATCCCAAGGTATATTTTTGTGTTCATGTTGGCGAGTATCTCTTCTGGTATCACGCTTATAAGCTGTGTAACGGCCACTAGGCCTATTCCAAACTTTCTCCCCTCGCGCGCAAGCTTCATGTAGCCGTTTTCCGGCGCATCTATACCGAGCACCCGTGGAGCTTCTTCGAGCACTATACCCACGGGTGTGATCTCCTTGTTCTCCTGCTTCATGTGCATATGTCTATCCAAGATCATATATGCAACCATATTGCCAAGCAGTAGCTCGGCCTCTTCGCTCAAGTTGCTCGTGTCAACCACGACAACTCTCCTCGCCTCCAACTCCTCAAACACCCCGTTGAGAAACTCTGACCCATCAACTTCGCCCTCCTTAACGCTTTTGGGGAGTTTGAACACGCCTCCTCCGGCCTCGTAACCCACGGATAAAAGTCTCATAAGCTTTCTAGAAAGCGTAGCCCTCGCTACACGAGCCCCATGGTCAAGGTCATCATCGCCCAATCCACCCATAAAAGAGTCTGCGGTGAGAAGCCGTTCAACCCAGTCCTCCTTAAACTCCTTGTATAGAAGGTACGCCTCCCTCTCCTGAGCATCACTCAGGTTGATAACACCACTCAAATGATAGGGCCGAATCAGCCTCGTACTGATAGCCAGCTTAACCTCACCTTCCTTAGGGTTAGGGCTGAAGCACACTAGGTTTTCCTGCGCCCGCGGGTGGTCGATAAGCGCCGAATAATACTCCCTGTGCGGGTCCACCACAAACACACCAAGCTTCGGATGGTCAAGAAGCGACCACAGCAAAACCTTCAACAAGTTGCTCTTACCCCTACCGGTGCTAGCGGCCACAAGCACGTGTTCAGAGACAACCTTGAGCGGGTCGAGCCTGAGTTCAACGGACAACACATTGTACCCGCTCCTAACGTTGCCGAGGAAGAGACCACTGCTATTCTGTATGAATCCTAGGTCGGACACGCTCGCTCTAACAAGCTCTGCTCCAGGTGGGATAGCACGCCTTACAGGTCTGAGTGCGCCGGCCACCCTCTCTATTAGTGGTTTTAGTTTGGCTACAAACGTGGTTGGTGAGCCGTTATAGGTGAGCTGCACAGGTTCAGCGGTGTCCCACTCTCTACTCATCATTGCGAGTATCTCACTGCGTATCGTGGACACATATCCGTGGCCCACAACCTTAAGTAGCACAGACCCCTCGTCGTCCCTTAAAACGAATAGCTCCCCAAGATGGGGTAGCTCACCCTGAGTGGGTGCGGCGTACACCAACTCCGAGTCAGATATGAAAACCCTAAGCGACATTTCCACTAACATGTATCATCTAAGGTATATATATTATGTACACGGATGCCCACGCGTCCAAAAGCAACAAAGACCAGTGCAACCAGAATGGGTGGCTAAGAGCTGTAGAGTGCTCGAAGTGCTCAAAAATACCAAACGGTGACACTGTCAGCCCTAATATACTTGGCGCCAAGTAAGGACACAACTTCTCCGTGGACGAGTACGTGGCTGCCCACGGCTGGTAGGCTACCACCCCACGCAACATACACGGACCCTGTTGAGTCACTCACTTGGAAAACACTGATGTTCGCTAA
Organism: Thermoprotei archaeon; assembly: GCA_038884175.1. GTDB lineage: Archaea > Thermoproteota > Thermoprotei_A > Marsarchaeales > Marsarchaeaceae > ECH-B-1. The sequence continues at coordinate 19,937 of JAVZKQ010000033.1, read as the reverse complement.
CGCGAAGCGGCTTTGGGTGACCGTTCCATAAATATAGACGGTAGCTCCATAGTTTAGCTGGTCTATTTTGGTTGACACCAAGTATGGGTAGAAGGCATAGCCCGCAACGCCAATCACCAACACAAGTATTATTAGGCCAACCGCCAAACCCCTGCGCATGGGCATCACAGGATTTTAGGTGGAGATGGCCATATTAATCTTGCCCCGTTTACGCTATAATTATAGTGTCTATGGCGTGTTTGGTTTGGGTTTATTTGTGCTGCCACAGCTTTTATCACCCATTTGTGTGAGCGTGCGGAAAAGTAGCTCGTGGGAGAGTAATGTGGCACTTTAGACCCATCGATGGGTGACGGGCGAGATCCACATTGACAGGGTTTCTCTATGGTGCTGATGCAACCTTTGATTGCGTTACCCCAGCCACTCCCAGTTTTGAAGCCTACTCCTTGGATGAGTAATAGCGATTCACGCTTCCTTTTTTCCCAGTTATAAGGACTGGGATAGGTTTTCACAAGGCTAGGTGCACTTTAAAACACGTTGCAGTAAGGCTTGCTAAGCCGGGCCTTAGTTGTGGGTGTATTCGTGTAGCACACCCGCGGCCGCTACGGGGTTGATAAAAACACGTCCAGCATAGCCAATACCCAGCTTGATTCGGGGGTTTTTGCTCTCCCCCAATGCTCAGGCTGGCTTTTTGCCTGTGTTCGCCGGCTCAACGAACACCATGGGTGTAGCCCAGTTTAGTGGTGGCAGCCTCACCAACCTAACAGCCACCTCATCTAGACCCATATGGCGTTTAAAAGTAGTGTTGCGCCTAGCATAGCTGTGATGTCCCCCACATCGTAGGCTGGTGTATACTCGACTAGGTCGACCACTTTGGGTTTGAAGCGTTTGGCCACACTACGTACAAGGCCTATTATTTCCCTGGACGTGAAGCCGCCCACTGAGGGGCTGTTAACACCGGGGGCGTATGCTGGGTCTACAACATCCATGTTCACGCTAAGATGCAGTGTTGAGTCTCCCACAAGCTCTTCTAATTCGTCTAGAAACTTGGGGTTGAGAGCCTCCTCCACCCCGTAAATCCTTACATCGAGCGCCCTAGCCTCGTCAAAGAGGTATGGTGGGTTCGAGTGTCTTCTTACACCCACAACGCAGATGGGCGCCTGCTTGTCAGTTTCCCTAACCCAGCGCACAACTTGGCCGCTCGTGAGCCCCTCATTGACATGTCTGACGTCTGGGTGGGCGTCGAACGAAACGTAGGACAGTTTTCCACTCAAGCATCCTTTTAGCGCTTTGAAGGCGCTGTAAGAAACAGTGCTGTCGCCACCAATCAAAAGTAGTTCGGAGGATGATGACATAGCCTCCGCACACGCCGACGAGATGCGCCTCCAAGTTTCCTCGTGGTCACCCACAACGGTGTTCACGTCACCCCAATCGCTAACGGTGAAGCCACCCTGGTAGGGTGCAGTGAACAGGTTTTGCCTTATCCTTGAGGGTGCAAGCCTGCTACCGGGCCTCGTCCCCACCGCGCCGTCCCATGGGGCGCCCACTATTACCACATCCGCCCTTGTACCCTCCACATCCAATTTCTCCCCGACCCTCACATCGCCTGGGTCAGCTATGAACTTATACCTCTTTCTGGTAAGGTGTTGCACCATCCGCACACCCCGATTAAAACCCAATTGTGCAAACTGTGCTAAAAACCTTCGCCAAATATTTGGTGTATACGTGGACCGCCGTGAAGTGTAAGGCATTGGGTTAACTGCGTTGTCCAAACTAAATAAAGAGAACTCTCAATACGTGGTGTTTTAGCGCTGTGTTTGACGGAGCTAGACTGTGTGCCAAGATGGATTCTTCTCGAACAGCTCGGATTCTATGTCTTCGAAAACCCCATATGGGTTGGTGTACCCGTCGGCGAAAACCGCTATCTCCCACCCATCCCGGGGTTCGAACCCCTTGGCGTATAGTTCCCTTATTGTCACAGGCTTCACCCCGTCGAGCGACTCGTGGTCCACTCTCTCTGGCAGGGTGTATCTTAACCTAAACTGGAATGGGCGGTGGTAAGGGTTCTTGTACCAGTAGCTCACGGGGAAAGTGTTCGGAAACTTTTCAATAACTTGCGCGGCGACCCACACCCCACGGATACCCCTGTGTTCAAGGAATAGGAGTATGGGTGTATCTACTTCGAGTAGAACCCACTCCTCGAACTCGACTGATGGGAAACCCCACACACCCTCCAATATTAAAGATAGGTAATAGGGGTGTGAGGTGCTCCCTACATTAATGATGGCGCCAACCCTTCTCATAATTGTCGCCAAAAACCAAGCGTTCGGCTTACCTGAAAAAGCGCTATGGGGACGACATCCACGGTCGGATAGTTGGGCTTGGTTTGGTCGCCTACAACCCAAAGCGGATAGTGTGGCTCTACAAAGTGTTTTACACTTGATTTTGCTACGTACCCATCTTGGCGTGGTGCATGGCTCATACTTGTGATTTGCTTAGCGGTTAAATATGGCTGATGTGCCGTGGTTCGCCTCCTAAACCATAGGGATTGAAGGTCTAAAGCTTTAACACATGTTGTGGGGTGTATTCTTTATTTGCTGGACAAATTATAGGTATAGGGTAAGGTTTATACGGAGCTTATAGCGCTATTAAACTTGGTATAATATGGCAACTTACGAGTTTGCGTGCAAGGATATAGGTATGCAGTGTGGTTTCTCCGCGCAGGCCAAGAACCAGGAGGAGCTCATGCAGAAGATAGCTCAGCATGCAAAAGAAGCACACAACATGGCTGAGATCCCCCCAGAAACACTGCAGAAGGTTAAGGGGGCTATAAAGAAAAAGGGATGGTTCTAAAACAGGGTTTGCAGCCAGGTTCAGCTGTATCATCCAGTGGAACAACACTTTTTTGTCTAGGAGTGTCTCTACCGTGACTTTGCTGGATTTATATTTTTTGGCGCTACAATAATGTTTGGTATATGGATTCATCGCACACATTCAGGGTTATGGATCAGAATGTTTACCGCTCGATTATGAGGCGATTCGCATCGGGCGTCGCCGTCGTTACAACTGCCGGTAATGGGTGGATTCACGGTTCCACAGCGCAGGCTTTTCTCAGCGTCTCACTCAACCCACCGCTGGTCTTGGTCTCACTTTCTCTCACAGGGAGGACCTATACGCGTATTAGGGAAAGCGGCTCTTTCGCTGTGAATATATTGTCGGAAGAGCAGAGGTGGGTGGCTGAAAGGTTCGCTGATCCAAAGTTGAATAGTGAGGAGAGGTTTAGGGGTGTGCGCTTCGCTAGGGGTGTCACCGGTTCGCCTGTGATAGAAGGTGTTTGCGGATATGTTGAGGCGGCCCTGCACAATGTGTTTGAAGTTGTCGACCACGCACTTGTGCTGGGCAGAGTTGTGGGTGGAGGCGAAAGCCCAACCCAGGTCGGCCCGCTTGTGTACTATGATAGGGGGTATAGGTCGCTTCGACTTGAATCCGATGGGAAGGATTCTTCACACCAATAGATGAGGTTTATTTTCCCCTTCCGAGACAATGTAGAATATGAGTCGTGTTGTTTCCATTAAGGTTGTGTACGCCAAGTGGTGCCCACACTGCAACCCCCTTACCCTCGATGCTATGAAGAGGGCTAGCTCAGAGCTTGGCGCCAAGCTAGAGCTTTATGACATAGACGACAAAGAGCAGGTAAAGGTGGCCGACAGGCTCGTAAAGGAGTATGGAGACTGGTCGGAAGACTACACCATACCCCAAGTGTTCTTTGAATATGCTGATGGTAGGGTGGAGCACGTGCTCACTGGGCAGAGGGCCGGTGTTTGGGCTACAAAACAAAAGATTGAGGAGCTCTTTAAGAGTGAAAAGTACACCAAGCTCAAAGCGGGCGCCTAAGGCTGACCCATCTAGCCATATTGGTCAAACCCATATCAGGCTATGAACGCGGGTAGAAAGGACAAGGTGCCTATTAGCAGCTGGAGCAGGATTGTTTTCTTACGTGAAAGCCCACCCTGCCTTAAAATGTTGAGTGCTAGTAGGTTTGCGAGGGAGCCCAAAGGGTCGATGTTGCCCGCAAGCCCCGCTTCGACGGCTAGTTTTGGTGCTACGTTTGGTGGTACGCTTCCCACTGTGAGCACAAGCTGTGTTGTTGGCACATTGCTTATTATGTTGGACACCACGAGCATGAATGCTGCAGAATAGGGTTGGGTGCCTGTTGCGGCCAACTCAACATATGGTCTTAGCTCTCCTTCGAGGAAGACGGACGTTGCGCTCACACTAGCTATTAGGAGGTAGAGAATGGCGAGGCTTTTTAGGTCGAATTCACGTGTGAAGGCCTTAAGCGATTTGGCTGTGAACACGAAGCCGCTGAAGAACGATAGTGCGAGTGCCAATACGTTTGCCACTTTTAAAATGTCGAGTGTGAACACGATTACTGCGACTGTGGAAAGGTAGATTGCGGGCCTCATGTTCCATTCGTTGTCCACGTGGATGGGCGTCCTACCGATCCTCTTTGACAGGGGGTACAGCGCAACACTTGTGAGTACGAGGGATATGAGTAGCGGCCTCCAGGTGAGGTTGACGAACTCTAAGGCTGAGAGCCCCGAATACTCCCACAGGAGAATATTCTGGGGGTTGCCGATGGGTGTAAGCGCGCTTGATATGTTTGTGTATGTCACTTCGGCCACCACGAGTGGTGCAACACTTACACCGCTTTCCTTAGATATTCTCACGAGGACTGGTGTGAGGATTAATATCAGCACGTCGTTGAGTATAAATGGGGAGAACACCGCTGTGACTGTTGCCACCGCATACAAAACACCCATCTCCGAGCTCAAAGCTGAAAGTAGCTTTCTAAGGAATGTGTATCCACCCATAGCCCTGAAATGTGCGGCTATGCCGAAGAGAAATGCGAGGGATAGGTAGATGCTCGGATTCAGAGTTTTAAGGTATGAGTATAATGTTAGTAGCGTCATCCCTTCCAAAACGCTTGAGCATTGTGAGCCCATCTTTTAAGAGTTTGCGTCGCCTATACCACTTGAATATAAAAAACCTAATATTTAGGATTCTAATTGACCTTTAGGTGAACCGTGTTTGAGCATCAAGGTTAGAACCGAGTCTCTGAGCTATGCGGGTAGGGCTGGACCGATTCAGGCTTACTTGTCGAGGCCAGATGTAGATGAGCCTAGACCGGCAGTTATAGTTATCCACGAGATTTGGGGTTTGAACAACCATATTAGAGATGTGGCCGACAGGTTTGCCAGAGAGGGCTATGTGGCACTCGCACCCCACCTCTTTTCGAGCGGCCATGTTCCAAGGGAAATGTTGTCGGAGGACAATATTAGAGTCACAATGCAGTTCTTCCTAAGTATACCTCCAGAAAAGCAAAGAGACTTGGAGTACGCTAGAAAGCAGCTTGAGAAGCTTCCGGATGATAGGAGGAGGGTTGTGCAGGCGTTAATGGGCGTTATCTTTAATCTCCCATTGGATAAGTTGACGGATGAGTTGGTGGCGGCTGTGGAGTTCCTTAAAGCCAGTAAATTTGTTAGGAGTGATAGGATTGGTAGTATTGGCTTCTGTTTTGGTGGGGGTATGTCCGCGAGGCTTGGGTGCACTGGTCAGACGGATGCGTGCGTAATCTTTTATGGTGAAAATCCTTCACCCATAGAAAATGTGGCGAAAATTAGGGGCCCGGTGCTTGGAATATATGGTGGCTTGGATCGTAGGATTAATGCGGGTCTAAGCGAACTTGTGGGTGCCATGGTTAAGTATGAGAAGGATTTCGAAATGCGCATCTACCCTGGTGCACCCCACGCTTTCTTCAACGATACGAACCCCACGAACTACCGCGAAGCGGCAGCAAAGCAGGCTTGGGATCAGACTCTCAGATTCTTTGCAAGGTCTCTTGGAGTATAGTTCCACTGGTCTAGACGCAGTTCGCGTCCAAGAAGTCCACTGTCCTCTTTATACTATCAACCCAGTTTTCCTTTTTTGAGAATCCGTGTCCCTCCCCACCGTACACCTTGTATTCGGCTTTAATATTCAGCTCCTTGAGCTTCTCCACTACTTGAAGCGTCTCCTCAGCTGGGCAGCGCGGGTCGTTCTCACCGGCGAGTAAGAGTAAGGGCACCCTTATTCTATTCACGCTAAAGATGGGCGACCTATCTTTGAGGAGCCCCTCATCTGAACCCATCTTCGTCTCGTCGTACTGCTTGAGCACCTCTCTCTCGTGCTGCTTTTCGGTAAACCAGTTGACAAAGGGGACTATTGCAGCCGCGGAACACCACTCATCGGGGAATTTTGTGATGCACATCATGGTGAGGTACCCACCATAGCTAGCGCCAAGCACAGTAACACGCTTATTACCCAATACCTTTTTCGCGTTTACAACGTCGATTAGGTCTCCGCCGCCTAGGTCCCCATCGTTAAGGTGGTTGAACCTCCTACCATACCCTGTTGAGCCCCTATAGTTTGGGGCTATCACTGTGAATCCCCTCTGGACTAGGAGCTGTATTGTTGGGTTAAAAGTGTTCATGGACTGGTAGTCTGGTCCGCCGTGTATGTACACCGCACCCCTCTTACCACCCGCATCATAGAGGAGCGCGTGTATCTTGAGGTCTCTACTCGTGTACTCAATGTGTTTGGGTTCGACGAATTGCGCCTTAACTTGGCTCATCGAATCTGTAAGCCGGTGCACACCAAACTTGTTGTCCACCATGTATAGATCGTTGTCCCTGTCATGTGTGGATCTTGTAAAGTAGAGGGTGTTGTCTGAAACCTTTAAAGTGCTTATAACACCGCTGCTCAAAACCTTGTGTTCACCGATTTTAAGCGTGTGGTCGCCATCACAATTCTCAACATACACTAGGTCTTCGTTGTACCATGCCGCCTCAACAACGTCCCACTTAGCATTAGTGAGCCATCGTAAAGAGTTGGCGTCCGTTATTTCCTTCTCTCCTTCACACACCGCCCTAACTTTGTCGTAAGGAATAACGCCAACTTGGTATGTGTCCGCGTGATTCGAGGCTACGAGTAAGCCTTGCTCACCCCAACCATCTTCGAAGACGTGTTGCTCGCTTGCAGGTAGCCCGAATAGCTTAGATGTGTGTCCGCTGTGTGAATCGTACACCCATAGGTCATTGTCATATATCCCCTGCGAGTATACTATGAATCTCGAATCGGGTGACCATGCGAAGCCCTCAACAGGTAGGTTGCCCAAACTCACCCTACGGATGCTCTGGGCTTCGTGGACGTAGAGGTGCATGGTTTCACCTTCCCTATTAGATAAAAACGCGGCCTGCTTACCGTTGAGTGAAGGTGTGTACTCTACGTTGTCGTATCCATCCGAAATAATTGGGGTGAGGGATCCATTATCATAAATGTAAATGGATCTCCTCTCAGCGCCACCCCTATCTGCCTCTATTAGAAGACAACCACTTGGAGACCACTTCACAGACTCTGCGAATAATTCGCCGAGCTCAATCTTTACAGAGGAGTCGAGCCAATTTTCCCCGAATCCACTTAGTATTCTGGCCACTGGTCGGTTTTCATAGCACACCACGGCTACACGCCCAAACCTCACGTCGAAGTTTTCAACCGAAACAATTTTGAATAGATCTTCTGGGTTGAACACGGCTCATCTACTTTGTACAAATATGAATCGTCACTCACCATTAAGCTTAAACTTCGAACGCGTGTGTATAGCGTTAACTTCGACCAAGCAGTATAGGTGTTCCTTGCGTTACCAATTGATCGGGGTGCCCCACGCTTATAGGTTGTAGTGAGAACATGATTATTAGGGGTAACTCACTGTGGAGAGTGAGTCTATTAGAAAGATAACATCTTTTCTACGGGCGCTGCTCGAGCGGGAGGGCTACGCTGAGAGGCTTGTTGAATCTGGATTCAAGTCGATAACACCTGAAGTAATGTGTATGTGGGTTAGGGAGCGGGTGAAACTGCTGCCCGATGGGGTAAAGAAGCTATACTTTGAAAACCCACTTGTGGCCCCCCTAACCCGTCGTGTGCTATCCCACCACCGCTCTCTCATAGAGTATTACCTAGGCCACCCCGAAAACACGCTGAATAAAATTTGTGAGGTGAATCCAGCGAACGCCGAAGCGCTCAAGAATCTAGCCATTCGTGAATATGTTTTGAATGAATTGACCACAACATACGAGTATTTGAAGGGTTTCATAAATGGTCGTTAAGCTTGAGTGTAGCCTATAACAACGGTCATTTGGTGTGTCGCTTGCGTTTACTACACACCTCTATAACGGTTAAGAATATGGATGAGAGCATTCGTTTTTATACCGAAAAGCTCGGCCTCACCCTTATTAGTAGGAGGGAGATAAAGCAGAACAACGCTGAAATCGCCTTCCTTGCAGCCTCAAACACTGATCATAGGATTGAGCTCACATGGTGGCGTGATAAAACAGGGTATACTGAGGGTGACCAGCTTGATCACATAGCCTTCGGAGTGGACGACTTGGATAAAACCGTGGAACACATGAAGCAGTTAGGTGTCGAGGTGGCGAGGGAGCCCTATACGTTGGGTTCAAGCCGTATAGCGTTTATCAAGGATCCCAACGGGATATGGCTTGAGCTCATAGAGCAGAAAACCAGTGGCTGAAAAATGAGTGTGTGCCGATCACGGTGGGCTAGCCGCTAAGCGTGGGAAAAGTAGGGTGTAAACTCGCCACACGCTGGTTCAACGCGACTTCGACAAATGTAGATCCATGTGGAGTGTGATCACAAATTGTTATTGCGCTATGATGTGGATGTTTCGAGTGGTTCAAGTATATGGAGAGGCAAATTGAGGTGTTACGGTTTGCGACGCGTGGAATAAGAGGTATAAGGTATAACCCACTTTCGAGGCTGCTCTGTTGAAGCGTTTAGATATATGTAGGGAGCCGAAAGATGCGGCCTCGAAGCCTCATGTCAAACTATACAGAAAACAAGAGCACACCTTCGCCAACTGTGTTTGGGGAGGCGGCCAAGCTGTGGTTCACATCAAGCCTCAGCTATGTAGCTTACGGCACCAACCGACCCCGAGTGCGCAACGGTCACCACCACACTTTACCTATACAGGGAAAACCACCACGGGGGCTAACCGCACCCAATGTAGAGGGGTTGATGATGACGATTGGTGGGAGCAGTTCAGGCTGGAAGGCTGCAAGCTCAGGGTAACACTTTGACCCCACCACTAAGTTTACGTCCCAAACACTGAGAACATGGACCCCAAAGAATTGTGGCAGGCTAAAGCTTGGGCTCTTGCAGATCGGAAATCTTGTGTGTAAGCTTCAGCATATCGGAAGCGGATAACACCATGGGCGAATGATTCGTGGTGTAGCGCCTGAGCTTCTCCACGATGGGCTTTACGTTTGCGACACCAGCAGTGGAGCGCCTGCGCCGAGGAGAAGTGGCACGCGGGGCATCGGAACAGCCAACATACAAAGCGCCCCCTCTAAGAGCTAGAAGAATCTGCGGAAGCATATGCACAACAAACAAAAGGGAGAAGTACAGAATGCCACGTCAGACCAGAGGTGGGTGGGGGAACCGCGTCATGATGCGCCGCAAAGGCTAACCACAGCGATGGTGTAGGAAACCCATACACGTCATTTGTGTTAGACCTGAGTGGAATAAGGAGTGATGGTGTGAACAGTGAGGGTTGGAAGTTCAGCGAAAGCTTGAACACGCAGCCTTTCACGATGTACCAGAAGATGATTGAATACAGTCCTCCCCGAGAGCGTTTACGTGGATGCAAAAGAGACCTTGTCGAAGTGCCCCACCCACGTGGGAAACTGGAGCACCGTGCTTTGGGAGATCGAAGTATGAAACGTGCGGTGTGGACTACTACATGGATGCGCTAGCTACACCCACCACAATCCTGCGTGTGTTCCACCCATGTGGCCAACCGCCCGCCGCGGGCGCCCAGACCTCTCGCCATCTTTGAAGGGTGAATACCGCCTTAGCCCACCACAAGCCTAACGCGCGCAAAACACGCTCGACCGCAGGGGCCAACACTTCAAATGGGTTATAAGTTATAATCCTTCAGAAACGGGTGGGTAACATCCATAATTAATTGGATAGATTAACAATGCTCGAAATATAAAACAAAATGCTTAAGTGCATAGCTGAAACATCTATTACGCGAGGTGGAACAATGACTCTACGTTCTTCGTACACTGTTTGGCCGGCTGTTAGAATGGTTCTAATCCGCTTATTTGTGTGCTAGTGAAGCGGAATTGAGTTATAACGATCACCCTGTCAGGGTTTCGGTGCTCATCCCAACCTATAATGAATCTCAAATTATTGGGGGAACACTTGAAACCCTGAAGCGTGAACTGGAATCAGTGGGCTTGTCTAGCTACGAGCTCATAGTTTTGGATGATAATAGTCAAGATGGCACGGTTGAAGAAGCTCTTAAGTACGCTAATGTGAGTGATCATAAGATACGTGTGGCCGAGTTCTCCACACGTATGGGTAAAGGCGGATCGCTTAAGAATGGGTTAAAGCTTGCAAGAGGCAAAATCGTAGTGTTCTTGGATGCTGACCTACCCGTAGAGGTGGGCAAACTGGCTGAGATGATTGGACTTGTAGAGCAAGGCTATGGACTTATTGTTTCTAGGAGAGTGTATCTTAGAGGTGGAGCCTATGGGCTTAGGAGACGGGTTCTAAGCCTGGGTTTTAACGCCTTGGTCAGGGGTTTGTTTAGAACGGGTTTAGCCGACCACCAAGTGGGGTTAAAAGCGCTTAGAGTGGATGTTGCGATGATGCTTATGGATCAGATTAGAACTGACGGCTTCTTCTTTGACACAGAGCTAATCGTTAACGCGCGTAAAATGGGTGTGCGAATAGGCGCTGTGGACGTTTTGTGGCGGGATAAGCGGATAGCCAACGACTCAAAGGTTCCACCGATAAGGGCTCTCATCACGATGTTCGCAGACCTTCTTGCGCTTAGGATCTCGCTTATAAACGGTAGAAGGCTGATTGGCTTAACGGCGAGTGATGCGGGGGTTCTACACGACATCACATGTGGAGTAACGGTCAAAGCAACGAGGCTATACTTTTCGACGAAAAATAGGCGCTTCCTAAACTTCCTGAGCAAACTCTACTTCCTAGTGCTCTTCGGCAGCCACAAGTAGGCGCTGAGCGTCCACAACTTGGCTGGGGCAAGATTCATAATCTTGTTGAGCTATCTATTGTTGTGTCCATCCGCAGGATTCTATCACCCGTCACGGGTAAACCGGATGTATTAGACATAATGATGAGGGCGCTCAAATTTGACTCCGACCTCCCATCCTCAGCCCAAACTCAGAGCTTGGATATATCGGGTCACATAGACGAGGTGGTTAGGAGACTTAGACCAGAGTTGCTTGAAGGGTTGTTTGCGGCAATAGAGGGCGGCTCCCTGCCTCAGAGCTTAGCGCCAAGCCTAGTACCCGAAATCTCAGCACTACTCGAATCAGGATTGCAGGATTTGTTAAAAGAAGAGAGCAGGTTTTCCTCTCTAAGCCAACGCGTCGAAGAAGCATACCGCAGGGTTGTCGAAGTTCAGGCTCCCATAGCCGAATTCCTAATGCAGAGGCTAGCCCAGCAGGACGCCGAATTAAACGAGCGCATCGGCGAGCTGAAGCGTTTCAGAGAAGCGCTTGAATCCGAGAAGGCAAACCTTGAAAAGCTTGGAGAAAAGATCAGTTTGTCAAAACAGAGGGTTGTGAACCTTAAGGAGCGGGCGGCTCGTTTGGGCTCACTGGCTCAGACGGCTCGTTCGAGTCAGTCGAATCCCCTCCAGAGTCCTCCTGCGCTTTAACCTTGGAGCTAAGCCACGCGTAGAGGGATGATCCTCCACTCAGGGTGGGGTTTTGAGGTACTATTATCCTTCTCATCCGCGATGTACCAGTGAGATCGATGATTATCCTGCTCCCCATAAGCGTCACGTTGCTCAACTCGCTGTATTGCATTGTGGTTGAGATCCTCCCCCCCTCAATCTTCATATATTCGGGGTAAAATTCATACCTGAGTTTGCCGAGGCCCAACCTACTTCTAGCCACCATGTTTACCAGTGTGAATGCCACAAGGATGAACACAAATGCGAGTATGGGGTAACTCACTCCACCACTCAAAAGTGAGCTCACCGCTACAATCACGATGAAAACCAGTGTGCTCACTATGCCCATAACGGGCAGCCCAGCCTTATAATCGACAACGGCGACTGGTGTGTTGGCGCCTTGGGTTTCCCCCAAAGCTGGGCTCTGCTTCTCGTTGGGTGCGCCAACTTGGGTTGGAGGTGTGTAGGTCTGCTCTTGTGTCTGTGTGTAGAGTGGGGCTCCGCAGTTGGTGCAAGAAATAGCAGACTCAGGGTTCTTGGCGCCGCACACGTTACACTTGGGCATTACTAAAAAGCGTTGGTTAGGGCTTTAAATCTTACTCAACCGTAGGTATTAATATCCCCCCCATCGACGTGGGTTTTGGCTAGGCTGAGAGCGAGCTCTGCCGCGTGTACAGGATTATCTACATAGTGGATCACAGATGTTCTCCTATTATCCAAGTGTTCGCCCATTAGGTGGAGTTTATCGGACGATTTACCCGTACCAGTGAGCACGACCACTGGTTTACCCATGGCGTACGCCATGTATGTTTCGATTATTGTGCCCGCCTCACCTCCCAACACCACCAGCACATCACAGCTTCTGCAGATGAACACACTACGCGCCCTGTATTCCACACCAGTGTCAACAGCTATGAATTCTGGTCTACGTGGAGGTGTTTGTTTGGGTTCCATCGGTAAGAGGAATACCACTGTGAATCCACTCTCACTGGCAGCGTCGGCAACATCCTTCATAAGACCCCAATAACCACCCAAAAACAGTCTCACGTCACCCCTGAGGCTTGAAACAAATCCTCGGGCAACCTTCTTGTTCGAAGATTCGCTGCTGGCTGCAACACCAATATTGACAACATTCATACACGAGAAACGAGTAGCCCACCGATTAGCCTTATCTAAAAGGTGGACTACCAAAACCAATATACACGGGTGGGTGATATATATAGTATGGTTGAAAAAGAAAGGGTTTTGGAGGCTCTTAAAAGCTGCTATGATCCCGAGATACCTGTAAACATCGTTGATCTAGGCCTAATATACGATCTTAAGATTGATGGTGGGAATGTCTTTGTTAGGATGACTCTCACCGCCCAGGGCTGCCCAGCCCACGCCTTCCTTAGGGAGGAGGTTGAAAGACAGCTTATGCAGGTGCCAGGGGTTGAGAGTGCACACGTAGAAATCGTGTGGGATCCACCGTGGACGCCTGATAGGATGTCCGAAGAAGCTAAAAAACAGCTGGGGTTCGATAGGCCTCAAGAGGTGGTTGTACCATTTGAACTCAAACCCCTTCGAGCGGGCTCTTGGAGAAGTGCACCCGACGGCTCAACACTACTTATAAACCCACGCGGAGAAGCCTATAAAGTGTCCGAGCACGTTAAATCCGTATGGGAGCTGTGCGACGGCTCAACAAGTGTGGGCCAAATCACGGGTGTGATCGCGGAGCGCCTAGGCGCACAGAGCGGGGATATAGCCGGACAAGTGGCGCAGATAGTGTACGAGATGCTTGAGCTCGGCTTGCTAGTCAACCCAGACGAATTCGTCCAACTCGACCTCAACTAAACTTTTGGGCGGGCGAAAGCGGGCAGTGTGATGCTGTGTTGGACGGCTGCTCGCAACGCTTTTGTTAGGCCATGTCAAAACCATTTTAGATGTGTGGATACGTGCCCGTTGCTAGGAAATCGGAGCTGAAATCTGGGGTTATTAAGCCCTTCAGATATAAGGGTGGGCGATATATACTTGTTGAATATGGGGGTAAGGTTTACTGTTTTGATGGGCTGTGCCCACATGAGCTTGGCCCACTTGAGTTTGGGCAGTTGTATGATAAACACCTTTACTGCTCGTATCACCAGGCGGTGTTTGACGTAACTAGCGGGAAGCCTCTTCCCGGGTCGCCCACCGAGAATGGGTTGAAGTCTTACCCCACATCGATTGAAGGGGATACTGTCTACGTTATGTTTTAGGGGTGCGTTATTTGGCTAGCACCACGCAGGATTATTTGGAGCTCTTAAAGAAATTCTTTGGGTTAAACCAGTATGAGGCAAGGGCTTACGTTGCACTACTAAAGAAACCGATGAGTGCAGGTGAGATAAGTGTGGGCGCCAAAATTCCGAAGCCACGTGTTTACGACGTGGTTAGATCGCTTGAAGCCAAAGGTTTTGTGAAAATTTCTGGAGGCCTAGTAGAGGCGATAAGCCCAGACGTTGCCCTCCCAGCTCGTAGGGCGATACTCAGGGCGGCCTTCGAAGAAGAAGACTTACGCAGGCTTCAAGCCCAGAGCACACTCATAGACTCCCTTAAGTCCTCGCGTGGGCGTGCGACAAGCGACCCAGTGATACTAAGGGGCTTCGAGCAGGTTGTAGCCTTACTCTACCAGGTGCTACCACACTCCGCGCAGGTGTTGCTCACACTCAACAAGGCGTTGGAGGCGAGAACATATTTTAGGGGGGCCGTGAGGGGGGCTGTGGGTGGCGGTTCAAACAGGGTGATAAGAGTGTTGATACCTCTTGGTACAAAGCTTGAGAGGGAGGACATAGAACTCGTTGAGGTGTTGGGGGCCGATGTAAGGTTTACAGCCGGCGTCCTGCTGGACACAATGGTGACCGACACCGACAATGTTATTATAGGTTTACCCGACCCGAGCTCCACACACAGTGTGCCAGTGGTGGCGGTCCACCTCAAAGACCACGCCTTCGCATCCTCTTTACGAGAGACTTTTGAGAAGGTTTGGTCAACCGCGTCAACAATTCCCAAGTGACATTCGAGCACACCTGGGAGCTCTGTTTAGGACTAAACCGCAGTGTTTGGCGTGGAGTTCTTCCTGAATCCGAAGCAGTGGTCGCGCAACCTTAGACTGCAGAGGTGTGCTACGTTGTCCGCAAGCACTGTGAGGTCCGTGTCGCCCCAAAACTCTTTTGCCGCCTCGCCTGCCGAGTGCTCCAACCTTTCCGCTATACTCCTTGAATAGAACACTTGTATTCCGTAGGGAGGTATGAGGGCACCCATCATGTTGAGCACGCCAGCAAGCCATGATGCTGCTTCCCAGCCACCACTCACCTGGTTTACAGCAATCACCGCAGCGACGATTCCCTCAAGTTGGAAGCCGTTGTTTTCAAGCGCTGTGAGTCTGTCTACAAGGTTTTTTAGTTTACCTGGCACATTAGCCCAGTATGTGGGTGTGACGAAAACCGCTGCGTGGGAGGCGAGTAGCTCCCTGTACACGATTCCCATATCGTCTGAAACCACGCACGGATAGGTGCACCTGTCCGGTGCGATCGAGAAGCACCCGATGCACTCTTGTATGCTAAGCTTGTACACGTCTATCACACGGACACCGAAACCTCTACTTGCCAACAGATGAGCCACCTTAGATGATAGTTCCAGTGTTGTTCCAGGGTTTGGTGACGCGTTAATGACTACTGCATTTAGTGTGTTAGCTATTGGCATTCCAATATTCTATTTGAAGGTTGGGTTACAAAAGTGTTGAGGGTCACTTGTCTTGGTTAAGCGCTTTGTCTAAAGTTTTGGGGATCTAGTGATTGGGGTTAAAGCTTTGGGTGCACCCGAACGTGTTTTGTGATTAGGGTGTGTAGGGTTGAACCGCACGGCAGCCCATGGATTTAGCAAATAAAAGAATTAGCTTATACCCCATGTTCATATCTGTTTCAATTTTTTGAGTTGGTTTACAATTTCTTTTATTGTTTCGCTGAAGTCTTGATCCACCACCTCTAAGTGTTGAGGTAATCTGGCTAATAGCTTGGTGGTTATGTTTGAAGTAATAGCCCTGCCTCCTTGACCGTATGTTGACATAATCACTTTTTCTATTCTGTCTGGGTTCTTCCACCACTTTGAAACCTTGACGCCTGTTCTCGTCTCTATATCCTTGATCATGACTGGACCGACGAGGCCGTAGGCTGAGAATGCTTCTTCCACGGCCTCTTTAAACACGTCGTCGAACTTCATTTTTTACTACCCGCCTAAAACCGCCAACATGTTAGTATTAATGCGCGGTATGATAAAGATTTTGCATATTAATAAGATGGATGTTCGCTACCAAAAATACTTAGTAATTAATGCGGCTGTCATAAGCATTCTATGTGGGTTTGAATTACGGCTATCCTTAAAAGCGTGGTATATATACTGAGTTGATTGTGTGCACCGCCATAAGAGGTGTTACTTTGTGGCGTGGTTGATGGTTTTGGTTGTGGGAGGCGAAGCCCGTGGGGTCCGCTGTGCCACCGTGTAGTGGGCGGGCTTGTTTTTGTGTGTGTTTTTATCTCAAGCCGGCCTCAAAGCGGCGAACCCAGCGGTTGACACGCCGTGTCTATGTTTTGTTCTTTCCGCTTAGCGTTGTGAGTGCTCCCCGAAGCCTACGGTAAGCCTCATGTGGGCTCAGCTCTCCAAGTTCACATATGTATGAGCTAAGTTTGGTGTTGTTCACCCATTCAAAGACACTGTGATAGTGGTTGTGTGGGAGTTGTTTTTTAATGCTTGTGGGAGCAGTCTTCCATTTTGTTGTAAGGGCGTAGAAAGGCTTGGAGTTGGCCGCGCATAGGCAGGCGAGCAACCCCGTCCCAAGCTTATTCACGAATCCACGATCGTAAACGCCATCTGTTCCAACAACCACACATTCAACACGTGTAATCAGTATGTGGGATGAAAGGTCGGGTGCCACTTTGACTGGCTTGGCATATGCTTTGAGTTTGCTCGCAAGGATAGTTCCTTCACCGCCAGGCCTGGACTCCAAGATATATATAACTTTTGGTTCAATTGCCATGAAGAGTTGAAGTAGCTGGTCGCTGTTACTAAGTGTTAGAAAGCTGCTGTAGTCTCCTAGTTTCTTGACACCCTCATTTGTGGCGTGTTCAATGCTGGTGTTAATGTTGTTCAAGATTTTCTCGGCTGCGTCGCTGGGCTGTAATCCATGCTGGATAAGCTTAGAACAAACTTCTGCCACATTGTGTAGAATCAGCATGTCTCTTGAAGCGGATGCCATAATCTGTATGGCCTCGCGCGCCTCCTCTGGTTTTGGCTTTGATTCGATTAGTGTGTTAAGCAAGCGTTTAGCTAGTGTGGTTGACCCACTCCTACGGTCGGCTAATATTTTCTTGGTGAGTGCGACAATTTTGGTTGCCATGGTTGTCTGAAAACCAAAGCTGGTAAACCTTATAGAGTTTTCCAATAGTGTAATTCATATGCTCGCGGATAAAATTGCGGATTATGCACTATCCTTGGAGTACAAAGACCTATCCCAGCGTGCTGTGCACGAGGCTAAGAGGAGAATAATCGACACGCTGGGTGTTTGCTTCCCAGCTCTTGAAGCAGAGCCCGTAAAGATCGCTAGGGACGTGGCAGCCTACTCTACTTCGCGTTACGGTGCGACGGTTTTAGGCTCTTGGGTTAAGGCGCCCGTTCAAGAGGCGGCGTTCGCAAATGGCTGCGCCGCAAGGTATTTGGACTATAATGATACATATCTTTCAAAGGAGGCTATTCACCCAAGCGACAATATACCCAGTGTTTTGGCTGCAGCTGAAGCCGAGGGTGCAGATGGACAAGAGCTTTTACTTGGTGTTGTAACCGCCTATGAGGTTGCGTGTAGGCTTGCTGACGCCTCCAGCATAAGGGACAGGGGGTGGGATCACGTCACCTATATTGCCATCTCGGCTGCTGTGGGGGCAGCCAAGGTTATGGGGCTTGACAAACACAAGTTGGTTCAGGCTGTGAACCTGGCTGCAACACCCAACATAGCGTTAAGACAGACGCGTGCGGGTGAGCTTTCAATGTGGAAGGGTTGCGCAGCTGCGAACGCGGCGCGAAACGGCCTCTTCGCAGCGCTCCTTGCAAAGCACGGCATGAGTGGGCCTTCACCAGTGTTCGAAGGTGAAATGGGCTTCTTCAAACAGGTCTCAGGTCCACTCGAACTAAATCTTGGTGTGGGGGAGCCGAAGCTCTTGGAGACGCATATCAAGTATTACCCCGTTGAATACCACGCCATGAGCGCTGTTGACGTGGCTAGAAGACTCAGAGAGAAGGTTGATCCAAACGAAGTGGCTGAAATTAAAGTGGACACCTTCAGTGTTGGTTGGAGAATCATCGCAAAGGACCCCGAGAAGTGGGATCCGAAAACCAAGGAGACGGCGGACCATAGCCTTCCCTATATTGTGGCTGCAACACTCGTGGATGGCTCCATATCCTTGGATAGCTACTTGGAGTGGAAGCTTCGAGACCAAAGTATTAGGAGGCTTCTAGGCGTCATGAAGATTAGTGTGGACGCTGAATTCGACAAGATGTACCCAGAGTCTACACCCGTGCGTATAAAGGTTGTTACAAAGGGCGGCTCGATTTACACCGAAGAGGCCACTTATCCACGCGGCCACTATAAGAATCCTCTCAGCGACCAAGAGGTAGAAACAAAATATTTAAGGTGCGGTGGACCCAAGGATGCGCTCCCAACACTTTGGAGTCTCGAGAAAAAATCTGTTAAAGAGCTGGTGTCCTCGATTAAATCCTTATGAAAGGGTGTGCAAGGATTGAGTCAATCCGAATCTAAACCCGCTGAGCTTGCTAGGCTATTGGCGACTGAGGATATAGTGGTTGCTCCAGGCGTGTTCAACCCCATATCAGCCATGGTGGCCGCTAGGGTGGGTTTTAAAGCCTTATACTTCTCGGGTGGAGGCTTCGCAAACTCCCTCGGCCTCCCAGACTTGGGGCTCACCACACTCACAGAGGTGGCTGGGGCTGTTGGTGGTATAACCAGAGTTGTTGGTGCTCCACTTATTGTGGATATTGACACGGGTTTTGGGGAGGCTCTGAATGTTGGTAGAACTGTTAGGGAGTTGGAGTTGGCTGGCGCCGCGGGGGTTCACATAGAAGACCAAGTTATGCCAAAAAAGTGCGGCCACCTGCCCAATAAAGAGGTGGTTGGTGTTGAAGACATGGTTAAAAAGATACTTGCAGCTGTGGAGTCGAGGAGGAATGGTCTGCTTGTTGTGGCGCGCACGGACGCTAGGGCGGTTGAGGGTTTCGACGAAGCCGTAGAGAGGGCGAGGGTGTATGTTAGGGCTGGTGCGGACATGATTTTCCCAGAAGCGTTGGAATCAGAAGAGGAGTTCAAAGAGTTCGCGAGGAAGGTAGAAGCCCCACTCCTCGCCAATATGACCGAGTTTGGGAAGACTCCATATATACCTGTTTCAAAGTTTCGGGAAATGGGCTATAAGGTTGTTATCTTTCCGATGACCGCGTTTAGGGTTATGCTTAGAGCGATTGAGAGGGCGTACACCGAGTTGTTCGCCAGTGGTACACAGGTGAACCTGCTTGACTCTATGATGAGTCGTGCGGAGATCTACAAGCTAATCGACTACTACTCCTTTGAGAAGAATGATGCAAAGCTTGCGGCTAGGGCGAAAGAATTAATCAACACGTCAAGCAAACTTTAGTTGGTGTTGTAAAATGTCTGAGAGGATTAAGGTGCCCAAGGGACTCTATGGTGTTGTTGTCGACGAATCATCCATAGCTAAGAGCGATGCGAGTGGTACCCTTATATATGCTGGCTACTCGATAGAGGATTTGGCGGAGCGTGCAACGTTTTCCGAGACGGCTTTCTTGGTGCTCAACGGCCGCCTGCCAAAAAAACAAGAATTAGAGGTGTTCGAAGAGTTTTTGAAGAGCAATTCGACCCCACCAGCCGAAGTGTACAGAGTTGTGGAGCTACTACCAGCCAACTCGCACCCAATGGATTTGTTGAGGACATGTGTGTCTGCTCTCGGAGCCATGTTGAGCCAAACCCAGAACCAGGACAGAGAGAAAGCCGAGCTTGGCTTGGCGGCCAAGATGCCAGCTTTGG
>JAVZKQ010000032.1:0-24752 GCA_038884175.1 Thermoprotei archaeon | reverse complement strand
GATTCACCCCACCGATAATATGCCTCCAGAACCCCATTATAAAGAGCCAGGGGATCCACCATGAGCCGTACGCCCATATGAGGAAGGTTATACCCACTATGAACACGTGTATGTTTCCTACAAATAAGCCTGTGGGCGTAGCGTCGGTGGGCGCCCTGATTATGAGGAGGGAGCCTGCTAGTGTGGTTATCGCCGTTGCACCCATGTTTATCCAGTAGGGGCCAGTGAGCTCGCCTGGCTGGATCGGATAGAATAAGAGTCTATAGCTTATCATGGCCATTATGAGGGGGTATGTTAGCCAGCCCACCATGAACATCACCACTGAGACAAGATATGTGAACGGGTGGGCTTTGGCTAGCTGTGTCCCAAGCACCGAGACGGACTCCGTGGACACGATGGCCACAAGCCACGTACCGCTGAGCCCCCTCTCGATGGGTGGCTTCGCCTTCAGCGCAGAGAAAACCGAGAAGAGGGTGTATTGTATCACGAACCAGAGCGCCAGCCCGGTAACCCACAGATAATAGCCCACAGTGTAGTTATTCTGTATCAAGACGAATTGTGAGCCCAGAGTGTTTGTGCCCGCGATGAGCGTGAAGAAGCCCGTGCCTCTGTAAAGGTCTTTTACGTCGGCTAAGAGGGCTGAGGTGTGGCGGGCAACCCTTAAGAGTGTTAGCGCCCAGAGCGACGCATAGAAAACCAAATTCAACCACAGGAGCGCGTAGGAAAACAGGTCGAAGTGGTAGATGTGTGCAGCTATTGAAACTATACCTGTGGCCATAACGGATGCGAAGTAGGCTGGGAGAAGGCGTGATGACTCTGAATCGACTAGTCGCCAAAACGAGTTCACGGCCGAACACTAACCCCGCATGTGTGGGCCGCGACCACTACTCTCCATCCGACGTCCTCCCACCTGTGCGCCCGCTTAGTGAATCGGCCTGCTTGTTGTCTGAAGTCGAGCTTGCCTCTCCGGTGCGGCCAGTGTTGAGTGCGACACGCGCTACGCCCACGGTTTCACTTCGTGCGGCTTGAGGACCTGACCCCCTTGTCGCCGAACTCCTAACTTCAACAGTCCTATAAATAATGTAGCGCCTCCAAAGGTATGGGAGAGGTAGACTGAAGATGTGCACAAGCCTAGTGAACGGTAGAACAGCGAAGAATAGGAGGCCTAGCACAACGTGGATCTGGTAGCTTATGGGTGCGGAGGCCATAAGGGCAACATCGGGTCTCAAAACGAAAAGGCTTCGCACCCACACCCCAACGGTGAACCTATAGTCATATGGGCCGACGAGAAGCGTGTAGCCCAACGTGTTAGCGAGGCCCATACCCATCACAACTAGAAGTATTGCTAGGGTAAAGTAGTCGTCCACACCGGATGTAGCCCTTATCCTTGGGGTGATAAGCCTCCTAGCTAATAGCACAATCAGTCCCAATATCGAGATGAGGCCGCTAGCCGCACCCCCATAGAAGGCCAGAGTGTGGTATTCTTCTGGGGTGACGCCAAGCGAGTTATATACGCCTACAGGTATTATGAGGCCCAATATGTGGCCTGCGACAACCAAGAGGAAACCCCAGTGGAAGAGTAGACTACCCACCTGAAGCATCCTCTTCTCGAGTATCTCGCTTGACTTAGAAGTCCAACCCCAAGGGTCCTTATCATACCTGAGTACGAGGCCGACCACGAACACTGTTAGCGCAATATATGGGTAGACCCCCCAGACGAATAATTCGAATCCACCCGCCACGTCCACCACCTATACTAGCGCGTTGAGCGCGTCGGCGCACACCCGAACCACAAGCGCATAGGGGCTACCCTTCTTCTCAAGTCTTAATGCTAGGTCGGACACAAGGGGCGTATACCTTTGAATAACGGGTTCCACCGCGTCTAGCTCAGATATACCAACATACTCTAAAAACATTGGTAGGTAGTCGGGTAACTCGTCGGTTGTGGGTGACAGGCCAGTCGACCTATACAGCGATTTTAGCCTTTGAAGCTCCACGCCTCTTGCGGAATCGTCTTTTAGTGTGTTGTATGTCAAGTAGAGGCTGCACTCCTCATCCATGTCGAACGTGGACACATATATCTCCTGAACGCTCACCCAGTCCTTCGACTTGAGGAAATCCAGAAACTCTCTGAGAAGCCGCCCCACTTTTTGCGGTAGCTCGTCGATCATGTCTGAAAGTTGCCCTAAGGATTCCGATAGTGCTTCGTCGGGGTATCGTAGAAGGGTTGAACACACCAGGAGAGTTTGCCTGAAATCCTTGATCATACACCATCACCTGCACGGTCACCCGCACCACCTTCCCGGCTTTTCGCACGCCTCGCAGCCAAGTGCCTCGCATACATCTCCTTTTCATAGAAAGGTAGACCAGCAAGGCCCTGATCGTTGTACAGATCCAGCGCTTCCTCCCTATGTGTTGTGGGTATCACAAACCTTTCTTCGTATTTGCCTATGGCTAGCAATCTGTACATCTCCTCGATCTGGCCCACGTTGAGCCCAACAGACCTGATCTGCTCTTCGTCGGCAGCCTCGCCGAGTGTCACCGCCCTCATATAAGACCTGAGCGCGGCGAGCTTCTTCAACACACGCCTAACAACCTCTTCGTCACCCGCCGCCAAAAGGTTTGCAAGGTACTTTATTGGGATGCGCATCTGGTCTATGAGTGGGAAGACATCCACCGCATCCCCACCTCCCTGCGACGCCGCCGCGTCAAGTATGGGGCTTAGCGGCGGTATATACCAAACCATTGGGAGGGTTCTGAATTCTGGGTGAAGTGGTAGAGCTATCCTCCACTCCACCATCATCTTGTATACGGGTGACCGCTTGGCCGCCTCAACAACCTCCCTTGGTATGCCGTCATCCAAGGCCCTCTCGGCGACTTTGGGGTCGTTAGGGTCGAGGAAGATTGAAAGCTGGGATTCGTAAAGCTTTTCCTCAGATTTAGCCGAGGCGGCTTCGAGCACCCTGTCGGCATCATACAGAACCATACCAATATACCTAATCCTACCCACACACGTCTCGGAACAAACTGTGGGCATACCAGCTTCGATGCGGGGGTAGCAGAAAGTGCACTTCTCCGCCTTGTGAGTGTGCCAGTTAAAATAAATTTTCTTGTAAGGACAACCAGAAATACAGAACCTCCAACCCCTACAAGCTTCTTGGTCGACGAGCACTATCCCGTCCTCGACGCGTTTATAGATCGCGCCAGCGGGACACGAAGCGACACACGATGGGTTCAGGCAGTGCTCACATATTCGCGGCAGATAGAACATGAACGCGTTCTCATACTCCAGTTTAACCTTCTCTTCAAGCCCCTTCCAGTTGGGGTCCTGGGGTGCTGTTACATGGCTTCCCGCAAGGTCGTCTTCCCAGTTGGGACCCCACTTGAGCTGTGTATCCTCACCAGTGATGAGCGACACTGGCTTCGCTACGGGCTGGTTCACGCCCTGCTTCCTATTGATGAGGGTGTCATAGTTATAGCTCCAGGGCTCATAGTAGTCGTCAATTGTTGGGAGCACAGGGTTAAAGAATATGTTGAGTAGCCTACGGAGCCTCCCGCCCTGTCTGAGTCTGAGTTTACCCTTCCTTAGCTCCCAGCCACCCCTATAGTTCACTTGATCCTCCCACCGCTTAGGATAGCCCACTCCAGGCTTCGTCTCAACGTTGTTGAACCACATGTACTCCGCGCCCTTCCTGTTTGTCCAAGTGTTCTTGCAGGTAACAGAGCAGGTGTGGCAGCCAATGCACTTATCCAGATTCATAACCATGCATATTTGGCCCCTAATCTTCAAGCCAATTCACCTCATTCATCCTCTTTATGAACACAACCGTGTCCCTCTGTGAGCCCACAGGCCCCCAATAATTGAACGCGTAACTCAGCTGGGCGTATCCCCCCACCATGTGTGTGGGTTTCACCCTTATCCGGGTTACACTGTTGTGCAGCCCACCGCGCGCATGGGTCATACTTGAGGCTGGAACATTCACGGTCCTATCCTGGGCGTGGTAGGAGAAAGCCGCACCGCGCGGGATCCTGTGGCTCACAACAGCTCGGGCCACCATAACACCGTTTCTGCTATAGACCTCAACCCAGTCGTTATCCCTTATACCCGCGGCCTCGGCGTCCTGGTCGTTGAGCCACACTGTAGGTCCACCCCTGAAGAGTGTGAGCATCCTCAGGTTGTCTGAGTATGTTGTGTGGATCGACCACTTGTTGTGTGGTGTGATCCACCTCGCCCTTATGAAATTGCCGCCCGCCGTAGGTGGTAGCTCGCCTTCTAAGAATGGTTCAAAGTTGATGGGTGGCCTAAACGTTGGGAGGGATTCGCCGAACTCCCAGTAGACCTCGTGATCAATATAGAAGTGTTGTCTACCGGTGAAAGTCCTCCACGGAACCTTCCTCTCCACGTTAACAGCGAACGCCGTGTACTGCCTGCCACCCTTCTCTATACCACTCCACACAGGAGTGGTTATCGCCCTCCTAGGTTGGTCGACCAAGTCGTCGAATCGCACCCTCACATCAGCGTGCCCCTCCGCGAGGTCCTTTAAACCAACGCCACACCTCTTCTCAAGCGCCTCCCAACCCTTTATGGCTATTGAGCCATTGGTTGCACCCGAGAGTGTGAGTATCACCTCGGCTGCCGCCTTCCCACTCCCAATCCTCACACAGCCGGCGGCCACACCCTCCGAAACCCGCCCTAGCTCCGCTGCCAACTCGTTGTACTCTTCTTTGGGTAGGAAAACCACACCCTTCGCACCAACCCCTTGGGAGAGTACGAGGGGACCAAGCGAAGTCATCATATCGTACACGTGTGGGTAGTCTCTCTCCACGACTACGAGTTTTTGGGTTGTCTTACCAGGAATCGGCTCCACCCCCAATTCGGACCAGTCGTGAACCCTACCCCCAGGCTGAGCTATCTCGTCTGGGGTGTCGTGTAGTAGTGGGACAGCCACAACGTCCAAAACTTTACCTGAGAAGTGTTTTGACGCCATCTCAGAGAAAGTTTTGGCAAGCCCAGCGAAAGTGTCCCAGTCACTACGCGACTCCCAAAGCGGGTCCACGGCTGGGTTAAACGGATGTATGAAGGGGTGTAGATCCGTGGAGCTAATGTCGTGCTTCTCATACCATGTAGCCGCGGGTAGCACAACGTCCGAGTAGAGCGCAGTTCCATCCATCCTAAAATTGATGTCCACGAGTAGGTCGAGTTTACCAGTGAGCGCCTGCTCCCTCCACACCACAAACTTGGGTCTACCTATATCTCTACCCATCACAGAGTTTGTTGTACCAAGCATGTGTTTAAGGAAGTATTCGTGGCCCTTCCCACTTGCGGATAGTATGTTGGCGCGCCACACAAACATGATTTTGGGCGCGTTGAGTGGGTTGTCGGGGTCCTCAACAGCGAAATGTAGCCTCCCATCCTTGAGTGCGGCTGAAACCCGCCTTGGCACACCTTCAGGGTTTGACCCCCGGCCTTCATCCCCCTCAAAGGCGAGGTTTAACGGGTTGGCGTCAAACTGTGGGTAGAAGGGGAGCCAGCCAAGCCTTACCGCTAAAACATTATAGTCCGCGTAGTGGAGGCCAAGGAAGCGTTTTGCGAGAGGAGACAAAAGCCTGTCAGCCGATTCTTCCTCATACCTCCACTGGTCGGCCGCAAAATAGAAGAATGAGGTCCCGTTCTGCTGCCTTGCGGGTCGAACCCAGTCGAGCGCGAAGGCCAGCGTGCTCCACCCCTCAAGCGGTCGAACCTTCTCTTGGCCCACATAGTGCGCCCACCCACCCCCATTAACACCCTGGCACCCAGTGAGCATCACAAGGGAGAGTATAGCCCTATAAATTTGATCACCGTGGTACCAGTGGTTTATCCCAGATCCCATGATTATCATTGAGCGGCCGCGTGTCAACTCTGCATTCTTCGCGAACTCCCTGGCAACCCTTATCGCTATGTTTCTATCGACACCCGTGATCTTCTCCTGCCACGCAGGGGTGTAGGGCTTGGGGTCTTCGTAGCCCGAGGGGTAATCCCCAGGCAGCCCCCTCGACACGCCCAGGTGTGCGAGGAGGAGGTCTAACACTGTGGTAACGTAGAGCTCGCCCTTAGTCCCACTGATCTTCTTCGCTGGAACCCCCCTTGTGAGAACAGAGCGGGAACCATCATCCCCGAAAACTGGGAACCTCACGGGTAGCACATCATCCTGACACCCAAGCAGGCTGAGCGTGGGCTGAACCTGTTCACCTTCACTTATAAGCTCAAGGTTCCACTTACCCTGCTCCCTCCCCCAGCGGAAGCCTATGCTACCGTTGGGCGCCACAGGTCTCCCTGTGATCGCATCCCACACCATGGGTTTCCACTCTGGGTTTTCAACTCGAAGCCCTATGTGTGCGGCAGTTAGGAAGCCCTCTGACACATACCCCTCACCGTCAGCCCTCAGAACAACCAGGAAGGGGAGGTCGGTGTACGCCGACACATACTTTGTAAAGTAGTCCACTTGGCGATCTACAAAGAACTCTTTTAGGACGACGTGCACCATACTCATGGCGAGCGCGCCGTCGGTGCCCGGCTTGGGGTGGATCCACAAGTCGCCGAACTTGACGTTATCAGTATAATCCGGGCTAATCGCCACAACCTTTGTACCCCTGTATCTAGCCTCAACCATAAAGTGGGCGTCGGGGGTCCTAGTGATTGGGAGGTTTGAACCCCACATCACAATGTAGCTCGAGTTGAACCAGTCTGCGCTCTCTGGTACATCGGTCTGCTCACCCCACACCTGGGGTGAGGCCGGAGGGAGGTCGCAGTACCAATCATAGAAGCTTATTGAAACGCCTCCAAGTAGGGAGAGGAACCTCGTACCCGCAGCGTAGCTCACCATTGACATGGCGGGTATTGGTGTAAAGCCGAAAACCCTGTCTGGACCATACTTTCTGATTGTATAGATTAGGGCCGCAGATATTAGTCGAAACACCTCGTCGTGCCTGATCCGTATGAACCCACCCTTCCCCCTCGCAGTCTTATATCTTGCGCTCCTCGCGGGGTCCTCCACTATCGACTCCCAAGCCTTAACCTCGTCTCCCCCGCTTAGCGTGAGGGCCTCCTTCCAGAGCCTCCATAGCTCGCCTCGAATGTAGGGATACTTTACACGGAGAGGGCTGTAAAGGTACCACGAGAAGCTCGCTCCACGTGGGCACCCCCTCGGCTCATACTCGGGTAGATTGGGGCCGTTGGTGGGGTAATCCGTCTGCTGAGTCTCCCACGTCACTATACCATCCTTGACATATATCTTCCAACTGCACGAACCCGTGCAGTTAACGCCGTGGGTGGATCGAACTATCTTGTCGTGCTGCCACCTCAACCTATAGGTCTCCTCCCACTCCCTATCACGTGGGGTTACAGCGCTCCAACCCTCAGCGTTGGGTGTCGCCCTACTAAAGTATTGGGGAATGTGTCTAAGCTGTGAGCGGGTCAACCCATTAACCCCCTACTTGATGTGCTGCTATAGTTGCGCAGCTCATACAGATTGGCTCGTGTATATTAGCAGGGGGAATAAGTGTGCGGGTTAGGGTGGCCACAACCCCGTGTGGTATGGTGTGGGCTTCCATTTTACTTTGATCCACGTATGATTACTTAAACATTCTCCCAAACAATTTGGGTTGTTCATAGGGTGCACGTGGTTGTCTTTCGGAGATATAATCGTGTTGTTTAGTGTTTACCACTAATTCATCCCTTCGTCTAAATGGTAGTATAATTATATTTTTACACAGTTTTTATGAGTGGCTTTTGTCATATTCTCCAAAGGGTTTTTAATGGTTAGAATAACTTAATTATGGCTTGCCCAATCGTCTAGTTGGGGATTATTATTGGAAACCGTTCAGAGGGAAGGTTTGGAGGTGGTTAGCGAGGACGACATTAGAGACCTAAAGCCCTATCGTGTGCTTGGTGAGGATGGCTCCGCGCTCAGGGAGCCCTCTGTTTCCCTAGAGTTTTTAAAGAGGCTTTACACAGACATGGTTCTGGCTCGCCGCTTCGATGAGAGGGCGGTGCTCCTCTCATCTGTTAGGGAGATAGGCACATACGCCCCACACATGGGCCAAGAAGCCACGCAGGTTGGAATAGTCAGGGCGCTCAGCCCATCGGACTGGTTTGTGCCCATGTACAGGGATAACGGGGCCATGATAACCATGGGCATGCCCATGGAGTCGCTATTACGCTATTGGGGTGGTGATGAGTGGGGGCTGCGAGTCCCCGAGAACCTGAAGATGCTTCCCTTCGCGATACCGGTGGGAACACAGATACCTCACGCTGCTGGTTTGGCGATGGCTCAGAAGCTTGGTCGCACAGGTGGCGCCGTCGTGGTAACCGTGGGTGATGGGGGGACGAGTAAGGGCGATTTCCATGAGGGCCTCAATTTTGCTGGTGTATTCGGGTTGCCGCTTGTTGTTGGGGTCGAGAACAACCAGTACGCGATATCGCTTCCAAGAGAATTCCAGACGCACTCTAAAACCATCGCCCAAAAGGCGTTAGCCTACGGTGTTTCGGGTATCATAGTTGATGGGAACGATGCTGTAGCCGTGTATGAAGCCACCAGTCTAGCGTTAAAGCTCGCACGTGGAGGTCAACCCGTCCTCGTTGAGTATGTGACCTATAGGCGTAGCTACCACACAACAGCTGAGTTGGTGTCACACAAGCTTCAACCCGAAGAAGAGTTGAAGGTGTGGGAGCTGCGCGACCCTCTACTTAGGGTGGAAAAATATCTGATGTCTAAGGGCGCACTCACCGAGGAGGAGAAGAACGCGATTTACGAGGAAGCCAATAGGAGGGTTAAGGATGCTGTTGAAAAGTTCAGAGCCACCCCGCCCCCAGATGCGCTCGATATATTTAGGTATATGTACTCTAAACCAACACCCATCCTCATTGATGAGGCGTATGAGGCGTTTGGTGATGCCGCTTCGAAGCTTGTGGAGGATCACGAAGTAAATGAGGATGAGAAACCTGTTGAGGGCGGTAAAACGGTTGAGGTGAACATCCGAAACGCCGTGAACATTACACTCAGACAAGAGATGGAGCGGGATCCGCGCATACTCGTTTACGGTGAAGACGTGGCTAGGAATGGTGGAGTGTTCCAGGTAACTCGAGGCCTACTTGAACGCTTCGGTGAAAGGGTTTTCGACACCCCGCTAGCCGAAGTCTCCATAGCGGGCGTGTTCGTCGGCCTCGCCATAGGAGGCTACATACCCGTAGCCGAATTCCAGTTCGACGGCTTCACACCACCAGCGTACGACCAAATATTCAACCACATCGCCCGCTACAGGAATAGGACGCGTGGAAGGTACCCCCTACGCGGTGTTATACGCTTCCCCTACGGCGCCGTCCACTCGCTCGAACACCACTCGGATTCACCTGAAACCTATTTTGCGCACACACCTGGCCTCAAGGTTGTTGTGCCGTCAAACCCGTTCGACGCAAAGGGCCTCCTCGCAGCGGCTCTCAGGTGTGAGGATCCAGTGGTATTCATGGAGCCTAAGAGGCTGTACGACGCACCAAAGATGAGTGTACCAGAGGACGCGTACACTGTGCCGATAGGGAAGGCGAAGGTTGTTAGGGAGGGGAATGATGTGACCGTTGTGAGCTATGGCGCCATGCTACACGTAGCCTTAGAAGGCGCCAAACAGTTTTCAGCCGACGTAATAGACCTCAGAACAATATCCCCACTCGACACGAAGACAATAATATCCTCAGTTGAAAAAACTGGTAGACTCGTAATAGTGCACGAGGCGCCGAGGAACCTTGGGGTGGGCGCGGAGATCGCGGCGCAGGTGTCAGACAAGGCGCTGCTAAGCCTTAAGGCACCAATAAAGAGGGTTACATCCTACGACATAGTCAACCCTCTCGCAAAACTCGAAGACTATAACATACCAAGCCCGAAAAGGGTGGAGTCGGCCATAAGGCAGACACTCTCATACTAGCGCAGGTGTGGGAGGCGATATAAGCGGGCGAATCCAGCCACACACCCACATATCCTTAGAGTGCTAAGCCCGTTGGGCTGTGGGGCGCTCACCCGCAACCAATTTGGGGTGCCTACACACCATTTTAACCCCAAGCGAACCGTCGCCCATCCAAACGTGTATACTTAACACAAACCACTGGCGAAACCTTGTTATTCCCACCAATTATGCGGTCGAATGGTCAGACCCACAAGTTTTAGGGATAAGCTTGATTTTCCCAGCCGCAAAACAGGTCCATGCCCCTCTTCGGTTCAAAAGAAAAAAGAGTGTGCGGGCGATGCGGCGGCAGCGGCCGTTGCCCCATGTGTAGCGGTGTGGGAAGGGTGCGCCAAGAACTGGACAACCTAATCGGCCCATTTGGGATAGCGCTTTCAGGCACATTCGACAGTAATGGAGCGTGGTTGAAGTGTCCCTTGTGCGGTGGTAAGAAGAAGTGTGGGTTGTGCGGTGGGAAAGGGTTCGTTGCAGCCAGTAGTGCGTGAGCCACAAACAATAGAATCCAAAAGCGCAACGTGTGGGAGGCGTTCACAGCGGGGTTCGTGGCGGCTGCGCCGGGAGTGCTAACCCACCACCATAGCACACCAACTTATAGCGGTTACCGCCACCTGCAGGCACCCTGAGCCCTAAAGCGGTCGCCACAATCACCAGCTCAAAAATTAATAACAGGATTATACTGGCAGTTAAAAAGTCTAGGCGGCATTCTGGGTGTGGGTGTGGTGTAACCAAACCCCTCGTGAGGGCACTAAACGAGCTTGGCTGAGTGAATGGGTGTGGGGTTGCCCGCCAAGTGTGTTGGTGGGCGCCACCAAACTCGGGGGAGGGGTGGATTATGGGGCTACGTGGTGCAGTGAAGCATAAGCCCACCCATGCGCGCAATAGGTGTGCCAATGTGTGCACACCACACTATTAGTGGTAAAACCCGCTAAAACCCCTTTAGGGGCTCCAACACTAGTCGAGTTCGACGAACACACCCTCCTCCTCAGCCTTTGTTGCATAGCTTCTAAGTGTGGTTGGTAGGGGTGATTCTGGTAGGGCTTGACCTGTTGTGACATCGTACACCGACTGCTGATATGGGCATGAGCACACGAGGTATCTACCGTGAAGTTGGCCGGCTGACAGGTCGCCGCAACGGTCAGGGCACAACCCCTCATAGCAGTATGCCTTCCCCTCATACCAGATGAGCACCAAGCGAACCCCTCCCCTTCTAAACCCCACTATTCTCCTTCTCTGAAGCTCCCCGAGGCTGCAGACCCTAATCATAGCAAGCGTAGCTTTGAGATACACAGCTTAAAAGTTTCGGCAAAAACCTTTGGGTCAAACCAATATGATTACTATGTTTAGCTTGGGTTTACCAACCCCAGAGGCTTAGGAGCCTAACAACACCGCCTGACTGATCCTAATGGTTTAGGGACTACGCTTAAGTCGTCGCACCCATAGACCAATCCATGGGCTTGTCGAGCGGGGAGAGCAGGCTCACGTGTCAACACAGGTTCAAGTATTATGGTGTAGTCGGCGTTGTCGTCCCAGGTCACACTATTGGAAGCATTGATCTTTGGCAATGCACAAACTGCGGCGCCGTGGACGCGCTGGCTAGGAGGATTGGCGATGTGAAGCCAAAGTACGAGGTTGGTTTCAAGATACTTGAGCCAGACGAGAAATGGGTGGTCCTAGCGTGTTCTGTGAAGAAGTGGCCTGATAATTGGGAGTTACTTCACGTAAAGCCCGGTGTGAAGATAGAGCACGAATGTGCGGATGGTAACGTGGAGTTCGAAGTTGATGACAAATACGGGCTTGTGAGCCTAACACAAGAGAATATTGGGGGGCACAAGCTTGTACCCATCGAAGACTACATTGAGAAAGACATCCTGATTGTGCCCATGATGTTCAACCGATAACACAATCAAGCCCTGACTCTGCAAACAATTCACACATCCAAGGGCACAAAAAAGAGCAAACTGTTTGCTTAAACCTCCCGGCGAAGCCAATAGCCATAGCGTGAAGACACACATGCGGCAAATCTATCCACGTGGCATTAGGTGTGGAGCCACAAGCGAGAAGTAAAACCGGAAGGTTTTCGAAGGGTGGCGGCGGCCACACCCACACCGAATCCGAGCTTACGGTTGTGTTATTTTTATTGCGTGGGTTGGGCACACGTTCTCGCATGCGAGGCAGAATATGCAGTCCGACTCCCTTATGGGGTCTGATTTGTCGCACGCATACTTCTGTTTTAGCTCCGGCTTGTCTGATAGGTCCAGGTCCTGGCCTGTGCCCATCTTACCGGGGTTGAGCAACCACTCGAAGACTTGGACGGGGCAGGCGTCCATACACGCACCGTCAGCAATACACGCCTCGAAGTCCACCGCCACAATTGTGCCGTGTATACCAAGCTTTGTGGGGTAGGGTTTACCGTCCTCATCCGTGCGCACAACACCCTCCCCATACACCTTGTGGTTGTTGTGCACCCCACTCTCAGGATACACGTCCTTCTTAGCCAAAAACTCCGGGTCAATCGGCCTCGGCCTATAACCAAGCGACTCAATTGTGACTTTGCCCATTTTGTATCTCTTACAGAAATAGTTGAACGCAAAATAAGCTTTATTAATAGAGCAAACCAATTGCGTGGATCCTCATTGCCACTAAGGTGTTTAATAGGGTGTCCTAAGGCTTTTGTTGGGGGCAAGTTTTTAGTTTCAGTTGCATGTATTATTTGGTGATGATTTTTGGTAGCCGAAGTTGCCAGCCTACTGGATCTGAGCGCAATTCAGAAGAGATTCGTGGGTTTTCTGACCGAGTTCAGGGTTAACGGGGAGCAAGTGTACAAATACAGGGTCAATGAAATGGTGGCCAACAAGGCTAGAAGTCTTATTGTCGACTTTGATCACGTGTTGGAATATGATCGTGAGTTGGCTAGGTCTATTCAGCTTAGGCCCGACTACTCTATGCCCGCCCTAAAAAAGGCTTTGCTTGAAGCGTTAGAGAGGCAGGATCCAGAGTACGCGGGAGAGATACGTGAAAGAGCGATGAAGAATCAGCAGATTAAGGGTGAAATTAGTGGGTTTGCTGAGGCAGCATCACTTATACCCTTGAACGTGCGATTCCGTTTTCCTCAGGGCTTGTCCCTCAGGTTGAGGGAGCTTGGGGCTGAGCATGTAGACACACTTGTCCAAGTAGAGGCAGTCGCCCTCCGCGTGTCCGTGTCCAAACCATACCTAGTTATCCCTGTCTACAGGTGTGTTAAGTGTGGCTTTATGGAGTCGGGTATAGTGGGTTTGACTGAGGTTTTTGCACCCGCGCGGTGTCCAAACATAATTGAAGGAGACAGGTGTAATGGACCAATGATCCTAGACGCTTCCTCAAGTTACGCTATAAACCATCAACGCATACTGCTGCAGGAGCGCCAAGAAGAGCTGGAGAGCGGTGTTTTACCACGTGGCGTTCAAGCAATGCTCACAGACGACTTGGTGGATAGGGTTAAGCCCGGAAGTAGGATCAGGGTTACGGCTGTTTTCAGAGCGTATAAACCGGCTAAAACCCAGTCGGAGAGGGGGCTTGAAACCTTTCTTGAGATAAATTACTTCGAGCTAGCGGAGAAGGACTACGATGTTTTAGAGCTCTCCCAGAATGATTTGGAGGAGATTAGACGGATGGCTTCTGACCCTTGGTTAAAGGAGAAGATGATTGAAAGCCTTGCGCCCGGCATCTATGGTTTACGCGACATAAAGGAGGCAATACTTCTTTCACTCGTCGGAGCCCCCGCGGTTTACCTGCCCGACAACACGCGTGTGAGGGGTGACAGCCATATCTTGATAATAGGTGATCCCGGCACTGGAAAATCCCAGCTTCTCCAAACTGTGTCGAAGCTTGTCCCACGAGGCATATATACTAGTGGTAAGGGTAGTAGCGGTGTTGGTTTGACTGCGGCGGTTGTTAAAGACACGCGTGGAGAATTTATGCTTGAGGCTGGTGCTATGGTATTAGCGGACGGGGGTGTCTGCCTTATAGACGAAATAGATAAGATGGATGAAAGTGATAGGAGTGCGATACACGAAGCCTTAGAGCAGCAGACGGTGACAATAACTAAGGCGGGCATACACGCCACGCTCAATGCGCGATGTGGGGTGATAGCGGCCGGTAACCCTACATTCGGGAAGTATCTTAGGGATAGGAGTGTCGCGGACAACATAAACCTCCCACCCACAATACTTTCTAGGTTTGACCTGATATTCATCGTAGAGGATAGGCCGGACGAAGAGAGAGATAAGGAACTGGCTGAGTTTGTGTTAAAGGTGCGCGGACAAGGTCAAATAAGCGTGCCCTATTCTGCTGAAACTATTCGTAAATATATTTCCTATGCCCGTACGAATTGTAATCCAGATCTAAGTCAGGAGGCGGCCAACATTCTCAACAACTTCTATATTGAGATGAGACTTATGAGCGAGGCGCCTGATTCACCCATCGTGATCACAACAAGGCAGCTAGAAGGCTTAGTAAGGCTCACTAAGGCTAACGCTAGGCTGAGGTTGTCCCACGTTGCCACCGCTGAGGACGCGGAGTCGGCTATCAGGCTCTATAAGATATTTCTAAAAGGTATAAATATTGAAACGTCTACTGGGGAAAAGGCTGACCTGAGCACTGTTTATGTGGGCAAGACCTCGGAGGAATTAAGCGTGATGGCTAAAATAGACGCTTTGCTCACCAAGATGCTTGGGGAAGCGGGTAGCGAAGGTGTTTTGGAGGCCGATTTTAAACAGCGTTGCAAGGAGGAGGGTTATAGTGAGAGGGATGTTGAAAGGTTCCTTGAAATGCGGAAGAGGGGGGGTATGCTCTTTGAGCCCAAGCCTGGTCGACTAAGGAGAACGTGAGGTAACAAATGGATCAACTTCTGGTCGCCCTTGACCTTGATGGAACCATTAAACCGCAGCGTGGTCCTGTGGACTCGGTGGTTTTGGAACAGATAGAGAGGCTGCGTACACGTGGTCTCATGTTTGTTTTGGTTACTGGAAGGTGTTTGGGTGAGGTCGAATCAATGCTACCTACACGTGTGTTTGATGCGCTGGTCGTTGAGAACGGTGCGATCCTTGTGTTCAGGGGCGTGAAAATTGTTATGTGCCCGAATTGGTGGCTCGCAAAACGTTCAACCCTTCCACCCAGCCTTTTAAGTGGGTGTGAGGAGGTGATAGTGTCCTTCGACGCCTCCATGTTCGTAGAAGCGCAGAGGTGGGCGTCCACTATGGGTGGGTGTTTAGAGAGAAACAAGGATAGGCTGATGCTTCTTCCACCCGGTGTGAATAAGGCAAGCGGTCTACGGAATGTGTTAGATATGCTCCACATCAAAACCGAGCAGACAATGTGTATTGGCGACGGTGAAAACGACCTCCCAATCTTTGATATATGTGGTGTTAGGGTGGCGCTCAAGAATTCTGTGCCCGAGCTTAAGCGTAAAGCTAGTTATGTGTCAGCCGAAGAGGATGGTAAGGGGGTGGTGGAAGCATTAACCCACTACTTTGGTTAGCTGTGTGTTTGTACGTGGCGAGATCAAAGTGTGGGATCCAAGTCAATGGTTTACTGGGCAACTATTATGAGAGACTTTTATTTGTACTCGATGCGCAGGTTGGCTTGACAAGTGGAACAGAAGACCTAAAAGGCTTTGCTGGACATAAATATTATGCGTAGATTTGTTAAACTGTTTGGCTCATACAGAATTGTGGTTAGCATAATTGGGCAAAGCGACAACGTTGATGAACAGAAGGCGATCCAGAAATTTGTGGAACAGCTGATTTCACAGGGATTCGTCGAGGAGCCTGGTACAATAGATGAAGGGGAAGCAGAGTAAGATGGATCCATGTACGGGTCTAATAGCTTAGTGTTAAACACCCCATTAAACCTGGATGCCACATTGAGTTCAGCCCAAGCCTTCCAATGGGTGAGGAAGGGGAAGGGTTGGCTAGGGGTCGCCGACGGTAGCGTGGTTTATCTAGCCCAGTCGGGGAATACCTTATTCTACAAGGTTTACGGTGGGGGTGACTGGAAGCCGGAAGACTATTTTCGCCTTAACGACGATTATCTACATATAGTCGAAGAAATAGATTTCGATCCCCTTATTCGTAAGCTCGTAAAGGAGCAACCCGGCCTAAGAATTACAAGACAAGATCCATGGGAATGTCTGCTAATGTTCGTGCTCTCAACAAACAACAATTACAAGAGGATAGTCAAAATGACCCTCAGCTTAAACAACGCATTTGGTAGGAAGGTTGACACAGAGTTTGGATATGTCCACGTTTTCCCAAGTGTTGAAACCCTAGCGGAGACCCCGCTCCAAGAGCTCTATGCATGTGGTTTGGGTTACAGAGCTAAGTATGTTTTCGAGCTAGCCCGAACAATCAAAGATGGTGGTATTGAGCTCGTCAAACTCAGAGGAATACCCTATGCACAGGCTAGGTTTGCGCTCCTTGAACTACCAGGGGTTGGCCCTAAGGTTGCAGACTGCGTCAGCCTCTTTTCTCTTGAAAAACTGGAATCCTTCCCAATTGACACATGGATTAGGCGTGTGCTAGCGAAATTTTATCCCCACCTATTCGACGTGGAGCTCCAAAACCTGCTAAAAAACGAGCGAAAGTCTTTGAGTCCAACTATTTATAGTAAGATCGCCCAGAAAATAAGGAGCTATTTTGGAGCCTATGCTGGGTACGCTCAAAACCAACTCTACTACCACGCAAAAAAATTGATCAGGAAAAGGGTTTACTAGGAAGCCATAGAGCTAACGGTTTGCTCGCGCGCCTTAAACGTACTAACCATCCTTGAGGCTGCCACTGAATACACCGCACCAAGTATTGCACCGTACACTAGCGCGAAAACAAGCACTGCTCCAACGAGCAGTGGGTGGCCTAGCCCAACACCTGAGCTGATCGCCGGTAGGCCGTAGACAAGCCAGCTTACGACGCCCATAGCTAAGCCCCACGGTATACCCCTACTGGGTCTATGGGCGTGCATACCACTGACCCCGCTAGCAGCAGTGGCGTATGCGGCACCCAATATGAGGCCGATAACGATGTTGAGTAACCAGCCAACCACATACGCTGAGCTACCTTTTAACCCTATACTCATAAATGGGGCAACATAAAACGGTGTGGCAGACTTGGGTGTTGTTACCAGATAGCCAAGGC
Source organism: Thermoprotei archaeon (assembly GCA_038884175.1). Classification (GTDB taxonomy): domain Archaea; phylum Thermoproteota; class Thermoprotei_A; order Marsarchaeales; family Marsarchaeaceae; genus ECH-B-1. The sequence goes on along the minus strand of JAVZKQ010000032.1, from coordinate 7,596 downwards.
CGCCCATTATCAGTGAACCGATTAGGCCCCCTAGCAAACCTAGGAAAATAGAGCTTTTTAACCTTAAGGGAGCTACGGTGCTCTTCTCCATCACCGCCGCTCACCTCTCAGGTTTCTAATTTATTAGGCGTCATAGTAAGATATAAATTTTTCTTAATCATTAAATCATTTCTTTAAATATTCAAGTATTTCAGGATTAAACTGCCCAAACGGCTTAGAGAAACAATCTTGTTTTTTGGGCCTCCCTCCACCACAACTAGTCCGCTTTGGAGCAACCCGCGGTTTTTCCTATCACCGTTAAGATGATAAGAGAGAAGCGGCGGGCTTAGCTTGACTTTCTTCCCAAGTTCCGAGAAGCTTAACGGACCGTTTAGGAGGGCGTTTAGTATTTCTAACTTTCTCTTGGATACCAACCTTGAGAGGTCGACTTTAAACGTGGGGAGAAGGAGTGGTGTGTCACCAACCACTGTGAATGCCGTTATACCCATAATATTGGCCACACTGAGAATTATGCTCGCCATAGAAGCATCAGCCGTGGAGGTGTGCACTATTAGGTTTTTGTTACGTTTACGCAGTCGAAATAATAGGTCCAGCATGTCCTCCAATATGTTGCCTTTTAGTTCATACGCCTCAATTGGAAGTCTAAAAATTTCTAGTTGCCCTTTTAGCTGATGCACATTTCTTCTCTTATCCTCCGTGTACACTAAGATTAGTTTGTTTGTTGGGAACTCTCTCAGTCCAACGAATAATTGCTGAATGTTGTTTCCAACCGGTACAATCAAAGTAAAGCGACCCATTTCCAACCATCATAACTTATAGATATATTTAATTATTTCAAGTTTTTGTTTAATATTTAAAGATTATGCATGTTTGGCCAAATCAACGAAGATTTTTACTAATCTACAATGGCTGTTTGTTGGCCCAATAAAAAGTATATTAGGTTAAGGGGTCGACGATTCTCTGGGTTCCATACTCACCACAGTCGTAAAGCGCCTAATATAGGCTAGAGGGGTGCTCAACACCAATGTTGGAAGCTGGTCTAAGGATGATATATAAGCACAGAGTTTTAATAAATCGCACTCTGAAACTAATCTGTGTTGATTGTTAAACCTTCACGCGTCTCGGTAGCTCTACCCTTCTCATCTATATGGTTCGGCTCACATCTCAGGGAGAAGACGCTTAGAGCTGCTAGTCTCCTACGCTACTGTGCCATTTTCAGGGTTAAAAAGATATTCGTTATCCTTGATTGTGGTGATGTTGCCAAACACGAGGAGTTAAGAGACGTGTTGGAGTACCTTCTGCTACCACCATATCTTAAAGCCGAGGTAGGGTTGAAGCCTCACCTTAGATATGTTGGGTTAGCTCCACCCATAAAGACACCGTTACACACCGTGAGCAAACACCCTCGGGAAGCGCTGACGGAGCCAGTTAGAGAGGCAATGGTGATAAGGGTTGAGCGGGAGGGAGTCCTTCTGAAGGCGGGCTTCACGTTTCGCACAATAGCTCCCAATCGTGGCCGCTTCAAAACTGGGGACCATGTACATGTTAGGGTGACTGGTTTGAGGAATGATACTGTGTTTGTCGAGCCGGTGAACTCTGAATATTTAGACAAAATATATTTAGAGCCAAAAATTGAATTCGTGGGTGTAGGGGATGTGGGCAAACGCTTACCGGCCGGTTTCTTTAAGGTTGAGCTCACAAGGAGGGGTGAGCCCCCCCTAAACCTCGTTAATAACCCTCCTGATAGAGACGTGATCTTCTTTGTCGGCAATCAGAGAATGGATCCAGAAGATTTTTTAGATGTGAGGTTCGACTCGATGATTAGACTTCTACCAGAGCAGGGTGTAGAAACGGTTAGAAGTGAAGAAGCCCTACTAATAGCTCTCTCACAGATGGCGTGGGTACTCGGCTGAGCCCCGAATGGCTATATACACTCAAACCATGCGCCTCCCACTATTTTTGAAAAACGCCACCCTACAAAAGGTTTTTTCTAAGGCGTGCCATATTGGATCATAATGACTAGTAAGAGAATGATTATCGCGTACGTGTTAGCCCTAATCGTGTACATACTTATCGCAGGACTCGCTAGCTCGTACAATCCTGCAGTGGGAATCACACTCCTCGTTGTACCAATCGCATTTTTTGCGTACAGATGGCTGAGGAGGACATACATACCCATCAAGGTGCCCATACTCCGCCTGCGTAAAAGCTTAGCTTCGTCGTTCTATACTGACGCACCAGAAAACGATGTGAGGTACGCAGTAACAATGGGTGAAGAGCTAGGTGTCGGGGTTACAGCGGTCTTAACCAAGATGCCCAACACCGGTATTCAAGCGTATAAGATCGTGGTGTACACTCAGGCAATCACAGATAAGGCGGTCAAACAGAAACTCTCGTTTGCTGTGAGAAGCTTGGTCTCACTTCTAAGCGTCAAAGGGTATAGGGTTGTCCCAGATTCAAATATAGACGAATCGCTTATAACGGGTGACACGACAAAACTTGAACACGTTTTCCCAGTGGTAGTAGTCTTTGGTGATGGGGACTACGCTGCTGCGGTTTCAAAGGCAGTGGATCTTACCGATAGCTTCGTTTTGCTTACACCGCTGAAACCCCATGTGATAGCGGCTTTAGAAGCCCTACCGGAGCGTGTTTGGCCTCATATAGGGGTTGCCCGCTTTGGGTATAACTTCGGTTTCAACCTGTTTAGGGATATGGATGGAGGCTTTTTAGCCGATATCGCAGAGGTCTGCTTTAACCTTAGTACGCAATCAGCCCTAATACTCGCTGCCATCATGTCAAAAGCGAGGAGGGAGGGGCAGCCTCTAAACCCATTCCTGTTAAGTGATATTTTAGAGGCTGAAACCCAGTCACACGAGCTTTCATCCCATGTACACGACGAGCTCTACGCCTTTTACGAGAGTTTGAAAATGGAGGGCGTGTGGAGGGGTGTTGTAAAAGACCACCCAACGGATAAACCCCCCCACCTAGTCGTCGACCTTTCACAGATTGAATCAGCACAGACAAGGTGTTTTGTAGAGTACACACTCGCCGGTAGCTTGGCTAAGCGCGGTGAAACCATCATAGTGGACCTATCAAGCTTTAATAGCAAAGCGGCAACGCATATTTTAAATGATTTGCGCTTGGTGAAGAACTGCATATTTATGGTTCCTAAGGGTGCGGTTAAACCGGAGGCGCTGAAGGGTTTTAGTGTACTCGTCTACATGGGTGCCGATGATGATTTCAAAAGGATTGTGGGGGAGGTCAACACGCGTGGACCACTCGTCGACGACAACGCCTGCTATATGTTGACCAAGGGTGGCTCGTTGAGTCCTTTTAGTAGGAAGGCGGCGCCGCGTAGGCTTAGCGAGGAGGAGGTTGAAAAATTGATTAGGGCGTTCGCACCGCCTATAGAGGTTGAAGACATAGCGGAAAAACCCTATTTGCCAACCATCTTTACAAAGGAGGAGGTCGATGCCGTATTGGCGGCCTTCAACTACGTGGAAAAGTACACTACTGTTGAGGAGACCACATTTATTCAGGCTCTCGGGTTGAAGGCGCACTCGGTCGAGGTCGCATCTAAACTTGTCAGGTTGGGCTTTATCAAGAGGAAAAGAAGGGGTGGGATACCCTTTGTAGAGCTAACTACAAGAGGCCATGAGGAACTCGATAGGCTACGTAAACAAACACGCCAAGCTTGACACCCACCTCAACACATGAACACATTACTGGGTAACCGTATTAATATATCACCTCCCATCCACACGTATTCGTTAAAGAAAGTGTTAAATTACATCGTGCGTTTATGGTAAAATATGTTTACATCTAAAATCAGGTTTGGGACCGATGGCTGGAGGAGTAGGATGGACGCTGACTTTAATGTCGAAAACGTGCGTAGATTGAGTTGGGCTGTTGGTTCCTACCTCAAGGATAAGGGGTTACAGGGCAGTGTGCTCGTGGGCTACGACACCCGGCGTAACTCGTCTGTTTTTGCGGGTAGCGCGGCGGATTTGCTTAGCGGCCTTGGATTCGAGGTTTTTATGACTAGTAGGCCAACCCCCACGCCTGTTGTCGCCTTCAGCGTTGTGGATAGGGGTGCTTTAGCTGCGGTGCAGATTACCGCAAGCCATAACCCACCCATCTATAACGGCTTCAAATTTATTCCCAGCTATGGAGGCCCAGCTTTCCCCGAGATCACGGTTGAAATAGAGAAACGCTTGCCCGATCACGGCATTAACGGCATAAGTGGTTCTGCTACCCCTTTTGATCCTAGGGAGAGGTATTTTGAATTCGTAGAGAGCAAAGTTGATTTGAGCCTGGCGGGAGGTATGCGACTAGTGGTCGACCCGCTGTATGGGGCGGGTTTTGGCTATTTGGCTGAGCTATTGAAGCGTAGAGGGGCTAGTGTTACTGAGATACACGGTTCACCAGACCCCGAATTTGGTGGGTTAAGCCCCGAGCCTAACGAGGCCAACACAAGGCAACTCGCACAATTCGTTGTCAAAAGCGGTGCGGATATGGGTGTAGCGAATGACGGTGACGCCGACAGGTTTGCGGCTGTGGATGATAGAGGTAATTTCTATCCCTCTAACAAGCTTGTACTCATCATCGCTGAGTACCTTTTGGGTGTTAAGAATATTAGGGGTCGGGTGGCACGCTCGGTTTCCACGACGAGCGCCTTAGATAGGCTGTGTTCGGCTTATGGAGTCGAGGTTGTGGAGACACCCGTGGGATTCAAGTATATTGCCAAAGAGTTGATGAGCGGCGCTGTTTTGGGGGCTGAAGAGAGTGGTGGTTTGGGTTTCGGCTGGTCTGTGCCCGAGAAGGATGGGATAATGAGTGGTGCCCTCTTGTGTGAGGCGATTGGTAGAATGGGGGGCTCACTCCGCGAGGCCTGGGAGCGTGTAGCCGCCAAATATGGGTTCAACCATTACCTCCAGTTCAATTTACCTCTAAAAGAGGAGGCTAGATCCAAAATTGAGGCGCTTAGAGCGAACCCACCAGATATTTTCGCTGGGATGAAGGTTACGCGTAAGGTTACTATAGACGGCTTGAAGCTCCACTTTGACTCGGGTTCATGGATACTTCTTAGGCCTTCTGGCACAGAGCCGCTCATACGTGTGTACATTGAGGCGGTGGACCAGTCTGAGGTCAACAACTTGAAAGCGGCATCGGAAGACCTTCTTAGAAGTTGAGCCATCATGAATCCATGTCTGAGACTGCTCCTTCAAATTCGTCTATTATTTTATGCTCGTCGAGCTTTACTGCCTGGGAGTCGAGCATAACGGGCTCGCCGTTCACAATCACATCCGCCACACTTATGCTTGAGTACACCACCAAGCTGGGGAGAGGTGCCTTCGGGTGGCCGTAAAGGCTCGGGCTTAGGGGTATTGTGATGAGGTCTGCGGCCGCCCCCGCAATGAGCCCTGGTGTTGGGAACCCAAGCGCCCTATAGCCGTTGGTTGTGGCCATTTTAAGGGAGGTAGCAGCATCAAGCGCTGTTGGATCCCAGCGATGGTTTTTGATTATTAGTGAACCAAACTTTATTGTCTCGTGCACACTCAGCGAGTTGTTGCTAGCTGGTCCATCTGTCCCAAAACAAACGTTAACCCCCGCACCAAGCATCTCGGGGATTGGGGCTACCCCACCCTCGGCGAGTTTCGCGTTGGACACCGGGCAGAAGACCACGTTGGCACCCCCCTTCGCAGCGAGTTCGATCTCCCTCTTAGTAACCCACACGGAGTGTGCTGCTATAAGCCTGTGTGTCACTAGTCCAAGCTCCTCGAGCACCTCCCATTCCCTCTTTGAGTAGCTCCTCTCAGCGGTGATCTGCGAGAGTCTAGATTCCCCAATATGTATGTGAACCCTAAGCGACTTTTGATCTGCTAGATCCCTTATTCTTTCAAGTGTTTCACGATCACAAGCGTATAAAGAGTGTGGGCCTAGAGCCCACTTTAACAATGCGCTCTCACCAATACTCTCAGTGGTCTTAACGGCTTCGCTTAGGTTGGAGCCCATAAACCCATTTGAGAAAACAGGCGGTGCGGCCAGTATCCTTATGCCAAGCGACGTCACAGCAGAGGCTACACTGTCTTCGAAGAAGTACATGTCACCCACAGCGGTCACCCCCGAGTGTAGCAGCTCCAGCCCAGATAGCAGCGCTGCGGCGTGCACTACGCGTTGATTCAGGCGTTGTTCAGCTGGCCATATTTTTGTGTTCAACCAGTCTTGCAGCGATAGTTCGTCGGCGTAGCCCCGAAACAGACTCATGGCTAGGTGGGTGTGGGCATTAGCGAAGCCTGGTATAACAATCTTTCTTTTACAGTCAACCACAAAATCGGATTTCCAATGTTCACCCAAACGCTCGCCCACCCCACGTATTACACCCTCCTCGACATAGATATTTGTGTTCCTCCTCTCCCTCCCCGTATCCGGGTCGTAAGCTGCGTAAACCTCTTTTAGGAGCACACCCATAACGTATAGTGTTGGGCATAACACTAAAAGGTTAGCGAGATGAAATTCGCCGCCCTAGTTAGTGGGGGTAAGGACTCCCTTTTTGCGGCCTTCTATATGGTAATCCAGGGATGGGAACCTGTGCTCCTAGTAAGGATTCTTCCTGCAACAGTAGATTCGTACATGTTTCATACAGTCAATTTACATGTGGTTGAGAAGCAGGCCGAGTGCGCCGGCCTCCCCCTAGCAAGCCTGAGTGTGAGTGGTGTGAAGGAGGTAGAGGTACAGGAGTTTTCCCACGGTCTACTCAGGCTTAGCAGGGCGTACGGTTTTAAGGCTTTGGTGACCGGTGGTGTGTGGAGCGAGTACCAACGTGTTAGGTTTGACGCTGCCTGTGAGGCCGCTGGGATAAAGTGCTTTTCACCTCTCTGGCACAAAAAACCCGATACACTGTTTAAAGCCTACTTGGAACACGGCTTTAAATTCATGTTCTCAGGGGTCTACGCACTCGGGTTCAACGAGGCGTGGGTGGGGAGAGTCATTCGACCAGAAGACCTCCTAGAGCTCCAAAGACTCAACCAGAAGTATGGGATCAGCGTGATTGGTGAGGGTGGAGAGTATGAAAGCTTGGTATTAGACTGTCCACTCTTTGAATCTAAAAGGCTTAGTGTGTGTGGGCGGAGAAGGCGTTCAGGGGCCTACTCCTATGAATTCGTGGTGGAACAGGTGAAAACGACTCCTAAGCGTAGTGAATCTCCCTATGTGTGCATCACAGACCAGCCCAACTCTGACACTCACGATAAGTATTAAATCTTAGCTTACATGATGTACACCATGGCTTCAAATAAGGATGTGTTACAACCTCATCTGATGGTTGGTAAGGGCGACATAGCGGAACACGTTCTCATTCCGGGTGATCCTAAAAGGGTTGAGCTCATGGCAACACACCTATCCAACCCGGTTAGGGTGTCCGAGAATAGGCAGTTTGTGACTGTTAGTGGTCGCTATAAGGACTTACCTGTCTCCATAGTGAGCTCGGGGATAGGCGTCCCAGCCATGTTAATCACGGTGGAAGAACTCTTAAGGGTGGGCGCAAAGGTGTTGATTAGGGTTGGCACAACCGGTGGGCTTCAGCCCAATGTGGAG
>JAVZKQ010000031.1:0-25415 GCA_038884175.1 Thermoprotei archaeon | reverse complement strand
GCCGCGCTTGGGGGTTCAGCGATGTTGAACAACTATTTGGACGCCTCCCTAGACGCGGTTATGCGGAGGACTTCCCGTAGGCTCCTTGCTCGCAGGGAAGCAAACCCCCAACACGTCCTAGGGTTTGGGGTGGCACTCGTGGTGTGCTCCACAATCGTAGCCTCATACATGTTTAACCCTCTCACCGGCATCATAATGTGTTTGGGCGCCTTCCTATACTCATACGTTTACACAATGCTTAAGCGGCGAACCCCACACGCGGTGTACGTGGGAAGCATACCAGGGGCGCTACCAGCCATCGGAGGCTGGGCTGCGGCCTCCAACAATTCGTGGGTGACTCCACTCCTAATATTCGCCACAGTTTTCCTATGGCAACCAGGCCACTTCTGGTCTCTCGCTTATTATTATAAGGAGGACTACCTAAGAGCGCGCATCCCAGTCTTACCAGCGGTCGCCAACACAAGGACTGTGGGGGTGGGTATAAGCGTGTTTAACTCTGCGCTAATAGCGCCAACACTCCTCCTAAGTTACGCGACCCCCATATGGGGTCTATACCAACCCATAATTATTATGCTAGACGTTTCTTACGCGGCGTACACCCTGCGCCGATGCTTGGAGGCGGATCCCACCTCCTACCACTCACTCTTCAGGGCTTCAATCGTGTACATGTCCATCTTTGTGTTTCTAGTTGCGGTCAGCGCCTTTCTAGACCACTAGCCCACCCACCGCGTTGCAGCCATAGTCAGCCCAACCCAGAACTCGGCCCATAGTGTGGGGTTTGAAAAAGCTACGATAATATTTTTGTGAAACACGGTGGGCGGGTATTATTGGGGGTGGGGGCTACACTTGAGCGCACATGAACACATGGCACCCCGCGTGGTGGTGGGTTATTAGACAACCCAGCGTGGGCTACTAGTTCGCACCCAACAAGGGCTACGCTGGGATCAGGCGGACGAGCCCCGTGATGATCCGTGAGTGGTGCGGGTGACCCCCTTTACCCGAGTGGGGGATATGGATCGTAACCCTCTAGCAGCGGGTCAGTCTAGGTCGACCCATACCTCCCCTTCTCTGATTTGAACCGTGTAGACTCTTAACGGTTGCTCAGCTGGTGGGGTGACCACTTCACCAGTCTTAATGTTGAATTGTGAAAGGTGTAGCGGACATGTGATTAACTCATCCGACACAAATCCCCGCCAAAGCTCGGCGTATTCATGGGTGCATATACCGTCGAGGGCATACACGCCGTCGGGTTTCCTAATAAGCATGTACTCTCTGCCGTCACGCTCAAAGTGGTATGGCGAGTCAAAATCCAACTCATCCAGTCTGCAAACCCTGACCAAAGCGCACATGAGTTTAACAACCCCTTTCCTACCTATTAAGAACACTGACCCACATTGCGATTTCCCCCAAAATTTTAGGTTGTATGGTGGGTTTAAGGCTCGCCAAACAGGTTTTGATGGGTGGGCTTATCACTCTGAGGATTTCTGATGTGGGGTGTGCGCACACCTCTAACATAGAAGCCCAGATCCAATTTACGGCTGAATTTGTGGTGCAAAACACCAACAACCCATTTTATCGGGCTAACACCGTGGCACCCACCCTATGTGTAGAGCTCCTTAGCGCCTAATAATAGGGCCTTAGACAAAGCTTTAAGCGGTTGTGTGTGCATATTGGGTGTGGGCTTCGAAATATACACTGTGGGCCACTCGACACTATCCATCATGGAGTTCACCGATATTCTCGCGTCGAACAGTGTGAGGCTGGTTGTGGATGTGCGCACCGTACCCCGCTCTAGGGCTAATCCACAATTCAACAAGGAGAGTCTACCCTCCTCCCTGAGAGCTGTTGGCATAGGGTACGCCCACTTCCCATGCCTTGGAGGACTGCGTAGGCCCAGGAAGGATTCGCCCAATGGTGCGTGGGTGAACGCCTCGTTCAGGGGTTACGCGGATTACATGCTCACCGAAGAGTTTGATGCATGCCTGGATAGATTGCTTGAGTTGGTTGGCTCACTGAATGGGGGTGTGGCCCTAATGTGCGCCGAGGCTGTGCCATGGAGGTGCCACCGCTCACTCATAGCCGACGCCCTATATGTGAGGGGTGTGCGTGTTACCCATCTTATTGGCAAAAAAGGGAGGAGGGTTCACACACTCACAGGGTTCGCGGTGGTAAGCGGTAAAACGGTGACCTACCCTAAGGTACACCCACAGTCTGCCTAGGCGCCTCGCTGGTTGGGGGGATGATGTGGACGCACACTTCGTCCCCATACGCCATACACCTACCAAGTTTGACACCCGTTCTACCCGTTAAATCTTCGATTAGCCATGTGTGTAGCCCTGTGCAAACAAGTGCGGGGTGTTTTAGGGCGACTCTCCGCAAGATGCAGTTTGCACTAGAGATTGCGGCTTGCCCGTCTGTTACACTGTAGGTTGTGTGGAAGCCTAGGCTGTCGAGTAGAGTGGCCGCCTCCTGCACACTTAGTGGTGGTATTCGTCCTGCTAGGGTTGTTTGGGCTAGTAGCTTCGCAACACTCCTCATATATTGTGTAGCCTTCTCAGGGTCTTCGCGCTCAATTTCGCGCAAAAGTAGCTCCAAAACCTCATCATACCTTCTGGGGAAGCGCTCCAAACCCTTCTCTGTTAAAGCGTACACCTTTTTGGGTCTACCCCTACCGAGCCTCTCAAAAACCGATGTGACGGCCCCCTCCCCCCTCAGAGATTCAAGGTGAGCCCTAACAGCGCTCTCCCTAATACCCAACTCCTTCGCGAGGGAGAGGGCGGTCTTCCCCCCACCTAGAAGAAGGCCAAGTATCCTCTCCTTAGTTTCCAAATATGTGGCACCGTTTAGAGATCCACGTAAACTTCTCCGTTGACCACACTCACCTTGAACACGGGTAGGTCGGGCACACTACCTGCGTCTTCACCGTCTGGGCCAAGCACGTTGAGCCCATTCTTCTCTAAGTCGAACTGTGAGCCATGGTCGGGGCAGGTTATCACATCATCCTCTACACTACCAGCGGCAAGGTCACCTTGCTCGTGTGTGCACCACCTATCGAAGGCATAAATTTTCCCATTTTTACGGAATAGCACTATGTCTCTACCGCCAACGTTGAAAGCCTTAAGCCTTCCCTCCTGTAAATCCTTTTCGCTGCAAACCTTTCTCTGAGCCATGACGAATTGAGCACACCGTAAAATATAAACATTTTGACCATCATTAAATGCTGAATAATCTTGGTGCGAACCCACGCAGAATACGAACTCAGATTGATAAGTGTAGAAACCCATACCTCCACAATCAAAACGTTCACCTTCGATGCCTCTGGCTCGGGCTTCAGCTTCACCGCGGGACAGTACTTGAGACTTGAACTCGAAGGTGTAGCGGGTGACCCGCGTGGTAATAGGAGGGATTTCTCAATATCTTCCCCAGCAACAAACAGAGGTGAGTACATCAGTGTGACAACCACAATTGAGCCAAACGATTCACCCTTCAAACACACACTTAACACACTCAAACCCGGCGACAGGGCCAAAATAGTTGGGCCGTTCGGCTCATTCACACTCGAACCTCTAAGCAAAGACGTAGAGGTCGTCCTAGTGGCTGGAGGCATGGGTATAACCCCATTCCGAAGCATCATACACACCGAGCTCAAAATTGGGAGTAGAAAACGTATCACCCTACTGTATTCGGCTAAAACCGCTGAGAACCTAGTGTTCAAACAGGAGTTCGACGAGCTTAGCGCAAAGCACCAAAACTTTAAGGCGCATTATACACTTACCCGACCAAGCGAAGCTCAAAATTACCGTGTGGGTAGGATCGACGCTGAATACGTGCGTAGCCTCACCCACCCCAAAGAATCGGTATACTATATAGCTGGTCCCCCCGCCATGGTCGAGGACCTATCACAGCAACTAGCGGAGAAACTCTCGCTTAGCCCCCAACAGGTCAAGGTGGAAAAGTTCACAGGCTACTAGGATATTTGGAGCGCTTGGAGCACTACCCAACACTTTTGGCTTGGAGGAGTGGCCATCCCCCACCGAAACCAAACCCCACACCGGAAGCCAACTTCTTTGGTCTAGTGTGTATTAATAGACCTATAAATGGGGAATCTGGACGCCCCGGGTGCCCTACTCCCTCCTATAAAGCCCTACGTGTCTAAGGATGTCCTGATGGTTCCTCGCAAATTCATCCGTGCGCATTGTGTCCATATTCATGAACTTGAGCTCCAACCACGCTGGGTGGGGCGCTGGCTCCCTATCCAACTCGCCTAGAAACACGAATTCTAGGTCCCAGTGGTTCTTGATGTTAGCCCTCTCGATGTCGTAGACCTCTGTGTATACGTGGGGTCCGTCGAGGGCCACACCATCCAACCCAAGCTGTTCTTTGAGCACCCGCTTTGCAGCATCCTCAGGTGACTCGTAAAGTATGAAGTGGCTTGAGGGAAGCATCCACCTAGCGCTGAGCCTCTCAAGCCTCGACTTGTCGAGCGCCCCAATGTGCTCCCACTCTGTGTAAGCGGGGTTCACTTTGCCCATAAGCACATTCCACTTCGCATCCTTCCATAAAACAAGGAAAACCGAGAGACACATCCCCCCATCGGGGACATGATCCATACAGTAGTAGGGTAGACCCTTACCAAAATCCGCGAATCGTCTGGAAGTGGGCATACCACTGCTCTCCAGCCGAATGTTATATGGGTTACTAAGGATTAGAATAGTGTGTAAAACCAGCTAGCACCAGTATTTCAGAGGTGGGATTACCCTCCAAACGGTCCCTTAGCGGAGAGTAGGGGGGATCGGGGTTAACCGAATCCATAACACATGGAAGACAGCACGCGTAAACCTTACACATAACCATTTTTTCACGACCCAACCAGAACAGCTATACAAAGGCCCCCAAGTCACCCATATGCGACAGGTGTACGAGCTTATTCTGCGTGCACAACAACACATGTATATCAAACCCCAAGGGTTCATCCCCATACTATGTTTTGGCCCCTACCCCCATCACTACTTTCGCATCAAAAATACATATACAAAAAATTGAATTTCGTATTCACAATACTTAATTTGTTTTTTCTTTACCGAGCTCTGCCGCCATATAGTTGACCACGCTTTCTCCTAGCGCGTTCTTTCTAGCCTTATAGTAAACGAATAGGAGGAGTGCTACGAGTATAACTGCGTCGGCTATCACAAACGCGAAATAAGGTTCGACGAGGTCGGAAATTATCCCATCATAGAACGTGTATATGAAAAGCGCTGTGCCCAAGAGGGGTATTATAAGCCCGATAACTAGTCTTCTGAAAGCCGAATAGTTTACCTCCTTATGTTTCCTGAGATAGGAATATAGACCGAATTCTGGGATGAAGTGGTGGAAGTACCAAATAATGGTTCCTGCTGAACCACCCAAGAACCACGCTGTTGTAACCGTGTCTATATTGTAGCCGTAGAAGTGAACCAGTAATCCTGCTACTGTGAGGATAATAGCGAGAGATACGAAGAATTGTAGTAGTATCGCGTTGATTGGCACCCTATTTTTATTGAGTTTCCCAAGCCATTTGACGTTTATAAAGTTGTCTCTCGCCATCGACCAGAGAAGGCGGCTTTGCGCACCCCCACCAGCACTGAACGACACCATAGAGATGATCACAACTAAAACATTCAGTCCGAGGAGGGCAGAAGCGGGTAAATAGTGTATCCATGTGACCATTTGTGGTAGTGTGGAGTTTGCCACCGTAGAGAGGTCACTAAGTGGCACAGATATAACCTCTGAATATGCGGCGAGAGCTATAGCTATTGCCGATATACCAAGGCTGAGATAAACCGACCTCCAAACGTCTTTCCTCCCTTGTTTGGCTTCTTCAGAGTAAAACAACGTGGTACCATATCCCACGTAGAGAAAGAAGCCGTAAATCGCTGTGCCAAGGGCGATTCCCGTAAAACCAGAGTACGAATTTGCTGGATTAAGATAATAGAGACTATTATAGGGACTCCTCGCTATGACGTAGAGAGTATAGGAAACAACAATTAGTAGTGTTATTACCGTTATTACTATTAAAATTCTCGACAGATGTTTGACGTGGATTGCCGCAGACGCGTTGGTTACGACCAGAACAAGTAGAGCAAGGAGAAGCCAGGCCCAGATGGGTAGAACTATACCGTAGAGGAGATAAAGGGTATTCATAAGTATGGCTGGCATAGCAAAACCATTCGTGGTTTGCCAGAGCAGATAGAACACATAGTTGGTTATAGCTGTGTATTTCCCCGCCGCCTTCCCAAACCCAAGCTCTGCAAGACCATAGTAGCCCCCCGCGAATGGGGTAATCTTTGTGTATTCGAGTATGGGTAGAGAAACAACGAGAAACAGGACAAATCCAACGATAACCGGCCATATTGCGGCTGGCCCAGCGGATCCAATGAACGCGGCCACTTCCATTGGTCCAATAATCGGTAGAACGCCTGCCATAGAAATCATTACTAACCCCAATAGTCCAATAGAACTTTGTGCTAATTTTGCATTCTGACTTTCCACATTGGATTTAAAGTACGCATATATATTAATTTTTTGTTATCATTGTGGTGATAATGAAGTAAACACAATAGAAAATTTCTTATTCTATCTCGGAAAATATGGGTTATAGTTATGTAATAATAGTTATTATAGTTGTAATAAGTGGTGTGTTAATGGATGTGTATTTTAGTTCTTATGCTGAAGCGTTGTGTGTCTTTTGTGGTCAGCGGCCATAAAGTTTTTGTTTTAGGCTTACCACATGTTAATGAGGTTGGGCTAACCACATGTCAATGAGGTTGGAAGGAAAAAACGCGATTGTGACGGGCTGTGCGAGGGGTATAGGCTACAGCATAGCGAGGAAATTTATAGAAGAAGGGGCGCGTGTATTTGGTTGCGACATAAATGAGGAGAGGATCAGTGCGGCTAATAGATCTCTCGATCAAAATAAAAACTTCTTGGTTGTGAGGTGTGACGTGTCGAAGCCTGACGAAGTTGAGAGGTTTATCGCTCAAGCCTGCGAATTTTTCGGTTCTGATAGAATCGATGTTCTTGTGAATAATGCTGGAATCGCCATTTTCAGAAGAATTGAGGAATTGACTTATGATGTGTGGGCGAAAACTATTGATGTAAATTTGACGGGAGTCTTCAACATGTGCAAGGCTGTTATCCCCCTCATGAAAAAGAATAGGAAGGGAGTAATAATAAATATGTCATCGACAAACGGAATACTTGCGGAGGAAGGCCTTGCACACTATAACGCATCAAAGGCGGGGATAATCCTACTAACAAAAACCCTTGCTCTCGAACTTGGTAAATACGGTATCAGGGCGGTTTCTGTCTGTCCAGGGTTTATACTCACCGACATACAGAAGGAAGGTGGACTCCCTGACGAAATGATTCAAAACTATGTCAAAAAGATACCGCTTGGAAGACTGGGTAAACCCGACGATGTGGCTTCAGCATTCGTGTTTCTAGCCTCAGATGAGGCGTCATTTATTACTGGAACAGAATTGGTGGTCGATGGTGGACAGATCTGTCAAGAGTAGTTGGAAGCTAACCAAACACCCAACTCTCTGAATACTTGGCCAACGGCTATTCGCGTTTACCCCTAGCCTCTATAATTATGCTTCTTGGTTTCGCCCCCCTTGAGACCACGTAGGCCCGATCCCATAGATCGGTCGTCGTACACGCGTGGTAGGGAAGCATGATGAACTTCTCACCAAGCCTTTTCTTATGGTCGGTGGGTTTGACAACGGTGTGCTCCTCTGACATTGATAAAACATCGTAACGCTCGCCACCAGCATCAAACACCCCTGGGTACACTCCCTGATCCAGTGATATGGATTTGTAGCCCGCATCGAGCACAAACCTTTCACCAACACTCTCACTGATCACCGTCGCAACCACGCCAATGGCTATCTCACTAATAGTGCACAGATTCATCGCATTGCAGTGCATATCATAGTAAATATATGTTCCAGGCTGGAGCTCGTTTACCACTTCGGATTCAGCCCATATTTCAAAAGTGGGAGTCCCCCCCACAGAGATAACTGGGTTTTCAATGCCGATTGTGTGCAGATATTTTACCATGGGTTCTATGATCTTCTCCTCTGCGCCAACCATTTCCCTTCTTTTCCCAATATCTGGGAGTGCAACGTGGCCATCGTACGCCATAAGCCCCACGAGTTCTAGTGACGGCATTCCCCTCACAGCGTCGCAAAAACTATTAAAGGCAGGCGGGGGGATACCGCACCTATTCATCCCTATATTCACATCTATAACAACCTGCCCTCTAATCCCGTTATGGTTACATATGTTTGAATACTGCCTCGCGGCTTCCAGGTTATCCACCGCTACGGTTAGATCGCAACCCTCCCTGATTAGGTTAGCGGCCCTCTCAAACTTTCTGCCAAGTATCTCGTTACTCAGGAGTATATTCTGCACGCCACCCCTATACATCACCTCTGCCTCCGATGCCTTCTGCACGCAAACTCCTCTTGCTCCGGCGGAGACCTGTAGCCTTGAAAGCTCGGGGATCTTATGGGTCTTGGAATGAGGCCTCAGCACCTTACCACCCCTACTAGCTATGCTCTGAGCCTTCGAGATGTTCCTTTCAACCTGATCCAGGTCTATAACAAAGAAGGGGGTTTCGAAGGGTAGTGATATTGCGCTGGCAAAATCCATGTGGAACAACTCACTTTGAAGCTATCACGTCCACCTCTACAAGTATGCTGGGATCCACGAAACCCGCGATAACGGTTGTTCTCGCAGGTGGCTCTCTACCAAAGTACCTACCAAACAACTCGTTCATCTTCTGGAAATCCGAGCGGTTCGCCAAATAAACCGAGACTTTAAGCACCTTATCGAAGGACGACCCAGCCTCCTCAAGTATCTTCTTTATTTTGGCCATAACATTATTGAACTGTTCTTCAAACCCGGTCTCCCTGCCAGGCACCTGCCCTGTCTGCCCAGAAACAAACACGAGGTTGTCCAAAACCACCGCGTGAGAATATGGCCCACCTTTCGGCAGGTCAGCTAAACTAATACTTTTTTTCATGATTTGGATATGACCACCACACAATTCTTAAACTTTTCGTGGTGTAAATAGTGGGAATTGTCTCAACATCGCGCCATAAGTTAACACTTTCACTATAGAAATAACTTTAGGAGGGGGCAGTCTACCAGCAATCGTTCAATTCATCGACATATTTTGTGGGTTCGGTTTTGCCCGGGTGTTCCACGCACACCTGGGCCGTTGGAGTAAGCTGTGTTCACTTCGTCAGTGTTAGGTCAGCCCTGGCTAGTTGACCTATCTCACTCAGAATGTGTACAACCACCCATAGCCCTCTTTTAACATCCTCGTCCTCCAAACTCTTCATGAGTTCCTCGAGAGTGGGTGGGTGCTCAGCCGCTTTGGCACCCGCCCCCTTTGAAGCTGCAGATATAAGTGTGCTCAGGCCGCGGACGTCCGCTTTCGAGAGAATGTTTACTAGCTCTAGTAGGTTTGTGGGGCTCTGGGCGCCCATCGAGTTCAACCACTCCGCTACTACGCTGAGCACCTCCTCGTAGCGCAGGAGTGCGGCTTTGAGTGCGGTGAGTATGCCCCGCTCGTGGAGTAGTTGGATCACGTCCATGAACTCGTTGAAGGCCTCCTGCCTTGCCATAAACTGTTTGACTAGACTGTCGAGGTCGAGTGTTGCCTCCTCTGTTTTTCTTTCAATCCTAGTAGTGGGTTTGGCCACGTGGTTCACCCGCTCACCTGGGCGTAGTCAGCCTTCTTCCACTTCTCTTCAACCCTCACACCTACCTGGGACACCCTAGCCTTCACATGGTTCCTATAGTTTGATACGGGTAGTGGAGCCCTACGCTCATACTCACCTTCAAGCTTCTCCAAACCCACAGGTATCTCCTTGTACGCGGGGGTCTTCGACGTGGGATCCCTTTCGTCCCCCGCAAGCTGGTTCACAGCGTCCTCTCCCTGCCCGTGTAGACCCATGTACAACCTATTGGAGGAAACACGCTCAGAGACAAGCACACTTGCAACAGCCCTACCAACCCTGGATTTCACAACAACCTTGTCACCTGTCTTCAAACCCTTACGCTGCGCTGCCTCGGGGGATATCTCAATATACACTTCGGGCACAAGCTCCCTTATCCCCTTACTACGCCAGGTGAGGTTACCCCAATGGAAGTGTTCTAGGATACGCCCATTGTCCAGGTACATGTCATACTGTGCGGTTGAGCCGAGTGGCTCAATCCACTTTGGCACATAGAAGCGCGCTTTACCGTCGGGGAACTCGAACCTCTCGGTGTAGAGAAGCGGTGTGTCCCTACCATCCTTTCTCACCGGCCATAGCAGGCTTCTGAAGCCCTCAAGCTTATCGTAGCTAACACCAGCAAAGTACTCGGCGACCCCAGCCACCTCATCCATTATCTCCTTCGGATGGGTGTAAACCCAGCCAGCACCCATCTTGTTCGCAATCATCTGGATTATCTCCCAGTCAGCCTTGGCCTCGCCTGGAGGGTCGAACGCCTTGTAGATACGCTGAATCCTTCTTTCAGTGTTAACATATGTGCCCTCCTTCTCAAGGCTTGCGGCCGCGGGTAGAACAACGTCGGCAAACTGTGCCGTCCTAGTTAAGAAGAGCTCTTGAACCACTAGGAAATCGATTTTGGATAGTGCTTCGGCCACCTTCCTCTGGTTTGAGTCCGCTAACACCTTGTCTTCCCCAATAATATACATCGCTCTGAGTCTACCGTCGAGTATTGCGTCCACCATCTCCGTGCTTGTGAGCCCAGGTGTCGTGGGTAGCTTCACACCCCACGCCTTCTCATATTTCTCCCTGATTTTTTGATCGGCCACCTTCTCGTAGCCTGGCAGATAGGGGGGTAGGGCTCCGAAGTCGCTCGCCCCTTGGACGTTCGCGTGGCCGCGTGCAGGGTAGGCACCCGTTCCGGGCCTACCATAGTTACCTGTGAGTAGGAGTAGGTCTGAGATCGCTGTTGTTGTTTCGCTCCCGTTCTGGTGTTGGGTGATGCCCATCGCGAAGATGGCGCACACCTTCTTTGCTTGGTGTATCATGGTGGCAGCCTTAATGATGAGGTCCCTAGGCACACCCGTGACGCGCTCCGCGTAATCCAGTGTAAAGGGTTCAAGCGCTTTGCGGTAGTCCTCGAAGTTCACCGTTCTCTTCTCTATGAATTCCTTGTCCTCCCAGCCCTGATCCACGATGTATCTGGCGATCGCGTTGACGAGCACCAGATCCGTGCCCGGATGGGGTGAAATAAACAGGTCAGCCCAGTCGGCCATCTCATGGGGTTTCACATCCACAACTATGAGTTTCTGACCCCTCAGCTTCTTCGCCCTCTTAAGCTTGCCGGCCCACACGGGATGCGCCTCAGCGGTGTTCGACCCAAAGGTGATAACTAGGTCGGCCTCAGCGGTATCGGCCATCGTACCCGAATCGCCGCCTATGCCAACTGTTCTAAAAAGACCCGTGGTTGCGGGTGCCTGGCAGTAGCGCGCACAGTTGTCAACGTTGTTTGTGCCTATCACGGCGCGCGCGAACTTCTGCGCCAAGTAGGCCTCCTCGTTTGACCCGGTGCACGTGGCTATCACACCTATGGCGTCGGATCCATACTTCTGTTTTATCTCCGAAAACCTTTGGGCTATCAGTGATATCGCCTCATCCCAGCTTGCCTCACGGAAGCGGTCCCCCTCCCTTATAAGCGGCTTTGTGAGCCTCTCAGGGCTATTGATAAAGTCCCAGCCAAACTTGCCTTTAATACACGTTGCCACACCGTTAGCCGGGCTCTCGGGTTTGGGTTCAACCTTTAGAATCTTACGACCCTTGGTCCACACTTCAAACGAGCAGCCCACCCCGCAGAAGGGGCACACAGTCTTGGTCTTCTTTATCTGCGTCCCCCTGAGCTCGGCCTCCACGTCGGCCGTGAGCATATAGAAGCTTATATCGGTCTCAGAGCGTTTGAGTGCGCCCACAAGTTTGCTACGCGTCTCTGGCCTAATCTTCGTGAACAGGCCAGCCTCCCCAAGCATACTCTTCTCCATTAGGGCGTCCACCGGGCACACTGTGACACACGTGCCGCACGAAACACATGATGACTGGCCTATGGGTGAATTGTTATCCCAGACCACCCTAGGGGGGTTGAGCGACCAATCAATTCTTATCACCTCGTTTACAACATAGTCTTGACACGCTTCGACACACCTACCGCAGAGGATACACTGGTTTGGGTCGTAAACATAGAATGGGTTGGAAGCGTCCACAGGGTAGGGCTTAGCCTTAAAGTCCTGGCTCTTCACACCCATCTTGGCCACAGTGTTGTGAAGTTCACAGTCCCCATTGTTGTTATCACAGATTGTGCAGTAGAGATTGTGGTTGTTGAGAATCCTATCCATCGCAGCCCTGCGAACAGAGGCCAACCGTGGCGACTCGGTGCTCACCACTATGCCCTCGCGTGGATGTGTGGCGCAGGCGCGCACAAGCTCACCGTCAACCTCCACAAAGCAAAGGTCACAGGTCTGGAGGGCGCCAAGAGCGGGGTTATAGCACACATGTGGAATATAGAAACCGCTCCTCTCTAGTGTAACAAGCAGTGGGGCGCCATCCGAAACATCCAAGTTACGCCCATTAACCTTAATGTTCATGGGACACACCAGACCCATAATTACCATTCAACGATTTAAACATTTTGGAATGTAGAATTAGTTCTAATTTGCATTTGTATACTATTAGTATGTAAATGGGGGAATAAGACATATAAAGCACGCACTTATGCTTTAAGAGCCCCCTAACAAATCCTGTTAGGCGCGCTGTAAACATTGAACCTGTCTTCCCTAAGGAAGCCCACTAATGTGACACTGTACTTTTCAGCCAACCTCACTGCTAGGCTGCTCGGCGCCCCAATGGCTACAAGCATCGGTATACCCGCTAGCACAGCTTTCTGCACAAGTTCGAAACCCGCCCTCCCACTCACCAGCACAATTTTGTTGGAGGCGGGCAGCCCACCATCGAGGAGCAGGTGGCCCACGAGTTTGTCCATCGCGTTGTGTCTCCCAACATCCTCCCTAACGGCGAGAAACGAGCCATCTATATCAATGAGTGCGCTTGCGTGGAGGCCTCCAGTTTTCTGGAAGAACCGCTGAGCACCTCTCAACCTTGAGGGTAGAGAAAATAACACCTCCTGTTTAATAGTGAAGTTACCCTCAGGTTTCACGGGGCACAGTTTCTCGAGTTGCTCCAATGATGCTGTACCACACACACCGCAGGCTGAAGAAGTGAAAACACGTCTACTGAGGGATTCTGGGTTGAATCCCACACCCTCAGCGAGCTGCACGTTTACGATGTTATACCTCTGTGGTTCGTCTGGGTCGGTGCAGTATGAGACGCTTTGAATATCCCTAGCAGAGCGAATAACACCCTCCGAATATAGGAAGCCAACAGCCAACTCGAAGTCGTTCCCGGGTGTCCGCATGGTTACGGCCACACTGTTTCTCGTGAGTTGACCTGAATCCCAGTGTAATACCCTTATTTCGAGGGGTTCCTCTACAGCAACATAATCAACAATCTCAGCGGGCTCTATACCAACACGGTACCCGCCCACCCTTAAAGCCTCTGTGGGCCCAGGGGCGTCAAACACCAACTCGCTACTCCAACCCAAATCCCAACCACCCACCACGCGTATAAGAGGATAACACTACTGGTTAAGCCTCTGAATATATTCTCACCCAAGCAATAATAAAGTTTATCCATCTTACTCCACAAATATCTTTTACCTAATAACGCCTAATACTAGTAAAAAGTGTAATACGATAAATACACAGCTATGTTGCGAATCTTGGAGTGCAAATCAAAACGCTGAGCACGCCTTTCCACATATATATTGCGAGCAAAGCGCGCGCAAACCCAGTGTGTTGATGAAACCAAAATTTATGGGTAAAGGTTTAATTTCTCTTAGACATTAATTTACCGTGGCTGTTAGATCGGATCAGAAGAGGTATCTTAAACTTACCCCTATAGCCACGGCGCTCGATTCGCTTCTCACACACGTGGATCCACCGGATGTGGGTTCAGCTCTCACAACCGACTCGCTTGGCCGATTCAGCGCGAAGGATTACGTGGCCAAGTGGGATGTGCCGCGATTCGATGTGGCCGCAATGGACGGCTACGCTGTGCGGGCTGCTGATTTACCAAACGAGGGATCACCCAGACTGTTCGCGGTGAGGGGGCGCATCTCCCCCCGGCATACTGCGGTCAACCCCCTTGGTGAAGGTGAGGCCTACTATGTGGCAACTGGCTCTCCTCTACCCCCTGGAGCGGACACAGTGGTGCGGGTGGAGGAGACAAGGTTTGTCGACTCGGACAAGGTATCCATAGAGGTGAATCAAAGGGCGGGTAAAAATGTGAGTAGGCGTGGGGAAGACCTTAGAAAGGGGGATTTAATAGTTGGGCGGGGGGATAGGATAACCCCGAGCGCCTTATCCGTACTTGTGTATTTTGGTGTCAGGCGTGTCAAGGTTTACCGTGGGCCACGTGTGGGTGTGCTCTCTATAGGCGACGAGTTAGTGGACTTCGAAGCCACCGAGCGTGGTGGGGGTGTCTATAACAATTACGCCTACCTCATCTATTCCTACCTCAAACACTTGGGCTTCGAGCCGAAGCGCTTCGGCGTTGTGGCCGACGATCCTGAAGCCATTGCTAGGGTGGTGGGGCGGGCGCTCACCAAGGTGGACCTCTTATTCACGGTTGGGGGAACATCGGTTGGCCTGTGGGATAACACGCCCAACGCCCTCTCAGCGATCCCCGGCTCACATGTTGTCTTCCATGGGTTGCGGGCGGTGCCAGTGAAGCCCACAGGCGCCGTGTGTGTGGAGTATGGTGGTAGAAAGAAATTTGTAGTGATGTTACCCGCCCATGTTGTGTCCGCCGCCATCTCCTTCCACATCGTGGGTGTACCGCTGCTTTCGGTGTTGAGTGGGGGCAAACCTAACGCTCTAAGCCAGCGTGTGGTGGGCTCGTTCAACGCAAGTGTTGAGAACTCGAGGAACTTGGACGCATTCTACCTCGTCAAACTACACGCAGAGGAAGACGGGCTACATGTGAGCCCTCTTGGGTGGGGTTCAAACCTTATGGGCAACCTGTTGAAAGCCGACGGTTTCATCCGTTTGGGACCGAAACACACAATGGAGGCTGGAAGCAAGGTGGTGGTCAACCTCCTAGGTGGGCGTGTGCTATCAGTATAGTGTGGTAGCCTTGAGGATAGTTGCCTTCTTGGGTTACAGTGGTAGTGGGAAGACCACGACGATTGAACGTCTCACATCAGCGCTAGTGGCCAGAGGTAAAAGGGTGGGGGTGATAAAGCACCTGCATGACTACGCTCCTCGAGACCCCGCTAAGGACACTGATAGGTTTATCATGTGTGGAGCCAACCCCGTGGTGGGCGTCGCCCAAAACGGGCTGCACCTTTTCCTTGCGGGTGGGGGGTTAGAGCGGGCGCTCACCATAATGGGAGATGCTTCACCCGACTACGTCTTCGTTGAAGGATTCAGTGTACACCCCAAGCTCACAGGCGGAGACGTCCTGTGCGTTGTCTGCGCAAAGAATGAAGGTGAGGCGGCTGAACTCATCGAAAAACACGCCTCAAGGAGTATAGTGTGCATCACAGGTACAATAACGAACACAACCCAAAAAACAGAGATTCGAGGCATCCCCATACTACAAGACACAGAAAAACTCATTCAACTAATATGAGGCATAACCGAACCAATCGCAATAACAAATCCCTAGTATCCACATTGTTTGGCGCCCACAGCAGCCTGCAACAGTGCTCCGTGAAAAACCCAATCACATCTAAATCATAACCCGTTAAACACTCCCACAGTGGAATTAGCTGCCACTTTATGGGGGTCGTAGGCACCCGACTATAGCCCTCACAATAGTCCATTGGAGGACAGCGGGTATATTCTAGGCAATGAGCTTCCTCCAGAGTTCACCGCACTCCACCTACTCCTAGAAGCGTTAGGATCCACTGCAAAACGAGGCTTCCCACTTCTTCAGCGCAGCGTAGTCCTGCGGCGTGTTAATATTCCACAGACTCTCAAGCTGGGCGTCAACACCCCTCAAGCTGTCGACGCTAACATAGCGCACGTCCGCCAAGTATTCAAAGATGTTTTTTAGAGCGAGTTTCCCATCGCGTATGGCTTGTCGGACAGCTCCAAGTGTCTCCCCCACTCTGTACACGGCGAGTAAGGGTTCCACCTCCCCGTTTGGCCATCGGGGCACGGCCGCCGAACACCCCTTAGCTTGGCCCGCTATATGCATCAATACCCCCTCCTTTATAAGCGGCATATCACAGCCTACAAGCGCGGCGTAGTCCACATCCAAAGCCTCAAACCCTGTGAGCGCACCAGAGATCGGTGTGCCAAAATCCACCTTGTCGTTTAAAACTTGGACTTCTCTGGGTAGCAGCTCTTGGAACACCCTCCTATCTTTTTGACCGACACACACAACAACCCTGTCAGTCACCCTAAGTAGCCTCCCAACAACTATCTCTATAAAGCTCTTTCCACAATAGGTGAGCAAAGACTTGTCCCTACCCATCCTCCTACTTTTACCGCCTGCAAGAACAATTGCTCCAGGTAAACCCAACGCCGACAACCAGGCGCAGCCGATCGGCTACGCTGTATACCTTAATCAGCCCACTAATTAATGCTAAGCTGGGCTGTCGAGTGGTACTCACCACGATTTGTAGCTACTCTTGTCGCTGTCTGCGCAGCGATTACTCAGCCGAATCCGTGTGTGGTTCACTACACAGTTTATTGGAGGAGCGCTGCGTGTCGAGGCGCGTAAAAGCCGCCCGACTCAACACAAGAGTAAAACCAGTGTCGTTACCCCAAACAATCTGGGGTGTCCAGTCGCAATTCATGAACACCGAGTCCAAGTGTGTAGGAAAAGGGTGTGTCACAACACATGTCTGCCTATCGCATAGTTTAAACGGGGGTCTGCAGCGCCTTGTTCAAGGCTAACCTGAGGGATTGTTGGCCCACATCTCCTTTGCGAGCGCACCAGTGTACTTGTACACTTGGACGAGTTCACGCGCACGCTCCCTTCTCTCCCTGTGCGCTTCTAGGAAGGAGTTTAGTTTTTCGACCAGGAGCGCCTTCACCTCGCCGGTGAGCATTTTACCAGAAGAGTAGTCCTCGGCTATCCTCCTGATCTCAGAGTCATCCTCTTCAAAAAGGTAGTATAACCACTGGTAGG
This sequence comes from Thermoprotei archaeon, assembly GCA_038884175.1. Taxonomy (GTDB): domain Archaea; phylum Thermoproteota; class Thermoprotei_A; order Marsarchaeales; family Marsarchaeaceae; genus ECH-B-1. The sequence goes on along the minus strand of JAVZKQ010000031.1, from coordinate 8,127 downwards.
CCACGTCCACATCTAGGTTGGCGCCATACTTCCGGTGAAGCTCGGCTGTGGGTTGCCCCCCAGAGAAAGCGTGCCTTATAACTTTCCGCTCAACCGTCTTAGGATCATCTGATAAGTATACGGCTGACTCGGGGATAGAGGAGCTCATCTTACCTTCAGGGCCGGTTAGTGGTGGTAGGAATCTGCCGTGTATTTGCGCGGCCTTATAGTAACCCATACCTTCAGCTATATCCCTCTGAAGCCTCCAGTAGGGTTCCTGGTCTATGCCTGCTGGGATGAGACACCTCCTGTGTTCAAACATTGTTGGGGCGATCTGGATTGCCGGATAGAAAACCAAGCCTATATTCGACGATGTTCTCAGCCCAAATGTGGCGCTCGCTTCGGAGAAGTTAATCCTCCTCGCAATCTCCAATATTAGGGGGTACATGTTACCCATGTACTCTGTGTCCTGGAAGATAAACGTCTTATCGGGGTTGAAGCCCACTGCTGCTATATCCAAGATATTATCGTAGGCCCATTTTGTCGTGTCCTCGAGTTTGTACTCAGGGTGCCTTAAGAACTTCTCGTCGTCCGTGACCTCGACGTACACGTTTGCCCCAAACTTGTCCTGAAACCACTTGGTGACCATGAAGGGTATCAGGTGGCCGATGTGCATACCAAGAGACGGAGCCCTACCAGTATAGAGGTAAAAAGACCCGCCACTCTGCCAATCATCCAAAACAAGGTCTAGATCCATGTGTGAGAAGAATACACCCCTCCTCAAAGCTACGTGTAGCTCCCCACCCGCTGCGGTGCGAAGCCTCCCCAGAAGCGCATCATCCAGCCTACGCGTGCCGAACTTCGAAATGAGCGCGTCATAGTCCACCCTCCCACTCACACCCCAAGGGGTAACACTTGGAGATTTGGCCACAGAAACACTAGGCCAACCCCCGAATAAAAGCGATTCGAAGCAGGCGTGGGAAGACAACCGCGCGGCGCACATCGGTCTAACACACTATTCCAAGCCTAAAACACAATTTGTACACTCTCAGCCAACCAGACCATCCCCACACCAACTACAAGCGGCAAGTGTGCACACAAGGTTTTTATTGTGCACCAGCAATTTTTTGCACAGTTTGACAAGAGTGTATGGTGTGTTTAGGGCGAGCCTCTCCGTGGTGTTCGACGCACCACTCCGATTCGTGTACGGGTGGTGCACAGATTTCAGCGAGGAGGATGTCGAGATAGCCGGTTGGAAATCCCGAAGACACATACTTGAGAAGACCAAGCATAGATGTGTGTGGATATCCCACTACACGCTTGGCCAAACACAGCTTGAAGGCGTGCGCATAGTGACCATGAAACCACCCTTATCCTGGCACCTCGATGGTTTGGGTGACGACCTCGACGAGTTCGGCGACTACCAGCTAGTACCTCTTGGCCCTAGGAAAACAAGGCTCAGAATGAAATTCAAAGTGTTATTTAAGGATCCACGTGCTGTCGAATCAAAAGAACACTGGTTGAATGGTATGCGAGACGACTGGGCTAAATTCAAAGCCGCACTGGAGAAGGAGTACAGCGAAGGAAAAAAGCATAATAAGCCTAAAGTATAGTTTGGCTCACTGGACCTAGGCTGCACATATTTTTCACACCGTTTTAATAGCACAGCGTGGCGGTGACCCCACGTGTGGCGATTCAATAGTGGATTATTAGCCGGTCTTTACGCGTGTGTATGGGTTGTTAGACCATTACGTGGACACGGTGGGTTGTCCGCCTCATGTGTCCCGTGTGTATATGTGTTGGGTTTTGATGTAGGGTTGGGGGGCGTGCGTAGGTGCGCCCTTCTTTTAGATTTTTTAGCTATTTTTATCTGAGTAAAATATTTAAACTAGTGTATGTAATATGCTTGATGTTTAATGCCCAAAAATGTTAGGGGTGTAACAACCACCGTGTACGTGGCGACGGTGATTGTCCTAGTTGTGCTGGTTGTCGCAGGATTCGCACTCTACGCCACGAAGCCTTCCACAACACCCACAGTCACTGTACCCACAACCATAACTTCGGCCACCACAGTGACTTCGGCAAAGAGTGTGGGGATACTTCCAGTTACAGCGGGCTTCTATAACGGCAAAGTGGTGACGTTTATTTATACACAGCCACCAGCATGTGTGCCAGCGTACCCATCCTTTTTCCCCTCCCCTCAGGTTGCATCCAAGGTGGACAACTGCGAGGTGGGGATAGGAAACAACACGGCTGTCACAGGAGCGGCACCATTCTGGGTGTTGGTACCCGCCTATGCTGGGCTATCCATCTTCGGGGTTCAGGCTCTTGGAGCAAACCCCCAGGGCTTCCCTGTGTACAGCGACCAGACGATACTCACCGACTGTGGAGCCTCAGGCTCACCCTCACAGAGCCCAGACCATCCAACCCTCGTATACTCACCGGCGTTCACACAAGTCGAAAAATATTTGAATATAACTAACGGCTACGGTGGTCTGCCTGAAGGCGTCCTACCACTACCCGCACACGACCACATCATAAGCGTCATTGGGCCCATCCCCTGGTACACCGTCGTGGTACTTGTTTTTGATCCAAACATTATGCCCAACCCGGTGACTGGTGAGTGCACCCAAATGGTTGCCTCAGACCTTTCGAACGCAACCTCTAACTGCCTCACATCCCTCTCAGCGCTCCAACGTGCCATGAACACAACCAACCCCGCCATAGCCCAAGCGAACGCCAACAACCCCATATGGCTGGCTCTGGGCAAACCACTAACCCAAGTGGTTATACCTGGGGACACCACGCCGAGCCAGATCTATAACGCCAATAGCAACGTGATAGAGTACTTCAACGTGAACACCACCAACCCCTACTTCACACTGCTTGCCACAAACCAGTCTGTGCCAGGCTTCGGCGGATAACACCACAACACCCCCCTTTTTCCATTAAACCATAAAAGCTAGGCCCACCGAAAATAACAAGTATCTAAGGGTCCACCACGACGAGTTTTCACACACAGTCACCAGTTTTGGTGTGCATCGTGGCATATCCCGCCAGTGGCGTCCCTAATCCCTCCAGGGGTTTTGTGGCGCACACTATGTGCTAAGTGGGAACCGTTTGGTGAGCTTTGACCATAGGGCTGAGACGCATAGGAAGACGCCCAAGTAAACCATGCTCACTGTGAGGTTGAGTGACACGCTTGGCGCCAGGTTTCCTGTTGCCGACACGATGGTCACCGAGGCTATTGGCAGTATTAGAACACCGCTTAGCTGCTGTGCCTCTTTGAACCCTTTAGAGAGGGATGATATCACCGCGACGAGGCCAACATTCGCGAACGTTATCGTTGGTACAACCACGAGCATTGCTGTGACCCAGACTAGGCCTGGTGTCACAGCTGCACCAACCATGCTGGCGTAGTGGGATGCGAGAACCCAGTAAACACTCACGGAAACCCATGTCACAACTAGTGCAACCGAGGATGGGGCTAGGGTTTTACCGAAGAATAGTTGTAGTGGGGTGACTGGTTCTGCTAGCAGGTTTTCAAGAGTCCTCCTCTCCTTTTCACCCGCGAAGCTGTCGGATGCGAGCACGATCACACTCGTTATGGGCAGTAGGAGGAATAGGGGTAGGGTTACCACCGAGAACATGTACCAGTATAGCGCCTGTTTTGGCCCCATTGTGAGGAGTGCCTGCCTTAACACTGGTGGTAGGAATTGTGTTACCTGGGGGGAGAGGTTTGTTGGCACGTTTAATAGTAGGGTTCTTATAAATACAGGTATCGCTATCGATATGAGTAGTGGTAGGGCTATAACTGAGGCTACAAGCGCTCTACTTGAGAGGTATTCTCTTATATCTTTGGAGGCTATTGCTAGAACGGCACTCCTCATGTTTACTCGACCTCACCCTGTTTTGGGAGGGATTCAACGGGCTCCACCCCAACAACCCTTAGCCCCGCACCCACCATGCGCTCCACGATTTGGGCTATCTCTTCGCCGCTGCTCACAGGAAGCTCGAACTCGGACGCTTCGCCGTCACGGCTCACAATAGGTGTATAGCCGTCCCCCAACAACGTGTTTATCACACCCACACTAATAGGTGTGAGAAGCCTTATCCTCACTCTCTGCTGGAATACTAGGGACTCGAGGCTTCCCGCATTCATGATGCGCCCCCCAGACACTATTAGCGCATCTGTGCACAGCCTGCGTGCAAAGTAGGGGTTGTGGGTGCTCAAAATAATCGTATGGTCGTGTTCAAGTCTTTCTTTGAGGAGTTGGACCAAGAGGTTTGCACCATCCGGGTCAAGCCCAGAGGTGGGTTCGTCGAGTAGGAGCAGTGGTGGGTCGGTGAGCAGTGTTTTCGCCAAGGCCAACCTCTGCTTCATACCCTTAGAGAAGGTTTGCACCCTCTCGTGCGCCACACCCCACAGGCCAAACTCTTCTAATAGCGCCTTAGACCTATCCAGGGCGGACGACGCATCTAAACCGTTGAGTTGGGCGTGGAACAACATGTTCTGGATCGCGGAAAGCCTCTCATATACACCCGGCCTCTCGGGCAGGTAGCCTATTAGGCGCTTCGCTTCCACACTACCAGCGTCCAACTCGAAAACCTTAACCCAGCCCTCGTATGGGTGGACAACACCAACAATTGTTCTAAGAATCGTGGTCTTACCCGCACCGTTAGGTCCAAGTATACCTATGGCCTCCCCGATGGGGAAAACCCAGCTCACCTCCCTCAACACTGTTTTTGCACCGTACCTCACACTTACACCTCTAAGCTCCACCGCGCGCTGCCTCGATGCGCCCATTTTCCCACCCTATATTACACCCAACACAATTTTAAATCGTGCTATATAACACTTAACATAAATGTAGATACACAAAAATACTAGAACCACGCCTATTGAATGAGGATGAAAACGTCAACTAGTAGAAGTGATACTTCTTTGCGGGATGGCGCTCCACTCAAGCGTTGCAACACCTTCAATGGAGTGCGGCCACAAAAACCACGCTCACCGAGCCCGTGATGATGTTCGCCGCACCAAACACATCGCCAGAGACGCCTCCAATTATCCTCCTAGATATGCCCGCTAGTAGCGTTGTGCACACTAGGTTTAGGGCTAGGAGCAGGAGGGTGGGTGTGATTCCAACAAGGAAGATTATGGGCGCGCATAGGAGGGTGGAGAAGACTGCGAGTGCGGCGCCCCTCCCAGTGTGCAGGTGTTTGACCACGCTTTCGGCGGTGCTTGGCCTTACAGGGTGGCCGAGCACGCCCAAGTAGACCATGGAGAGTTTGCCGAAAACCTCGTACACAAGCGTGGCGCTGAATGGTGTGGACGCAAGCTGCGCCCAGGCGAACAGTTGGATTAAGAGTGCGAATACACCCCCAGCGAGACCCCCCACACCGATCTGGGGGTCACGCATGGCCTCAAGCCTCTTCTCGGGTGGGCCTACACGCATGGCGCCGTCTGAGAAGTCAACCAAACCATCCAACTCGTTTGCACCAGTAACCAAAACAAGTGTTGTCATCGCAAGTGTTGATGATAGGTATGGGTTCAACACTTTGAGTGACAGGTAGAAGGTGGCGCCGCTTAGGCCGCCTGTTAGGTAGCCCACAAGTGGGAAGATGGGTGCTGCCCGCGCCACCTCCTCGATTGTTGTTGAATCCGTTTTTAGTGGGATTATTGTGAGGAAGCTCAGCGCAGATTTCAGAGCTTTAAGTGTGCCCACCACGCTCACCCAACTCGCTGAACACCTTTGAGGCCACGCCTCCAATGAGGCCTGCTAGGGCGTCGTCCAGGAACATCGGCAACCTAGACAGACACCCAGGTTTATACCTGTCATAGTGGCGGAAGTTGTGAACCCCTCTTGTGCCCGCGATGTATCTAGCAATCATCTCACCTATATCCTCATCTGAAGTCACATGGGCTGGGTCTCTTCGATACAACTTTTTGGGTAGGCCGGGCACCATGTCCCACTCAGATTCGTCTTCAACTCTTAGGGCGGCCACTATAAGGGATGAGACGTTGGGGTCACTCAAAGTGCGCCCAAGCTCTTCGAGGAACAATTGTTCAAATGATGGCGGGCTAGGGCCCACAATACCGCCAACTGCAGCCTCGACAATATCCTCCAAGCTAACACCGCGCTCACTGAGCCTTTCGAGCACCCCCCTCCCAACGAAGCCATTGGACTTAAGCCGTTTAAATAGGCAGGCGGTCACGGCGCGCCCAATAAGGTAGCCTAGATCCGTGGCTGTACCCGCGTACTCAAATCTTCTACCCACCCCGCTGAACACAACGCTCGTCGTGTCGGTTGATGTGCCTATAGCTGGCCTCCCACTCGTGGCACTCCTCAAATCGAGCGACCTGAAAACGTTGCACTTGGCTTCCACAGCGCTCTGCAGGGCGTTCACCAAGGCTGTAGGGGTGGCATCGCAGTCGCAGAAAACAATGAGGTTCACGGTGGAGGGTGAAGCTTCCAGCATGGGTGGCGGTTCACCCACACCGCGCGCATTTGTGAGGCCCACTGTAGCCAGGCAAACCACGGTTAAACCCCCCTCACTAACGGTTTTCGTAGAGTAGTGGGAGACGTCAGCCGCCGTCATCAGCCCAAGCGCCTCCTCTGGCGGTATACCTACACTTTTTAGCGCTCTGAGCATTTCTTCCCTGGGAGAGCTACACTCGAAGTGTTTGGGCACCTGGTGGTTTACCACGTACTTAACACGTGTGAACCCACCGTTCCAAGGCGCGTCGCTTAAGGCCTTGCACACCCCCGGTAGATCCACTATGAGGTTAGATCGTCTGACTCGAACATGCAGTCTGCCGAGCCTTCTCACAGCCACCACCACGGATGCCACACCACGCTGAGCGCGCCCACTGGTAGAACAACCACTACTACGAATAGCAGTGTCACTAGCTTCATGAGTTTCAATGAGTCTTCAACATCCCGCACATTAGGGTAACCGTAGCCCTCACCAATCACATAGTGTGAACGCTTCTCTAGGCGTACGTGAAGCGCCCCAGCGAACGCGGCGATAGGGTAACCAGCGTTAACACTAGGCGTATTCGAATGCTCCCTTTGTAGCAGCGACCACGACGCTGAGCCGTCGAACCCCAAGATGCGGGCTGCCAACACTGTGAGCAGTCCCACAAGCCGCGCCCCAAGGTAGTTTGCCATAGTGTCCACCCTAGCTGAAAACCAGCCAAACTCCAAATAATCGGCAGAGGTGTACCCAACCATGCTGTCAAGCGTGTTCACAGCCCTATACCACAACGCGCCTAGCACACCAAAGAGCGAGTAGAAGAGTAGGGGTGAACACGTCCCGTCTACGAGGCCCTCCGCCACACTCTCTATCGCCGCCGAACAAATCAGCCCTGTGTCCAAGTCGGATGTGGGCCTCCTAACAATCATTTGGAGAAAGCGCCTAGCATCCTCGAGCTTCCCACCTCTAAGCGACCTGAGGATGGGTAACACGTGCCTATCCATAGTGAAAAGGGTAAAGGATGACTTTAACACGAAAACCGAAGCAACAATCCACGCAATAAAAACGCCAAGAGTGTAAAGGAGGTATAAGGTGAGAGCCCCAACCACCACGGGTGGGACAACACACGTGGCCCACAGCAGCACACCCATCAACCTCAAGTTTCCCCCAAACCTAAGGTGGCGGTCTAAGTAGCCAGCCATTCGCCCCACGAGTACCACTGGGTGGATCCTGGCGGGTGGCTCCCCCAACAGGTCGGCCCCAAAGGAGGCTAATAGGACCACGAGTAAAACACCAAAAGATAGTGGCAGAGTGGACCACCCCCCAATAGTGCGTATATGCGCCCACCCACCCCTTAATAGTCTATCCCAGCCCTAGCCCACTCGCCACGCTCGAATGGGTGCTTTATCGGCCTCATCTCTGTGACCAGGTCGGCCGCCGCGATAACCCGCTCATCAGCACCCCTACCCGTGAGCACGAGGTTGAGCCTCCGGGGTTTGTTGGCGATAAGCCAAAGGACTTCTTCAACCGGGATAAGCCCGAAGCGTGTTGCGTTGTTGAGCTCGTCGAGGACCACAAGCTCGAAGCCATCGGAGAGCACCACGTGCTTAGCCTCCTCCCAAGCGTTTTTAGCGGCTTCAAGATGCTCCTCAAAACTCTTCTTTGGAT
>JAVZKQ010000030.1:0-25595 GCA_038884175.1 Thermoprotei archaeon | reverse complement strand
TGAGTGCTTTGCCACTCTTGAAGGCGTACTCATTTCGCAATGCGTCGACCGCTGGAGGAGAAGCTGAGCCGGGGAGCGCAACGCCGAGCGCTTCGGTCATAGCTGCCATCGTGTTTGCCGTGTATAGTCCACCGCATGAACCAGGGGTTGGTATTGCGTTTTTCTCAAGTGTGAGGAGGTCTTCGTAAGTGATTTTACCCACCGAATATGAGCCAACGGCCTCGTAGACGTCGCCGATGGCCACTTTTGATCCTTTAAAGTAGCCCGGCAGCGTTGTGCCCCCATACATTATCAATGAGGGAATATTGATTCTCGCCATAGCCATCACTATTCCAGGAGTAGTTTTGTCACAGCCAGATATACCTACAAAACCGTCGTAACCGTGAGCGTTAACAGACATTTCAACGGTGTTAGCGATAACCTCCCTACTCACTAGTGAGTACTTCATTCCCTCCGTTCCCATCGCTATACCGTCGATTACGAGGGGTGTTGTGAACATTCTAGGAGTCCCACCAGCCGAGGTGACACCCTCCTTGGCACGCTGGCCGAGCGCCAACGTGTGAATATTACACGGACCAGCCTCGCTCCAAGCGACGGCCACACCCACTATAGGCCTAGAAATGTCTTCGTCGCCCAGACCCATCGCTCTCATAAACGCCCGATTGGGCGCTCTAGAAACCCCACTATACACGTTCTCCGAACGCATAAACCCAAATCAGTCAACACAACCAAATAAGGCTTTTTAATGAAAACAAAGCGTCAGCCAACTCGTGTATCTCAATGAGGGGTTACAAGCACTATTTAACCTAGGATAGAGAGATGTTCCAAAATGGACAATAGTTTTAGATATTTTTGAGGTATTCCGTAGCGGTATGTATTTTTGCTAGTTTGCGTCTCGAAGCCAAAACTCTGTTTGAATAAACCTAGAAAGTACCCAAAAGCTTATAAGGATGTAATGCTTTTACTAATGACAAAGGGGCAAAACAGAACTATGCCAAATACCAAACACCACTCCTTAATTGAACGCAAAGGTACACTCGTGATTTTGCCCCTAGTACTAAACGTATAGATGCCCATCTTTGGGCTTGTTTCATTGGGGTGAAAAACTATGTCACCAATATTCTCCGGCGCCCGTGGTCTTATTGAGGCATTGAAAATGGAGGGGGTAGATGTTGTCTTCGGAATACCTGGTGGAGCGATAATGCCGGTATACGACGAGCTATTAGAAAGCCCTATTAGGCACGTGTTGGCGAGGCACGAACAATCCGCAGCGCACATGGCTGACGGCTATGCTAGGGTCACTGGGAGGCCTGGTGTCGCAATTGCCACATCTGGGCCGGGGGCCACAAACCTTGTGACCGGTGTGGCCACAGCGTACATGGATTCTGTGCCCATGGTTGTTATCACTGGACAGGTGGCAACGCACCTAATAGGCACGGATGCATTTCAAGAAATTGACGCTCTAGGTATCCTTAGCCCAATCACAAAATACCAATTCCAACCGCGTCGCCCATCGGCCGTGCCAAAAGCGGTTAAAGGCGCGTTCTACTTGGCTGCTACGGGTAGAACGTCACCTGTCCTAGTGGATCTACCGAAGGATGTGCAGATGGAGAAGGAAGAGATGGTTTTCACCGAAAGGGTTGAAATCCCGGGATACGTGGCCGAATATGAACCTAACCCATTTGATGTTGCAAAAGCAGCCCAACTTATCCTCGAAGCCGAAAGACCGGTTATCTTAGGTGGAGGAGGCGTGATTAAGAGTGATGCGTGCGATCTCCTCGTCGCGGTAGCAGAAGCACTAAACATCCCAGTGGCCACCACGCTGATGGGTAAGGGGTGCATACCTGAAAATCACCCCTTATCGCTCGGACCGATTGGGATGCACGGAACATACCACGCCAACAAACTAGTCATGGAATCAGATTTGGTTGTGTGCTTTGGCGCGAGGTTCTCGGATAGGTCCACTATGAATATCTCAGGGTTCACAAAGGAGAGAAAGATTATCCACTTTGATTCGGATCCATCCGAGATAGGCAAGAACCTCTCACCCGACCACTATGTTGTGGGCAATATTAGAAAGTCCCTCCAAATACTGTTTGAGACTTTGAGGTCTAAGGCGGTGAATCATAGAGATTCCGTTTGGTATAAAAGGTGGAGAGAGTTAAAGTCTGAGTACGAGGACGCAGTCTTCGGTGTTTCAGGCGAGTTCACGTCGCCACGCATAATACGCAAAATCAGGGAGATCCTTCCACTTGATGCTATAGTGACCACAGAGGTGGGCCAGCACCAGATGTGGGCCGAACTCCACTATAAAACACTCAAACCGAGGACGTTCCTAACAAGTGGGGGTTTGGGGACGATGGGCTTCGGTTTCCCAGCAGCGATAGGCGCCAAGATCGCTAAGCCTTGGGTGCCGGTTCTCGATATAGCGGGTGATGGGAGTTTCCTTATGACATCTGACTCGCTGGCGACAAGCGTCCAAGAAAACATACCCGTCATAGTTTGCGTGTTCAATAATTCGAGTCTCGGTATGGTCGCCCAATGGCAGAGAGTTTTCTATGGAGGCAGGTACTCGGGTGTTTGGCTTGGCTCTAAACCCGATTTCGTGCACCTAGCTAAATCCTACGGGGTTGAAGGTGTAAGGGTTAACGGTATGTCAGACTTCGAGCGGGCCCTAAAGGAAGCATTAAAGAGTGAGGTCACGACAGTGATCGATATACCGATCTCACCCGAAGAGAATGTGTTCCCATTTGTTCCCACGGGTTCAAGCCTTAACGAGATGATTATTAAATGAGTGGAACTGAATACGTTGCACTCAAAATACTTGCAGTAGACGAACCAGGCGTGTTGTTCAAGGTAGTAAGCCACTTCCGCAGACTCAACATTAACGTTGAGGGTGTAACCCTAACACGGCAGCCCGGAGCCGTTGGAATAAGCAGTATAATAGTTGTCTTCAAAGCGCATAGCAGAGAGAGCGCCATGGTCAAAAGGATGCTCACTAAGAGCGTCGGTGTGCTGGATGTCAGAGTAGTAAGCCTATCTGATGCCATAACAAGAGAACTGGTGCTGGTTAGGATAAAAGCACCCCAACAGCCAGCCTTAAAAAGGCTTGTTGAGGATTATGGCGCAAGAGTGATCGGTGTGGAAGGCGAATACGTTGTGCTCGAGCTGACGGGTGAAGCGGGAACCATAAATAGTTTTATAAACTCTCTTTCGGATTTCGGTTTGGTATCCGTTAGCCGGACAGGCTTGGCTATACTACCGGTTGAAGAGGCGAAAAAGTTTGCCGAAAATATATTATGAAAGTGATGCGGAACTCTCTTTTTTGAAGGGTAGAAAGGTGGGTATACTCGGCTATGGCAGTCAGGGACGCGCCCACGCTCTCAATCTCCGCGATTCGGGCATAGATGTCTGTGTGGGCGTAAGATTCGGCGGTAAATCCTGGAATCAGGCTAAGGCTGATGGTTTTGATCCTTTACCACTTGACGAAGCATCTAAACGTTCCGACGTCATAATGATGCTAACACCCGACACAACACACCGCGAGGTCTATGAGTCAGCGGTCAAACAAAACCTAAGTAGGGGTAAAGCCTTAGGCTTCGCCCACGGCTACTCCATCAGATTCGGTGAGGTATCACCACCACGTGACATAGACGTTTTCATGGTGGCACCAAAGGGTCCTGGACCAACAGTTAGACAAGCCTACCTCAACGGTTTCGGTGTCCCAGCACTTCTGGCCGTTGAGAGGAACTATACTGGTCAAGCAGAGAAACTAGCCCTTGCATACGCTAAGGCGCTCGGCGCGACTAGAGCGGGTGTGCTCGCTACCAGCTTCTCAGAAGAGGCTGAAACCGACCTGTTCGGCGAGCAGAGCGTGCTTGTAGGTGGCGTGATGAGCCTGATAGAGAAGGGATTCGAGGTACTTGTCGAAGAAGGCTACCAACCAGAGCTTGCGTACTTCGAGGTGTGTAACGAGCTTAAGCTAATAATGGATCTAATATATACAGGTGGCTTTAAAGGTATGCTTAACGCGGTTAGCGACACCGCAAAGTATGGTGGTCTCACAAGGGGAAACAGGGTCGTTGACGAGAACGTTAAGTCAAACATGAAGAAGGTGCTGCGGGAAATAAAGAGCGGGGAATTCGCAAAGGAGTGGACAGGTAACAGGGATCAGAGCAGTAAAACCCTCAGGCAAATGATGGGTCAGCTGGAATCAAAGCAGATCGAAGCCGTGGGCTCTGTTATCCGCCGAATGGCGGGAATAGAGCAATCCAAAGAGCACACTGAAGGCTGAATGGGACATACAAGCCGGTAGAGCGTCTGGTGATCTAGATGGTTACATACAATGTGGCTTGCATACCCGGTGATGGGATAGGCCCTGAGGTTATAGCTGAGGGGGTAAAGGTTCTTGATGCTGTATCGGAAGTCGAAGGCTTCGAGCTAAACTGGGTTTACTACGATTTCGGAGCTGAAAGATATTTACGTAAAGGGACGCTTATTTCGGACGAAGAGTTAAAAGAGCTAAGCGGGTTCAAAGCCATATACTTTGGGGCTGTGGGCGACCCCCGCGTTAAACCCGGTGTGCTCGAGCGAGGTATAGTGTTGAAGCTACGCTGGTACTTCGACCAATACGTCAATCTTAGGCCCGTAAGGCTACTGAAAGGTGTGAACTCACCTCTCACCTCTAAAACCCAGGCCCACATCAACTTTGTGTGTATAAGGGAGAACACGGAGGACATGTACTCCGGGCTTGGTTCAAGCGTTACACGCACGGCCAAAACCAGTATGGTGATGTCTAGGCCTAAGTATCAAGCGGTCTTCAATATTGAAGCCTCGATCAGCGGCCAAGAAGAAAGGTTCGCCTACGAGCTGGGTGTGATAACACGTCTAGGCGCAGAGAGGGTTATGCGATATGCATTCGACTACGCCGAAAAAAATCATCAACGAAGGGTCACCTCAGTGGACAAAGCGAACGTGATGACCAACATCTACTCTCTCTGGAGGGAGGTTTTCGAATCCGCCGCTAGGGTGCACCCCAATATAGAGACCGAAGAGTTGTATGTTGATGCTGCAGCGATGCTCTTCGTCAGGGAGCCCGAAAGGTTCCAGGTGGTTGTCCTACCAAACCTGTTCGGAGACATACTAACAGACCTAGGCGCGGCTATCCAGGGTGGTATGGGCTTAGCACCCAGCGGGAACATTAACCCAGAGGGCACGTCTATGTTTGAGCCCATCCACGGCTCCGCGCCCCCACTCGCTGGCAAACGGGTAGCCAACCCGGTGGCTGCGATACTTGCGGGGGGGATGATGCTAGACCACTTAGGTCGGAAGGAAGCTCACAACAGGGTTGTGATGGCGGTTGAACGCGTACTTGCACAAGGGAGGGTTAGAACACCCGACTTGGGCGGCTCCTCAACAACTTCAGAAGTGGGCGACGCAGTCGCAGAAGAGATTCTGCACGAAACCTAATCTGCCATATGTAAGGTTAATCGTTTGGCCTACCAAACTAGTTGCCGGGTGGATACTTCTACAGTTGCAGCGTTGTAGGCGGTAGAATGTTGAGCTCTGTGTCAGTAGGCGGCTTGCCGTAAGTGCTCATCACTGGGTCGGGCTACTATGCGTTGGATGAACCCTATACCGCCACTCTACCGTTCCGAGCATCAAAAACTTTTTATATGAGTTTTCATATGTATAGGCTACGATGAGTGGTAGTTTTCTATCCGGGTAGGGTAAGAATTTTTGACACTACTTTAAGAGACGGTGAACAAGCACCCGGCATTGACCTCACTGTTCAGCAAAAACTTATGATCGCCCACAAGCTCGCAGACCTCCAAGTAGATGTAGTTGAAGCGGGTTTTCCAGCCGCTTCTAATGCTGAGCATGAGGCGGTTAAGCTCATAAATCAGGAACTCTCCGGCAGGGTGGAAGTTATAGCCCTCTCCCGCTGCACAAAGACTGATATCGATAACACTCTCTCAACAGGGATCTCCAGCGTGCACCTTTTCCTCGCCACGTCAGATATTCACTTGCAGTACAAGCTTAAGATGTCGAGGGAACAGGCGGTTGAAAGGATAGTTGAGTCTGTGAGTTACGCTAAGGCTCACGGTGTAACTGTTGAGTTCAGCCCCGAAGACGCTACTAGAAGTGACCGTACCTTCCTCAGCGAAGCCATAATGGCGGCCCTGAATGCTGGTGCTGATAGAATAAACATTCCTGACACAGTTGGGGTTATGGAGCCCTTCAGTATGTACGAACTTATGGTGGGGGTCAAGCGACTAATGGGCAACAAGACTCTTAGCGTCCACTGCCATAACGACTTCGGAATGGCTACAGCTAACACTTTGGCCGCGGTTAGAGCAGGGGCGCAGCAGGTTCACGTCACCGTTAACGGAATAGGGGAAAGAGCGGGTAACACCTCACTTGAAGAGGTTGTTATGGGTTTAAAGAAGCTTCTAAGGGCGGAAGTCCGTGTTGACGCATCCCGGCTATACGAAACAAGCAGGTATGTTGCTGAGGTTACAGGTATACAAGTACCCTACTTTAAACCCATAGTTGGGGACAACGCCTTCGGTCACGAGGCGGGGATACACGTGCACGGCGTACTCCAAAACCCGCTGACCTATGAGCCAATGCAGCCAGAGGAGGTCGGCAACTTCAGGCGGATAGCTTTGGGAAAACACAGCGGCGGTTACGGGCTTAAAGTGATGCTCAATGAGAGGGGTCTCAATCTAAGCGAGGAGCAGCTGAGACTTGTGCTCGAAGAAATCAAAGCCAAGGCGGAGAGGGGAGAGCGGGTTAGTGTTGACGACGCCGTCCGCATAGCCAGCCGAATGCGTTTAAGTTTAAAGACTGGGTGATTACTTCCACCCAACCGTCTTTTCCAACTCTTTTAACTCAACTTTTCTTGGAGCCATGTAAACGGGTCTTCCCATCTCGTATTCGCGTATTCTTTGCAAGTAGAACTTTAGCGTGTACTCGATGTCGTCGAGGCCGGTGAGCAGTCTGTTCTGGGTGGCTCGATCCATTCTGAAGTGTAAAACTTTGTCAGCGTAGGTGATAACCAAACGTTCTACATTGACTTCAAAATCTATAGGTTTATCAAAAGCAACGCTCCTCAATGCGTCCAACTCCCCCTCATCATCCACAATGGCGCACACCAGACCGTTCTTAGCCGCGTTCTCATAGAATATGTCTCCGAACGAGGCTGCAATAATTGCTTTAAAGCCATAGTCCATAAGCGCCCAGACCGCGTGTTCACGTGAGGAGCCTATGCCAAAGTTTCTGCCCGCAATCAGTATGTTCGCGCCCCTATACTTCTTGTCGTTCAGAATAAAGTGGGGGTTGGGTTCGCCGTTTTCAAGGTACCTCCAGTTATTAAAGAGGTGTTCACCGAGGCCTTCACGCTTAGTGATCTTCAGAAACTCTGCCGGAATAATCTGGTCAGTGTCCACATTGTCGTATGCGAACGGTAAACCAATACCCTTAACCCTTATAACCTTATCCAAGCCTACACACCCCCACCCACGTGTCCCAACTGGACGTGCCGCACGTCAACGAAGTGCCCTTCGAGGGCGGCTGCAGCAGCCATGAGTGGGCTCATAAGGTGCGTCCTAACCCCAAGACCCATCCTGTTCTCAAAATTCCTATTTGAAGTGCTCGCAACCCTTGTGCGCGGCGCAAGCCTGTCGCTATTCATACCCAAACACAAGCTACACCCCGAATTCCTCCACTCGAACCCCGCGTCGAGGAAAACTCTGTGTAGCCCAAGCTCTTCTGCGCGTCTTTTAACAAGCTGTGAACCTGGGACAACCATGGCCCTAACCTTGGGTGAAACACTTTTACCAACAACCACACGGGCTGCTTGAACAAGGTCTCCAAGGCGGGCGTTTGTGCAGGAGCCTATAAAAACCGCGTCCACGTCCACGTCTTCCATTCTTGTACCAGGCTTTAAACCCATATACTCTAAGGCTTTCTCCGCTTTCCTCCTCTGCTGGTGGTCCGAGAACCCTTCAGGGTCAGGTATCTTTTCCGTAATGCCGCACACCATTGACGGATCAGTGCCCCATGTGACCTGTGGTTCAAGCCCCGAAATATCTATTTCAACCGTTTTGCTATAATCGGCGTCACCGTCGCTTTTAAGGCTCCTCCAATAGTTCACAGCACGGTCCCACTCCTCACCTTGAGGTGCGAATGGTTTACCCTTCACGAACTCGAATGTTTTTTGGTCGGGTGAAACTATACCAGTTCTACCACCAGCTTCAGTTGTAAGATTGGTTAGCGTCATCCTTTCCTCCACACCGAGCCGCTCCACAAGCGGTCCCGCATACTCAACAGCGTGCCCAATACACCCACCCACACCGACGAGGCCTATAAACTTGAGCGCCACATCCTTAGGTGTCACACCAGCACTAAACGACCCCTTAACCTCCACTAACATTGTGCGAGGTTTTCTAAGCCAAAGAGTCTGGGTAGCCAAAACCATTTCAACTTCGCTTGTACCCACACCGAAAGCCAGTGCTCCAAGCGCCCCATTAGTCGACGTGTGACTGTCCCCGCAGGCAACTGTTACACCGGGTAAAATGAAACCAAGTTCTGGGCCGACCACGTGTACTATACCCTGTAGCGGACTTCGATAGTCGAGGAGCATAAGCCTATTAGCCTCCGCGTTTGTCTTAAGCGCCTCCACCTGCTCGGCGGAGAGCTTGTCTTCGATCGGCTTCGAACGATCAGTGGTGGGCACATTGTGGTCAACTGTTGCAAGTGTCAGGTCGCTTCTCCTCACATTTAAACCCCTCTTCTGAAGGTTCCTGAAGGCCACCGGCGAAGTCACCTCGTGGACTAGATGCCTGTCCACATATATCAGAAACCTATCCCCCTCACTCGCAACAATATGATCGTTCCAAATCTTCTCAAACACGTTTAAACCGGGCACAGACAAAGCAACTTACGACTTAAGATATAAATTTTTCCTAACACCAAACATAAATTTAAAACCACTTAAGTATCTGTGAGTGTTCAAAGTAAACTTAATGCAGGCTAAAGTTGTCTGCCTAGATAACACTCCTAGCCTCCACACACTTTTAACACTTATATTCTAAAGGTGTGGAAGGTGCCCGTGCAAATAACTTGGCATGTGTTTCGCCCTCTCAGTATAACCGAGAGACACGTTTCTCATGCACCAACAACCCATAACACAATTTCAGATATTGTCCACGTTCTAGAGTGGGTTATACCGTTTGGTGCTCAGATGATTGGAGTGGTTTGCGAAGAGGGTGTGGCTACGCTAGAAGTAATCAGGTTTGTTGCATCATATCTCTATACTTCAAGAATCGTGTATTTAAGCGAGCACTTAGATATGATCAACATCGTCAACGACCTATCAGTCGAAAAGGGTGGGAGGGTGAGCTCTATACGCTGCAGGCTGGATAGCCTGCCCATACGGTCTTCCTCAATATCAAAGCTTATACTGGTAGCGTTGAGGCAAAGGCTTCCAATGACTCTAGCCGATGCTTTACGCATCTCCTCCGACGGAGTAATCATAGCAGTTGATTCCAACCAGTACGTCGATTCCCTATCTCACCAGCTTATAGGATTAACCGGAAACGCTGTGGGCTATGTGGATACTAAATGGGTGCTAGTCGCCCTGAATAAACAGATATAGTAGGGTTAGCGCTAGAAATAGACCCAACCGATGCCCAGTGTACAGTTGGTCTTATTATGGGTCACAAATATAGAGTGATAAGTTGTCTAAAGCAGTTGTGCTCCTCTCTGGGGGTCTAGATTCAGCTGTGTGCCTGTATTTGGCGAAGCGTGAACACCATGAAACCATCGGGTTAAGTTTCAATTATTATGGTAGGCGTATGGTTGAACGTAATGCGACGATAAAGTTGGCTACATCCGCTGGGGTTGAGCTTATCCAGGTTGATGTGGGCTTCCTAAAGGAGGTATCCGATATACCGCGTGTGTCAGATCAGCTCAGAGTTGTAGACCAAGTCTATATTCCGGCGAGAAACCTCATCTTTTATGGCGTGGCAGCCCACTTTGCTGAGAGAATCGGTGCGGACTCTATTTATGGCGGCCACATCAAAACCGACGCTTTAAAGTTTCAAGACGCTTCAGAAACCTTTTTTGCGCGTTTGAACACAATTCTTTCAGAACACCTTGCAAGTAAGGGTTTACATGTGGTGACGCCTCTAATCAATCTTGAAAAACATGAGGTGGTTAGACTTGGCGGAGATCTTGGGGTACCATTTGGGTCAACTTGGAGCTGTTACGGTGAAGGCCCAAAACCGTGTGGGGATTGTAAAGCGTGCATCGAACGCAGGCGAGCATTCCTCAGGGCTGGGTTAACCGACCCCCTAGGATAGGCGGGCCCGGGGGGATTTGAACCCCCGACCAACGGCTCCGGAGGCCGCTGCCCTATCCAGGCTGGGCCACGGGCCCATACTTGCAGTGGATACAACACTCGGTTTTATTAGCGTGTTGAATGAACCGTTTGGCTACATATATGCTCACTTGACACTTCCTTCCATAGGGTTTAACTATTCTTGTGTGCTATATCTATTAAATTGGCGACGATGTTAGAAGGGCCTCAGAAGTTAGAAGTGGAGGCACAGGATGCTGAGCTAGAAGAAGAGGAAAGGGAGGGTGAAGAAGAGGAGGTAGTGGTCACACTAAGGCTTCCAACCACATCTGAGCTCAGTGATTCCGTTCTCCTCACGGTTCTGTATGATGGTGCCGTGGGTAAAGCTGTTGGAATACTATATAACAAAGATGACAAAAAGGTTTATGCGTGGTATGATAATACGAACCACCACCCTTACCTCCTCACGGATATTCCCGTTGACAAGCTCAAATCCCTTCCACAGGTGTCCTCAAACAAGGGCGTAGTGGATTTTGAGAGTGTGAATAAGTATCACCTTTTAGACGATAAACAAGTCAGGTTGACCAAGGTTCTCGGAAAAGATCCCCTCGTAATAGGTGGAAGACCCAACAGTCTAAGGGAAAAGCTCCCAGTTGTTTGGGAAGCCAAGATAAGGTACGCTAACTGCTATATGTATGACAGGGGGCTAAGACCTGGTACAGTATATAGGGTGAGTAATGGTAACCTAGTAGCGGTAAAACCAGAGTTCACAGAGGAGGCCTCGAAGATGGCTTCATCGATCTCCAAGGGAGGGGTTGATTTGGATGTGGTAACCGACTGGATAAACGTTCTCTCAGAGCCAGCGCCAGACTTTAGACGTGTGGCCATAGACATCGAAGTTGAAACGGTGGAAGGGAGGATGCCCAACGTTATAGAAGCTACCAACAGGCTTATAGCGGTGTCATTTTGTGGTAGCGATGGTTTAAAGAAGGTTTTCGTTCTCGTGCGTTCGGACGGTGACCCCGGCGACGCTAACCCTCTTCCCCAGGACCTTGACGTCCAATTCTTTACCGACGAGGTAGAAATGCTCAAACAAACCTTCAATCTGATTTCCTCTTACCCCATTGTTTTATCGTTTAACGGAGATAACTTTGATTTCCGATACTTGAAGAACAGAGCTGAGAAACTCAACATACCCAAAAGCCAGATTCCCATTGTGCTAACGCAGAGAGAAGCTAGGCTGACCACGGGCCTCCACCTAGATCTCTACCATTTCTTCAAAAATAAAGCAATACAAGTTTACGCGTTTGATGCCAAGTATAAAGAGTTCGGGCTAGACAGCATAGCCTCCGCGCTTATGGGTAAAGGTAAGGTAGAATTGGGCGAAAAGTTTATTGATAGCCTAACCCCCTTCGAGTTAGCCAACTACTGCTTCAGGGACGCCCAGCTAACCTATGAGCTCACAGCTTACAACGACAACCTGGTGATGAAACTCATCGTCATGCTCATGAGAATCTCGAGGACAGGTATGGACGACCTTGTGCGCATAGGTGTTTCATCTTGGATTAAGAACCTTATGTACGCGGTCCATAGGGAAAGAAACTACTTGATCCCTAATCCCGAGGACATTGCTCAGCGGAAAAACACTTCGTCAACTCAAGCTATCATTAAGGGTAAAAAGTATAAGGGTGCAATCGTAATATCCCCCAAGGCGGGAGTATACTTTAATGTTGTTGTGCTCGACTTCGCTTCACTGTACCCTTCTATCCTGAAAGAATACAACTTGAGTTACGAAACCGTGAGGTGCCCGCATCCCGAGTGCAAGAGCAACAAGGTTCCAGAAACAGATCACTGGGTGTGCACAAAGAGGCGTGGGCTCGTTTCAGAGCTGGTAGGCCTCTTCAGGGATCTACGTGTCCTGTGGTTTAAACCCAAATCCAAGGATCCAACGCTTGCGGGCATCTACCGTTCTTGGTATGATGTGGTTCAACGTGCGCTGAAGGTTTACGTTAACGCCTCGTATGGTGTTTATGGGGCTGAGACCTTCCCCTTCTACTGCCTCCCAGTAGCAGAAAGCACAGCGGCTATTGCTAGGTACGTTATAACTTCGACTATCGAAAAAGCTCAAGAGTTAAATATGCAGGTTCTCTATGGGGATACTGACTCCCTGTTCGTGCTCAACCCCCCAAAGCAGAAGGTTGAGGAACTCATAGCTTGGGCTCGAGCCGATCTTAAGGTTGACTTGGAGATAGACAAGGAATTCAGATATGTTGCTTTTAGCGACAGAAAGAAGAATTATTTTGGGGTCAAACAGGACGGATCCATAGAGATAAAAGGTCTGCTAGGAAAGAAAAGGAACACGCCCCCATTTATCAAAAAGACTTTTCAGCAAGCCTTAGATGTTCTTAGCGAAGTTAAGTCTCCTCAAGACTTCGAAGAGGCTAAGAAACGCGTGCAGACGCTACTTAAAGGAGCTCAAACCACCCTTAAAACAAGGAAGTTTGACATCAAAGAGTTGGCAATCTCGGTTATGCTAAACAAGAATCCCGAGAAGTATGATAAGACAACACCTCAACACATCAAGGCTGCCCGTATTCTCAAGCAAAAGCTTGACAGGGAGGTGCGCGCAGGGGACATAATCAACTATGTTAAGACGTATGACGGCGTACTGCCAGTCGAGCTAGCTAGGCCTTCGGATGTTGATACCGTCAAGTATATAGAGCTACTCAAATCAACCTTTGAGCAAGTGCTGGACGCGCTCAACATAGACTTCGATGAAGCTATGGGTGAGAGAACACTTGAGTCCTTCTTCACAGGGTAAGATTATTGTGGTTCCCCTGTAAGCTCAACGGACCAAGTCTCAAGCTGGCTCTTTAGCTCTTCGTTGATATATGGTGCAACTATGACTACCGCCCGATCTCTGAACTCATTCTCTGAGAGGCGTTCAATTTTGTAAGATATGACATATATGGGGAGGTTAAACACAACCTTGTCGCCTTGACGCGTTGGCGAAAATGGTTTAAGCAGCTCCAGAGTCTGCTTCGTAAGGGGGGCGGACACCTGTGCTTCGTTCTGGGTTGAGAAAACCATAAGGTCCGAATCCTTGGGGTTCCACTCATTAACGGTGTTTATGAGTTCTTCTTTAATCGCATCCACTATATCTTTCTGCCTGACCGACTCGTTCACTATTTTGCCATCCTTGCAGTGGATCACCAAACTGTTCAATTGCATCGTTTAGGCATTCGTTAAAGCTTTCTTAAGCATTTCTGTGGCACTTTTAATATCCGGTTTGCCCTCAGCGGTGAGGGGTATTCTTGTAAACACGTGTATCACTTTTTGGCCGTCCACAACGAAAACCTGGGGAATTTCAACTCCTCCGAAGTCGTCTTTTTCCCCGTACTCAACGAGGAAGCCATAATCCTCGTTTCTTATCTCAAGCTCGACACCCAACTCGGCGGCTACACCCTTGCACACGGGCTCAACATACTTTCTAGCATTATCCCAGTCGGCGGTGACAAGCACAATCTTCTTTGGCAATGTAATATGAAGACATATAGCGGGTATTTTAGAGTTATCTTGCTCAAGCGTGGGAGGCGACATGGCCGCCACATAGTAGAACAAGTACACAAGACGCGGAATGCGCGAAACCGAAAACTTCACTAAAAAGGTGTCTAATGCGCACACTATCAGTCACCCGGAACGCGTTAGACAACCACATTACTAATTTGGTGTCCAATTTTTGGAAACGCTTAAAGCGGTTTGTAGAGGTGTAATCCATGTGCATGTGAGCGCTTCTGCTCCAGGTAAAGTCACCCTATTCGGAGAGCACGCGGTTGTATATGGGAAACCCGCCATAGTTATGGCCATCGATAGGCGTATAAGGGTTGATCTATCTAGGCGAACTGATGGTAGACTCGTAGTAGATTTACCGGATATTTCAATAAAAGGTGTAAGGCTCACACTGAACCTTGAGGGGGGGAGCTCAGTTGAAGCTCTAGACGCGGGTGGCGCCGCCCCCTATGTGCTCCACGCGCTCAAGCTTGCTTCCGAAAAATTTGGGGGGGATCTCAGCTTGAACGTCAAGGTTGTGTCAGATATGCCTGTGGGTGCAGGGCTTGGGACTTCCGCGGCGCTGAGTGTTGCAACAATAGCAGCCTACGCCGCCATGCGGGAAGTCACGCCTTCAAGGGGTGTTTTGGCTAGGCTGGGTAGAGACGTAGAGGTGGCCGTGCAGGGATCTTCTAGTGGAATGGATGCAGCCGCAGCCGCGTACGGGGGTGCGGTTTTCTATCGCTCTGTTGGGGGTGATATACAAATAGAGCCGATTGTTTTCGGAAAAAGGCTTTACCTAGTTGTGGGGTTCACCCAACGACTGCTACCCACAGCTGAAAGCGTCAGACTCGTTTCACAACTCCTCGTAAAACATCGCTCAACTGTGGAAAGAGTTTTCGATGCCGTAGGTGATCTTGTGGTGGAAGCTAAAAGGGCTTTGGAGGCAGGAGACGCAAAGGCTGTAGGTGAACTCATGAACATTAACCACGGCCTTCTATACGCGTTGGGGGTTTCAACTCTTAGGGTTGAAGAGATTGTTCAGGCCGCTAGAAGTGCTGGTGCACTTGGATCAAAATTGACGGGTGGGGGAATGGGCGGCTCCGTTGTGTGTGTTTGCCCGGATGTCAGCACGGTTGAAGACGTTGTGTCAGCTATAAGGATAAGCGGCTATACGGCCTTTGGAGTATCCGAGGACACAGAGGGTGTTAAGATTGAAACACGGATTTAACTCCAACCCAGTCGAACATGTTGACGACCTCCATCACCTGGATTTGAGCAGTATAGCCCCACTTCCAAGGAGCTTTTTCAAAAGGGACACCATAATTGTCGCGCGAGAATTACTCGGCCAACTGCTCGTTAGAGTGTACGGAGGCTCCATACTCGTAGGTAGAGTGGTCGAGGTCGAGGCCTATAAGGGCTTAGAGGATCCTGCAAGCCACGCGTTCCGGGGTAACAAGGGTAGGGCGAGCATAATGTTTGGTGAAGTCGGCTATGCCTATGTGTACTTCACATACGGCAATCATTTCTGCCTAAATGTCGTGGCTAAGGATGTGCACACGGCTGCGGGCGCTGTACTCTTTAGGGCAATAGAACCATTGGTGGGTATAGACATCATGGCTAGGAATAGAGGTACAGCTAGGCTCGTCGAGCTGACAAGTGGTCCAGGTAAGCTCACTAAGGCTTTCGAAATCTCGCGTTCGTTCTATGGTGCTGACCTAGCGAGGAAGGGTGACCTCTTTTTGGCTAAAGGGTGGATGGGAAGCTCGGAATCCGTGTGTTCTTCACCAAGAATAGGCATAACTTCAGCCAAAGAGAAGCAATGGAGATTCTATATATGTGGAAACCCCTACGTGTCAAAGGCGAAGATTACTTCGTCTTCGTGAGCTAACGGCGTGCACATCAGGTTGGGATGCATGTCGAGCGAACTTCAATCAGTGCTTGAACGAATCCGCCGCCAATAGTGAGACCCCGATTGTTATCAACAATGGCGCGAATGGTGCCAAACTAGGCTTAGGCGTGTCAGCAGCCTAAAATATCTGTCTTGGTTAACTCTACGTGTGCAGCTTAATGTCCGCATCAACCGTAACGCCGAAGTGTTGAGTTACAGTTTTAAAGAGGTGTTCGAAGGCTTTGAGAATGTTGGAGCTGTGCGGAGAATATTCGGGGACAAGACGGATGAGGTTTTATCGCGCACAAGGGTTGTCTTATTCCCTAGGAAGGGGTATTTGGCGGTCGATGATGAAAACGGCCACATACTTGTGAGTAAACCCTACCTGCAGACAGCTGATGAAAAATACATTTATCTCGACGTCATCCACGAGTTGGTACACGTAAAACAGTTCCTAGAGGGTAAAAACCTCTTCGACGAGCGTTACAGCTATGTTGATCGACCCACAGAAGTCGAAGCCTATAGGATAACCGTTGAAGAAGCGCGTAGAATAGGAATGGATGATAAACAGATAGCCGACTATCTATATGTTGAATGGATAACACAGGAGGAATACCGGAGACTGCTACGCACACTCGGAGTAAACACAGATGGTATAAACAAGTCAGCTGGCACTAGGAGACGTGGGGGATGGCTGCAGACAAAGTAAACACACAACCGCAACGCGTTTTGTGGTTGACACCCAATGGGTGTGTGTTTGGTGAATCGATTTGAAAGTGAGTTTTGGTTATAGGGCGGCTTCCGAAGAGTATCCGGCCGAAACGCTTCTACGCAACTCTGTAACCGCCGAGAAGGTGGGCTTCGAATTCATCGTTACAAGCGATCACTTCCATCCCTGGTTCCACACAGATGGGCATGCTAGCTTTGCGCTAAGCTGGCTTGGCGCCCTCGGACAGGCTACGGAAAGCGTGCGTATAGGGACCGGCGTCACACCGCCCATCTTAAGGTATCACCCGGCGTTAATCGCTGAGGCTTTCGCCACACTCGCACGGCTTTACCCCAAAAGGGTTTTCCTAGCTGTGGGTACAGGCGAAGCCATGAACGAAGTACCCCTCGGCTTCCCATGGCCAGGATTCGGTGAAAGGCTTGAAAGACTCACAGAAGCTATACAGATAATTAGAAAACTATGGTCCGAGGACTTCGTAACCTATACTGGAAAATATTTTAGGCTTGTTAAAGCTAACCTATATGACAAGCCGAATCCAGCCCCACCAATATACGTGGCGGGTATGGGACCCCACTCGGTGAGGCTTGCCGGCGAGTTGGGCGACGGCTATATGGGTGTTCCAGCACCCAAGGAAAAGTATGCCGAGGTTTTCAAGATACTCAAGGATGTGTGCACCGCTAATGGCAGAGATTTAGAGTCGATGCCCAAAATGGTGGAGGTGTTTCTGAGCTATGATGAGGACTATGAAAAAGCTTTGAACTGGGTTTCAAAGTGGAAGACTGTGCTAATACCCAACGTTCTGTTGTCCCAGACCTATGATCCAAGAGAACTCGAGGAGGAGGCAAAGGGTATCGATGCTAGAAAGCTAACAGAGTACCAGGTAAACGTGTGCACCAGTGTTGAAGACGTGATCAAGGCAGCCGAGAAATATGTGGCCTACGGGTTTAACGAAATACAACTCCACAGTTGCTCGCCGGATGAAACGAAATTCTTGACGGACATTGGGTCAAAAGGTCTACCTTACCTCAAACAGCAGTATGGAAGGTCCTAAACCAACTAGAAATCTATACTTCAAAATAAAGCTTAAACTACCACGTGATCTTTATTAGAGGGTTGATTTGCAAAACTCACTTCCGCCAGGTCAATTTTTCTCGAAGAGGTGGGTCTTATACTCTGCGTTCGGTGAGCCCAAAATAGATTTAGAGAAGTGGACTCTGAGCTTTACAGGACTTGTGGATAGACCTTACTCTCTTGGCTACAATGAGTTGCTCAACCTAAGTAGGGTAAAGTATACTAGAGACTTTCACTGCGTCACAAAGTGGAGTATTAGGGGTGTGGAGTGGGAGGGTGCCTCCCTTGCAGATCTGATTGGCAAGGCGTGTCCTAGACCAGAGGCAAAATGGGTTTTATTCGTGTGTGTGGATGGTTATACCACACCCATACCACTTGAAGACGCCATGTCACCTGACTCCATAATTGCGGTAAAAATGAACGGCGCCCCCCTCCCAAAAGAGCAGGGGTTTCCAGCAAGGCCCTTTATACCCCACTTATATGGTTGGAAGAGCGCCAAATGGCTGACTGAGGTGCGCTTGATTGAAAAATATGTTGATGGCTACTGGGAAATGTATGGCTACCATGAGCGTGGACGTGTAGACAAAGAAGAACGTTATAAGGGCGATAGGTGGAGAAAGATAAAGAAGGGTGTTCTTGGAACACTCGATGTGTGACTGGTTTACACCTTCACCACCTGCTTACCCCTTTTCATGATGCCTCGAAGCACATAGTGAAGTATTCCACCATGCCTGTAGTATTCGATCTCCATGGGCGTATCTAGGCGGATTCTAACCGTGAAGCTAAATGTTTTACCATCCTTCTTAGTAACATTAATGCTCAACGTCTGACCAGGTGTGAGGTTATCCGGCACCACTATATCAAATGTCTCAGAGCCGTCCAACCCAAGACTTTGCGTGTTCTCCCCTCCAAGGAACTGAAGTGGGAGCACACCCATACCAACTAGGTTGCTTCTGTGTATCCTTTCGTAGCTTTCAGCGATAACAGCTTTCACACCAAGCAGCGCTGGACCTTTGGCAGCCCAATCACGGGAGCTACCAGCCCCATACTCTTTGCCGGCGAGGATTATGAGTGGTACGCCTTCTGACTTATACCTCATAGCGGCGTCGTAAACGCTCATAACTGCGCCGTCAGGTTGGTGTGCAGTGTATCCGCCCTCTCTGTTGGGAACCATTTTATTCTTAACCCCCTTATTATCGAACGTACCCCTCATCATAACCTCGTGGTTCCCCCTTCTTGATCCATACGAGTTGAAGTCGGATGGTTGCACACCGTTGTCAATCAGGTACTTACCTGCGGGTGAATCCTTGGCTATTGAACCTGCGGGTGAAATGTGGTCTGTTGTAACAGCGTCACCCAAAATGAGTAGAACTCTGGCACCCCTTATTTCCCTACCAAGCTTGGGCTCAACAGGTTTAAACCCTTCGAAGAATGGTGGTAAGCGGATATACGTGCTTTTAGGATCCCATGAGTAAAGGTCGCCGCTGGGCGTTTGGAGTCGGTCCCACTCGGGGACCATACCTTCGAAGTGGGAGTATCTTTCACGGTACATGTCTGGATCAATTGAAGCCCTAATAATCTCCTTTACCTCATCTTCAGAGGGCCAAATGTCCTTAAGGTAGACTGGACCATTCTTACCTACCCCTATCGGCTCGCGGCTCAAATCCTTGGTCACACTACCTGCTAGTGCGTATGCGACTACAAGGGGTGGTGACATAAGGTAGTTAGCCCTAACACTCCTGTGTATCCTCATCTCAAAGTTCCTATTACCCGACAGCACACTACTCACAACGAGTTTGTTATCTTGGATACCTCTCTCGACAGTTTCTGGAAGAGGGCCGCTGTTACCTATACACGTGGTGCACCCGTAACCCACAAGGTTGAATCCAAGCCTGTCCAAATAGCCCATCAGACCACTCTTTACTAAGTAGTCTGTGACAACCCTAGAGCCAGGCGCGAAGCTTGTCTTTACATATGGTGGTACACGCAGTCCAGATTCATAAGCCTTCTTAGCTAGCAAGCCTGCTCCAACCATGAGTGATGGGTTGCTCGTGTTTGTACAGCTTGTTATAGCAGCTATTACCACGTCGCCATCTCCTAACTCCACCGGTTGGTCGTTCAAGTAAATTTTAACCCTCTTCTTGGATGAGCCCTGCATTCCACGTTGTGTGTTCACCTGCTCCACTAGTTTGTCCACACTCGAAGGAACCTCTGAGAAGCTTAGACTCTGCCATGGTAGAGCTGGTCCTGCGAGAGTCGGTTCCACTTTGGATAAATCCACTTCTATCTTCTCCGAGTAATCGATTTCACCATCCATGGGCACACCGAACATCCGCTGAGCCCTTAAGTAGGATTCAACAAGCTTCACCTGCTCTCCTGATCTACCCGTGAGCCTAAGATAGTTGAGTGTCTCATCATCCACTGGGAAAAGCGCGGCTGTAGCCCCATACTCTGGGCACATATTGGAAACTGTAGCCCTATCAGGCACAGATAGGTATCTGACACCCTCTCCGTAGAACTCCACTATTTTGTCTACCACGCCGTGATCCCTTAGTGTTTTTGCGAGTGTGAGGACTAGATCTGTAGCGGTCACACCGGTGCGGAGTTTGCCTTTGAGGTTAACGCCCACCACCCTCGGTGTGAGCAACGTTACAGGCTGACCAAGCATGGCGGCCTCGGCCTCTATGCCACCTACACCCCAGCCAAGAACGCCTAAACCGTTCACCATGGTTGTGTGAGAGTCTGTTCCAACAAGTGTATCGAAGTATGCTAACCTAGAACTGCCAGTGCTCTCAGATGTAACCACCGTGGCCAGATACTCGAGGTTGACTTGATGTATAATCCCAACTCCAGGTGGAAAGAGCCTGAATTTTGAGAATGATTTTTGAGCCCACTTAAGGAACCTGTAGCGTTCAGAATTTCTTTCAAACTCCTTTTCTAGGTTGCGTTTTAACGCGTCTGGAATAGCGTAGTAGTCCACTTGTATAGAGTGGTCCACTACTAGGTCCACTGGCACAATTGGGTTGATGAGTTTCGGATCGACGTTCAGGCTAGAAAGAGCTTGCCTCATTGCTGCGAGGTCAACTATTGCCGGCACGCCGGTGAAATCCTGCATTATCACCCTCGCAACACGGAAGGGGATCTCGCGCTCAGCTGGTTGCGTGGGATTCCAGCGCGCCAAAGCCTTAACATCATCTAAACTAACCGCTACACCATCACAGTTCCTAACAAGGGATTCAAGTATTATTCTAATACTCAGCGGTAACCTTGAGATCATACCTAAACCGGCTTCTTCAAGCGCTGGAAGAGAGTAGTATTCGTATGTTTCCCCACCAGCATCCAGCTTCTTAAGAGTGTTAGACAATCTGAAATCTTGGCTCATAGTTGAACACCCCATCCCAGTCCAGATATGTCTGCCTGGTTTAAAGGAAGTTCACACATAATTTATCATCAAAAATACCGTATTCACGTTTTATAAACCCGTCGCGGAGAAAATTTTTTCAAGTTTGGGTTTACATATAACCTCCAAGTAAATTGACAGTTTACCCACAGCAAACAGATGGATGCTCCAAGAACCTCCATAATCTTTTAAAAAAATTAGCGTCCTGTCCTCACAACCGCGCCGTCAAAGTTAAAAGCTTGAATCGCCCTGACAGCGTCGAAGCGGTTCTTTAAGGTTGAGCAGCGAAGACAAGTTTCCATGGGTTTCAGTATGGGCACCCCACAGTGGGAGCAAAATGAGCGCAGCTCGTGGTTGATGTTTCCACTCCTAAACTCTTCGAGATAACTTTTCACAGATTCTTCTTGGTCTACCTCTATAGAGCCTGGGCGCATGGTTCTGACCGACCTAATCGCCTCATCTGCGCTCAGGCCGAAAAGGGCGCCAATAAAGCAAGCCGAAACAGTGCCAGTTCTACCAAGCCCAGCGTAGCAGTGCATCATAACGGACCTCTTCTGGTTAAGCAGATATCTGTGCAGAAAACTCACGGCCTCCTCGATTTTAGCTAAGCTCGGTGGCTCAAAATCCTCCAGAGCCACCTCTTTGAATCTTAAACCGAGCTTTTTACACCAATCACGCTCTTCAGGATGTGTATCGAAGCTCAGCACCACACTTATACCCATCTTTCTGGCTTGGAAGAGGTCGTCTAAAGATTGAGGCTGAGAGGATGCAAGCAGACGCCCTTTGAGAAGCCAATTCGCGTATAAACTCACTACTAGGTCACATAACTATTTACGCTAAAATATACAATAAGTCTTACCGCTTATGGGTGAAGAAACCACGCGCTTGGGGTGTGGGGCTAAGCGCTGCGGTGGTTCTGCGCGGGGGTGTCAGACAGGCAGGTGTGTCGCCGCCTCTGTGCTGGAAGCCCAAACCAATCTGAGTGGGAGGATGTGTGTTAACGGGATCACGCCCGAAAAAGCTGTAAAACTAGTGCTATTATAGAAAATTGGTTTAGTTGCCACTTTAAGTGTTTGATCACACCATATTGTCTCTGTGTCGTATGGTACAAACTGTCAAATTATGGCTAATGCCCTAGCGGGCGCCCCATCCCCATCCAAAACCCTAATAGGTAAGCATATAAAGTAGGCTTTCTTCGAGATCAACTCAGCCAACCTGTTTGAAAGGTTCTCCACTATTACGATACCCGCTCCTAGGAGTATCCTGTGAACTTCTGGGCTGCCGGCAGTCGGAGAGTCTATGCCCACGCATTTGTATCCAGCATCAACTATACTTTTGGCGAACTGCTCGCTTAGTGTTGGGAAAACACCGCTATCCAGTGGCTTGGCTGCGTAATACGACGTGTATAAAAGCAGCACTTCTTCATTTTTTCGTGATATATCGGCTTTGTTGATCATCGCTTTCTTAGACAGGCTTTTTGAGACGTCCACTATCTTAGCTTGTCCACACGCCGCCAATGGGTTTAACCTATCCACGGTTTTCCCATCGGCGAGAAAGTGAGCAGGTGCATCTATATGTGTGCCGCTATGGGTTCCAAGAGCCAACCTTTTAATCGACACCCCATCCAGCAAGACGTGTTTGTATTGCTCCACCGAAGGCTGAGGATCACCCGGATAATAGGGCATACCGGTGAATATGTCGAGTGATAGGTCAACCACACTCTTGTTTTCTAAATCCAACAAGTTTATCTCCTCTTTTATAGGGTGTAAGAAATAAATTTATGTGCAGCGGTAACACACGCATTTAGATATGAGCGTGAAGAATGGTGGGAGACTTGTTGGATACACTGTTCTGGTTATAGTTGTGCTATTGGTGTTGGGTATTGTTCTTTACTATGCGCTCTCACTCATCCACTTGATCCCCATTAATTTTCTTACCTACGTGAAGGTTGTTATAACAGGGATTGTGGGCTATATAGCGGTATACTTAGTGGGAAGAGAGCTTCAAAGACTTCTCCGCACCAATCTAGGCCCACATCGGGCGTATCCAATATTCTTTCTCTTCAGGGTTGTCTCATACCTGTTGCTTATAGCGTTGATACTTGCGGTTGCAGGTGTTAACACTACCGCGTTGCTTGCGGGGGGCACATTCGCGGGACTAGTTGTAGGACTAGCTGGCCAAACAGTGCTGTCCAACTTTTTCGCAGGCCTGTTGATTGTTCTTGCAAAACCCTTCAGTGTTGGTGATAGGGTCACTGCCTTCGGCTGGCAATACGGTATGTCTTTCCCCTATTATTTCCCCAAGTTTTACTCTAAAGATAACCTGATACCCGCCCTCACAGGTAAAATTATGGATGTGACAATGAACTACACGACAATACTTCTCGATGAGGGGGTCGAGGTTAAGATACCCAACAACGTTGTGATAACCATGGGTTTCATCGTGCAAGACGTTGAAACACGCTGGGTGAGGGTAAGGTACGAGCTGCCTCCGAGCTTCGAAAATAATTTGGATGATGTTCTAAGCCTGATTCTGAAGGCTGTAAAGGAAAACGAGTGGGTTGTTCAGCCTGATGACGTTAAAGTCAACGTTGAAGCGATAACCCAAAGTTCAGTGTTAATCGTGGTTGACGCTGTCTGCAAAGGAGCGTACGAAGATCCACCAAGAAGCTCTATCTTGATGTCTATTTCGAAAGCGATAAGCCCCCTTAAAAGTGTGCAGAAAAAAGTATGACAACTCATAGTTTATAAGTTGCTTATTAGTGGGGGTTTTGTGCCACGTATAATTGTTTTGGTAAAGGTTGTACCCAACATTTCCCAGCTTAGGTTCGACCCAATCAAAAAGACCTTGATTAGGGAGGGGGTAAAAAACGTTGTTAACCCTCATGATGAACGCGCGGTTGAGGAGGCAGTGCGTATAAAAGAAAAGCGCGGTGGCTCGGTGAGTGTGCTGTGTATGGGCCCACCACAAGTTGAGGACGTACTAAGAGAGCTGTACGCCTTCGGGGTTGACTATGTCTACCTACTAACCGATAGGGCGTTTGCCGGTGCCGACACACTTGCAACATCAACCACCCTAGCACACATGTGTGGGAAACTGGGCTACGACCTTGTAATAGGTGGGAAATATAGTGTGGATGCCGAAACGTCACAACTAATCCCAGAAGTATCCCAGCTACTTGGGACATCACTTGTGACCAACGCCACAAAACTCGACTTTACATCAGATTCAACACTAATAGTTGAACGCGAGTACGACGAGGGCTACGAGACGTTTGAAGTGAGTCTTCCTGCCACGCTAAGTGTGAGCGAAAAGATAAATCGACCAAGAATACCCAAACCAAGTGATAGAGAGCTCGCAAAGCAGAGGAGTGTAACACGTGTTGGAGCAGCCGAGTTATCGGCGGACATATCAATATTTGGGTCGACAGGATCGCCCACAAGCGTAAAGAGCGTTTACGATGCATCCTACGCTAGAAAGCCAGCTATCTTTGATGCTACAAATTCTGAAACCGCGATAAGTGAGGCTTTGGAGGCTTTGGAAAGCCTCTTAAGAGAGAAGCCGAATGTTAGCCAGACACAACAGGAGGGTGGTGGCGACCCGAATAAGAGGGTTTGGAGCGTTTTCCTTGAAGGTGAAGCCGAGACCCAGACAGCATATGAGGTGCTAAGCAGGTTGAGCCTTCTTGGGTACACCTCTGAAGGGCTCATCGTGGGAGAAGCGCCCGAAGATCTATTGCACACAGCATGCAGATACGGAGCTAAGAACCTATTGGTGGTACGCGTTAAGGATTCCTCGCACTCCTCTAAGGCGCTAGCGGAGGGTGTTGTCCACGCCATAAAAAGCGAGCAACCCTACGCGGTGTTCTTCCCATCGACTGTGAAGGGTAGGGAAGTTGCGGGGCGTGTTGCCGCAGCGCTTAGACTCGGCCTGACGGGCGACGCTGTCGACCTTAAACCGACGACGGGCGGCGAACTGGTACAGGTGAAACCCGCCTTCGGCGGAAACATAATGGCCGAAATCGTTTCAAGGACAATCCCTCAACTCGCAACAGTGCGCCCAGGGGTTTTCGAGCCGAGGGAATTAGGCTCGGGTGAGTGCAAACCTAAGTGGTTGGACTACGAGCTGAATACCCCCGAAGCCATAAGGCTTGTCGCCTATAGACCAGCTGGGTTAGCATCAGACCTTTACCATGCGAGGTTTGTAATCTGCGCTGGCTACGGTGTGGGTTCACCCGAAGGCTTTAAAGAAGTCGCAGAGTTCGCTAAGTCGGTTAAAGCCGCGGTGGGCGCCACTAGGAAGATAGTGGATTTGGGCTGGGCTCCACCGCACATTCAAGTTGGCCTCACAGGTAAATCCATTAACCCAGATTTGTATGTGGCAATAGGAGTCTCGGGAGCCACAAACCACATGATTGGTGTCAGGAGGGCGAGAGTTATATTGGCGGTGAACAGAGATCCGCGTGCATCCATATTCTCTTCCTGTGATATTGGGATAGTGGCTGACTACAAGTATGCTCTAAGCGGTCTCAGGGAGGGGCTCGAAAGGATAGGTCGATCTCTTAGCGCAACATAGGCGGGCGATGGGATTGGAG
>JAVZKQ010000029.1:0-25962 GCA_038884175.1 Thermoprotei archaeon | reverse complement strand
GTTTAAAGCAGTCTCAGATGTTTACTCCCCCCTAAGTGGTACAGTTTTGGAGGTGAACACTGAGATATCAAAGGATCCAGGTTTGGTTAACCGCGATCCGTACGGTAAAGGTTGGCTGTTCAAGCTTAGGCCAGAAAAACTTGATGAGGAGGCGGTGTCTTTACTCAAACCCGAGGAATACCGTAGATTCGTAGAAGGGTTGAGTGATGCTGGAGCCTGAAGTTGATGGGTTCACCCACCCCTACTTGGGTCTCACCCCCGAAGACAGACTTGAGATGCTTAGGGAGCTCGGCTTGGATTCTGTTGACGAGCTCTTCAGTGATATACCCGTTAAATCCAAGTTCAACAGACTCCCAGAGCCCACCTCTGAGGTAGAGGTGTACCGGGAGCTTTTAAGCTTGAGTCTAAAGAACTCTAACTGTTTAGAGCACCCCTGTTTCCTCGGTGGTCAACACATCCACTATGTTCCAGCCGTTGTTCAAAAGATTGCTGAAAGAAGTGAGTTTTTGACGTCGTACACACCCTATCAACCCGAGATTTCTCAGGGTTTGCTGCAGGCTCTGTTCGAATACCAGTCGCTTATGGCTGAACTCACCGCTATGGATGTTGTTAATGCTTCACACTATACTTATGGAACATCTCTCGGCGAAGCCGCACACATGGCCTATAGGGTCACTGGGAGAAGAAAGATATTGGTGTGTGGTGCGGTTAACACTGAAAGGCTCGAAGTGTTGAAAACCTATGCGTTTGGAAGGGATCTTAGAGTGGTTAAATGTGGTTACAACCACGGTTCGGGTGAATTGGACATAGACGAGGCTATTGGGCAACTGGATTCTGACACTGCAATGGTCTACGCCGAGAGCCCTAACTATTTTGGTATAGTTGAGCCGCGTCTTGTTGAGCTTTCCGAGGAAGCGCACAGGTATGGCTCGCTGTTTTGCCAGGGTTTCGACACCATTTCCTTAGCGATATTCAGACCGCCGGGCGAAGTTGGCGCGGATATCGCTGTCGGTGAAGGGGTTGGTGCTTACCCGAGCTACGGCGGTCCAACCCTCGGTGTTTTTGCCGTGAAGAGGGAGTACGTGCGAAACATGCCGGGGAGGGTTGTGGGAGCTACACTTGACCGCTCTGGGCGTAGAGGTTTCGTCATCACACTTCAAACCAGGGAGCAGCACATAAGGAAAGAGAAGGCCACATCCAATATCACAACCAACAGCGCAATACTCGCGCTTCAGAGCGCTATATATATAGCCTTAATGGGTTATGAAGGCCTTAAGCAGCTAGCGCACACAGTGCTTTCAAACACTAGGTATGTTCAGCATAGAATTTCTAATATTAATGGTGTGATTTGCCCGCGCTTCAGCGGATTCAGCTACCAGGACTTCGTGATAGCGGGAAACATAAACGCTTTAACCTTCAGGCGAGCCCTAATGTCCCGTGGCGTGATTGGCCCTAAACAAGTTGAATGGGCGGGCGGCAGAGGATGGCTTGTTGGTGTTAACGAGATGTTGACCCCCGCACACGTCGACCTCCTCGTCGAGTCTTTAAAGGAGTCTATAGAGGTGTGAGCGCTTGAAGTATAGGCAGGCGGTATACCAGCACTCGGAAGTTGTGAATGAGCCCCTCCTAGTTGAGCTTCACCAACCAACCAGAGCTTCTCCGCCCATTCCAAGTGGCTTGAGTGGCTTCGTGGATATACCGGCTAACATTTCTAGGGTGGGCAAACCGAAGCTACCGGCCCTATCCGAGCTAAGTGTGGTTAGGCACTTTGTCAGGCTCTCCCAGATGAGTTTTGGTGTGGACAATGGCATCTACCCCCTTGGCAGCTGCACTATGAAGTACAACCCGAAGCTAGACGATGTGGTGGCTGGTCTGCACGGCTTCTCCGCTCTCCACCCAGACCAGGACGAGTCGAGTGTGCAGGGCGCCCTACACGTCATGTGGGAACTGCAACTCTTCCTACTAGAGCTAACGGGTATGGACGCCATAACGCTTCAGCCAGCCGCTGGGTCGCATGGCGAATTTGTCGGCATGCTCATAACCAAAGCCTACTTTAAGGAGAAGGGTGAACTCAGCAAGAGGAGGAAGGTTTTGATACCTGAGACTGCTCATGGGAGCAACTTTGCGAGTGCGGCAATGGCCGGCTTCGAGGTCGTCACGGTGCCCATGCGGGACGGAGAAGTCGACCTAGACTCCCTGAAGACACTCTGTGACGACGGCGTGGCTGCGTTTATGGCGACCGTGCCCAACACGCTCGGCCTGTTCGAACGGCGAATCCTAGAAATCAGCGATATGGTGCACTCGTGCGGCGCCCTCATGTACTTTGATGGCGCAAATATGAATGCGCTCATCGGTGTAGTTAAGCCAGCGCAGCTCGGCTTCGACATAGCCCATCTGAACCTTCATAAGACATTCTCCACGCCGCATGGGGGAGGGGGGCCCGGCTCTGGACCTGTGGCCGTAAAGAAACACTTAGCCGATTATTTACCCATACCAAGACTCAAGAAAAACCAGGACGGCTCATATGTTTGGGACTATACGCTGCTTAAATCTATTGGGAGGATTAGGGAGGGGTTCGGAAACTTCGGTGTGCTCCTACGTGCGTACACGTATATACGCACGCTTGGACTTGACGGGTTAAGGCAGGCGGCTAGGGACTCGGTGCTTGTCTCCAACTATGCAGCAAAGAAACTCTCCCAGGTTTATTCGCTACCATTTAGCGGTAAGCCCAGAAAACACGAGTTTGTGATATCCTCGAAACCAACTGGGAAGAGGGCTTTCGATATAGCTAAACACATATTAAAGCGGGGTTACGCGCCAACCATCTACTTCCCGCAACTTGTAGACGAAGCGTTGATGGTTGAATTCACAGAATCTGAGACCAAGAGCGAAGTCGACGAATATATTCAGGGGCTTATAGAAGCCGCTAACACGGATTTGTCCTCTGAACCAGACAACACGGCGGTCGGTAGGCTCGATGAGGTCAGGGCTGCAAGGGAACCAAAGCTAACTTGGAGGGATCTGGGGTATGGCTAATGGGAGGGATAAGGTCGCCTCGATGAGGCTAAGGCTGAGCGCCGTAGACTACCTTATATCTGTAAAGCAGAGGCATAGGTACGCAGAACTAGAGGAGTGCACCGGTCTCAAACCGAGCGTCCTTACAAGGTATGTGAAGGGTAGGGTTATACCAACTGAGAAAAGGGCTAAATGGCTTATCGCAACCCTCTCAGAGCACTTTGGGCTTAAAGCATTATTCATGGACTACGTTTATGTGGACCCCGCTGGGATGGTTGACGACACCGAGCTTATCGCAAACCCATCCCTGCTCAGGCTTGCCGCCGCTGAGGCAGCTGTAAAGTTTGGCGACCTAAGAGCGAATAGGGTTGTCACAATGGCTTCAGACGGTATCGCCTACGCGGCCTTCGTGGCGGACACACTCGGCGCGAAGATGGTTATAGCAAAGAAGGAGAGGGAGAAGGGTGTAAAGAAGTTTGTGTCTTCGGAGGCTCCAATCGGCGACTCAGGCCTTTTCCTCACAGCTTACGCTCCAGCTTCAAGCATACGTAAAACTGATCGCTGTCTAATAGTCGACGACTTAGTAAGGAGCGGGGAAACGCAGGAAGCGCTCACCAACCTCGTCAAACAGGTAGGAGCCGAGCTACTCGGCTACTCCTTCCTAGTAGCGGTAACCGATAAGTGGAAATCCAAGATTGAGCCAGACAAGCCCCTACATATAGTTCTACCCATCAACTTCCACTAGTACACGCAGTTTGCAGCGCCGAGGAATGTAGATTAGAGGAGCTCACCCCAATTTGTAGCCGGTAGTGGAATATGCTGAAAACACGCTCAACCAGCCTTATAAGGGGGGCCATTGGTTCACACAATTACTCATACTCTATTGTGGCCGGTGGCTTTGGGGTCACATCATAATAAACATCCCTTATATCTGGATGGGTTTCCAAGATTTCCTCAGCAAGGTATTTGAGTAGTGGGAATGGTGGTCTTAGAACATCAGCGGTCATAAAGTCGCTCGTCTTGACCGCCCTAACTACTATACTGTAGCCGTGGGGAGAGTCGTGTTTGGCGGCGAGCCTCAAACAGACCCTAAAGAAATCGGTTGACACGTTCAAGAGTTCACGTAGGATGGTGTTGGCGTCCGAGTAAAGCGCGTACGCCTTGCTATCGAAATCGCGGGGCGACATATTGGCAGCTGGTCCAACACCAATTAACTCACCGTAGACCCTAGCGTCGCCTTTGACACCAGTCACCTTCTGGGTGAAGACCCAATTCTCCGAACCACTCACGAGTTGCTTATCGAGTTTGCGGGCCGCATCAAAAATTGCGGCGAACCACTGTGAGCCCCCAAGTCCACTCATCCTCTTCTCTACAACCCTTGTGACTGGGCGTAGCACTTCTATTTTCCCAAGGGTCACTTGGCCTGGGGCTCTTATGAGTAACCCTGGGCCTGGAAACGGTTGTCTTAAGATAAAGCTTTGAGGTAAGCCGAGCTGTTCGCCGAGAGCCCTCACCTGGTCCTTATAGAGGTAAGCCAAAGGTTCGAGAAGCCTGAAACCGTATTTTTCCTCTGTGCGTATACCGATTTGGCGTAGCACGTTGTGCTGTGTCTTAATACCTCCCGTGGTTTCTATCCAGTCTGGTGCGATCGTCCCCTGCACGAGTAGACCGGTGTGCCTTTCTTGTGCGAGCTGTCTCAACGTTGAGTAGAAG
The DNA here is from genome assembly GCA_038884175.1 of Thermoprotei archaeon. Lineage (GTDB taxonomy): Archaea > Thermoproteota > Thermoprotei_A > Marsarchaeales > Marsarchaeaceae > ECH-B-1. The sequence goes on along the minus strand of JAVZKQ010000029.1, from coordinate 21,234 downwards.
GCCTCTCTAAACGCTACTCGCTTCTCCTCCGCGTCGCCAAAACTCTTGACAGCGTGGTAAAACTTCTCCTTTGCGTTGATAACTTCAAGATTACGTGTGGACACTAGATCGAAGCTCGACTTGACCTCGTGGGCCTCACCCTCCCTCATAAAGCCTGTGTCTATGAAAACCGGGTGGACACGGTCTCCGAGCGCCCTGATGGTGATGAGTGCCGCAACGGTGCTGTCTATCCCACCGGACACTGCGGCGAGAACATTCTCTCCGAGCGCCTTCTGCTTTACGAGTGCTATTAACTCCTCCGCCAACCTTGAAGCTGGCAGTGCGGAAGCTTTTAGCAGCTCGCTATCATCGTATGGTTCGACTTGCGGCATACCCCCAACCTCCCCTCAATCCTTAAACCTTGACTTATCAGCTAGGCGTATCTCGTGTTTGAGCTGGTTAGAATGTAGGGTGGCGTTGGCCGCCTCCTCGGCTGACCTCGTCATAAGATCCTTGTCTGCCGACCTGATCATTATGCTTACGTGTTGCACCGTTGTGTTGAGGTGTTTCGCTATGGACTCATAGTCAACATACCAATCCTCCTCGTATTGTTTGACGTCGAAAGGCAACTCTTTTCTGGGCATAAGTTTTATCCTGTTAAGAGCCACTCTCCAAGCCAAAACTTCACGTGGGGCAGCAACGTGGGGTTGCTCTAAACTGGCAAAAAAGTGTGCGGCTTCAGGGTAGACCTCGGAAGCCAAACTGATAAGCGCCTTCCAAGTCATATATGTTCTCTTCTCGGTTAAGTCGGCGTTTTCGACAATGCATTCAATCGTGTAGGGCATCAGCTAAACAATCCATAAAAGCATAATAGGCTTTACTCAGCCGCACTAGCCCATGAAGGATTCTGTGTTCAGATGACTATTTGCTTGCCTCTATGAGTGATTGTAGCGATTGGGCTTCGAAGATATTACCCTCAACCTTAAGCTTACCGGAGAAAAACGCCTGAATAGCGTCGAGCTGGCCTCTGAAAAGCTGAACCATGTCACCAGCGGACATCACGATGGTGGCTACAGCGTTAGGCGCAGTGCCCTTCTCAACATTGACTTCGCCCCCCTTTATTGCGAGGTAGAATGGTTCGGAATCGGTTGGTCTAAACTGGAAAACTTTGTTCCAATCCTTAGTTTTCTCCTTGACAGACGCATTCTGTGTAGCCTTTCCAGCAAGCTCCTTCAAAGTTTCAAAAGCCGAATCCATACTCATCGATATGCTCTGTGCTCTAAAAAGTTTACTGTATAGGGCTTGAATTTTTTCCCAGAAGAGATATATTGAAGGGTTAGGTTACTAAATGAGGTGTTTGTATTTAGCTGAATGGGTTTATATATAACATAAAAATATACAACGTGTGGCAAGAAGAAGCTCCCTCAAAATCGATAGTGTGGACAGGGAGATTCTACTTTCAATGCTACACAATGGTAAGTTTAACCTCAAAGACATAGCTCAGAGTGTTGGCGTATCCAAATCTACAGTGCACAACAGGATCAAACGATTACAGAGGATGGGTGTAATAAAGGGCATCCTACCTTGGCTTGACCACGATAAACTTGAAAACGAGTTCACCGCGATTTCCCTGATAAGGGCCAAGTACGGTCCAAACTACGCTGAGGAAGTGGGTAAGAAACTCGCTTCAATTGAAGGTGTGTGGGGTGTGTACTTTGTTCTGGGTGACAACGACTTCATAGTGCTCAGCCGGGCCAAAAACAGGGCGCAGCTCGAACACGTGATTGAGAGTTTCACGAAGATAGATGGTGTCGAGAGGAGTAGCACCGCTGTAGCTCTAAAGGTCATCAAAGAGGATCCACGGGATGCGTTCAGAATAGAAGAGTAAGGGTATTAAAAACGTGTCCTTTTTGCCATAACCACAAACGCAACCCTTCTCTGATTATAATACTTGTGTGAAGTCAGGTTTATGCGTGAGCGTTTTAGTGTTGAGTAGCGCTAATATAGTCGCCTAGGTTAATATCATGTTGGTTTAGAATGAGCGATGATGGCTCCTCTAAAGATGTAACGATTAGGTTGGGTGCTGCTGCAGGTGATGGTATACAGAGTGCAGGTGAGATCGTCACCAAAATCTTTTCCAGAAGCGGTCTCTATGTCTCAACATACAACGGCAACCAGTCTCTTATAAGGGGTGGCCACGTTTGGTTTCATGTTCACGCGGGTGAAAGAAGGGTCTACTCGCTGGGGTTTGGAATCGATTACTTGGTCGCCCTAACCCAGCTTGCCTATGATGAGCACTACGCAAAAGTGAATAATGGTGGGGCAATAATATATGATTCCTCGATTGTGAAGGAACACGACTTCCCAGTCAACGTTGTGAAGGTTGATGCTCCCCTCACCAAGATCGCCTTAAAATATGAGAAGAGACCTATAATGAAAAACACCGTAGCCATAGGTCTACTATGCGGTCTATTAGGACTCGACTTCAAAGTCGTTGGTGATGTGATAGCCGAACAATTTGTAAGGAAACCCGACGTTCAGAAAAGCAATGTGGAAGCTGCAAGGGAAGGTTACGAATTCTCCAAGCAGTTCGGCGTACAAAAGAGGCTAAGGTATGATTACTCAAAGAAGAGAACCTTTATGCACGCCGATTACGCTTTCGCCCTTGGCGCAGTGGCCGCTGGGTGCCGTTTCTACGCCGCCTATCCCATGAGTCCCGCAAGCCCAATACTTCACTGGATGGCTTCTAACGCTAAGAAGTTTGGCATAAGGGTCTTTTTAGGGGAGGACGAGATAGCTGTTGTGAACGCCACAATCGGCGCATCACTAGCTGGTGCGAGGTCTCTGTGCGCTACGAGCGGTGGCGGATTCTCACTCATGCAGGAAGCCATAGGTCAGGCGGCTATGACGGAGACGCCGCTAGTCGTCGTAGACGTTATGAGGGCTGGCCCAAGCACGGGGCTACCCACAAAGACAGCTCAGGGAGACCTCAACATGATGCTCGGCATCTCACACGACGACTTCCCACGCGTCATACTCGCCCCACGCTCACCCGAAGACGCGTTTAGGATAGCTAATACAGCCTTCAACTTAGCAGAGAAGTACCAGCTACCAGTGATCGTGCTACTCGACTTTGCTATTGGGGATGGGGGGTATGCGACCGTTGAGAATCTGTCACCCAACGTTCCCATTGAGCGCGGTAAGATAGTCAAGGAGGCGGGTCCAAACATGCATAATGGCGTGTGGTTTAGGAGGTACGCTTTAACCGAGGACGGAGTGTCCCCGAGGGCTTTACCCGGCACACCTGGCTTGATGTTTGTCGCAAAGACAGACGAACACGACGAGTTTGGACACGACTTGAGTGATGTGCTTGCTGGTTTAAGCGATGCTGTTGAGATGCGTAGGAAGCAGTTCAATAAGCGGATGGTTAAACTTCATGGTGTGGCAAAAGAGATGAACCCTCCGGATGTGTTCGGCCCAGATAAATCGGACCTGACGATTGTAACTTGGGGCAGCACTTCTCTACCCGTGCGTGAGGCGCTTGAAAAACTTTGGAGCGAGGGCTTCAAAGTGAATAGCTATGAGTTCTACGATATCTATCCCTTCTCAACCGAGGTTGAAGGCATGCTAAAGCAGGCGAATGACCTTCTAGATATCGAACAGAACTACACGGCGCAGATGGCCAAGCTTATAAGGCGCGAGACAGGGGTTTTAATAGAGAAGTACCACCTTAAATATGATGGTGAACCGATATACCCCCTCGAAGTTGTAGGCGCTGTTAAACGTGCGCTTGGTAGTAATGGTAGGTGATGTGTTGTGTTGAATCCCAAATTGTATGAAAGCGACACCAGACCCGACTGGTGTCCTGGTTGTGGTGATTTCGGTGTGCTCGCCGCCCTGAAGAGCGCCCTCATAACTCTGGGTATCCCACCCGAAAAAGTGTTCATCAGCTCCGGTATAGGTTGCTCATCCAATCTTCCTGGCTATATTAGGACTTATGCCCATCACGGCCTCCACGGTAGGCCTCTCCCTGTGGCCGTAGGTGTTAAAATAGCGAATCCCAACTTGGTTGTGATAGTTACTGCTGGCGATGGCGACGAGTACGGTATAGGATTTAACCACGTTGTGCACACTGCGAGGAGGAATCACGACGTCAAACTCATAGTTATGAATAACGAGGTTTACGGCCTCACAACTGGCCAGCTTTCACCCACATCTAAGCAGGGTCAGAAAACCAAAACATCACCAGATGGCAGCATTATCTACCCCCTCAACCCACTTTCCACACTTCTAGGCGCGGGTGCCACATTTGTGGCGAGGGGTTTTAGTGGCGACCCCAAACATCTCTCTATGCTTATACAAGAGGCCATTAAGCATCGTGGCTTCGCGCTTGTGGATGCAATAAGTCCATGTGTCACTTGGCACGATATATATGATGAAGTAAGGCAGAAAATGTACAAGCTGGACGATGCTGGTCATAACCCGAGTGACTTTGTTGCGGCATTACACAGGGCTCAAGAAGTTGATAAAATACCACTTGGCATCTTTTACAGGACGGAAGATAAGCCTACGTTCGAAGAGCTTATGAGCTCAGAGATCCACTCCCCAATACCTGTTGAGAATGTTAGAAACCTTACTGAGGCAGAGTTTGCTAAGGCTCTAGAACCCTTCCAGTAGTGTGTTAAAATGAAGCTCAAGTATTCAAAGCTTGTAGAGTTTGTCGAGTCGTCAAACGGTGCATACTCGCTGCAAACCGATGGTGTAAAGCTATCGCTTATGTTTTTATCCAAGCTTGATTCGGCTAAGGAACACTATGAAGACGCGGTAATAAAAATATATGGCACAAAGAACAACGAATACGTTGAAATAACGAGTGCAGAGATGGACTACGGCGGCGGCAATGTGCGCAAGCTCAGCCTCGAATCCCTCATACCCTGGCTGGTGACAGTTGACGAAGAAGCTTCCCCATGACGCGTGTGGGTGATGGGGGTTCTTGGCTTCTAAGGTTTACGTGGGCTTTCCAACAAACGCGGAAGTCAGAAACGCGATAGACGAGGAACTAGCCGAAATCTGCGGGCTTGTGTACTCGAGTGAGTCACCCAACCCACCAGAAGACACCGAGGCGATGCTTGTAGCCTACTCTTCTGGTTCGGGTGGGGGCGACTCGCGCCCAACAGGAACTTTCCTCGCTGAATGGTCGCGTAGACTACCCAAGCTGAGGGTGATACAGACCGTTTCGGCTGGTGTTGACGGTTTACCGTTTGACTCCATACCTGAAAACGTGGTTGTTCTGAGTAATGCTGGTGCATACGCCGAGCCGATAGCCGAGCACGTGTTCGCAATGATCCTCTATTTTTATAAGGATCTACGCACGAACCATGAATTACTGGTGCATGGGGTATTCAATCAGAAAACACCCACAGAAGAGTTAGCAGGTAAGGTGCTTGGCATCCTCGGATATGGTGGGATAGGCCGGGCGATTGCGAAAAGGGCTAAATGTTTCGGCGTTACTGTCCACGCGCTTAACAGGTCTGGTAGGACAGATGTCTATGTGGACAAGATGTTTTCACCTGATTCGCTCAAAGAATTTCTTAGCGGTGTTGACATCTTGGTTCTAACGCTGCCTTTAACAAAGCACACCGCTCACATGATTGATAGGCTGGCGCTCGACGCCATGAAGGAGGATGCCATGCTCGTTAACGTTGGGCGTGCGGGTGTCATTGTTGAGGAAGACCTCTACAACCACCTTGTGAGACACCCACACTTCAGGGCTGCGCTTGATGTTTGGTGGGATGAGCCAAAAGGCGACTCAACCTTTCAAACGCGCTACCCATTCCTCAGTTTACCAAACGTTTTGGGATCACCGCATAACTCAGGTGTTGTAAAAAACTTTTTCCCACGTGCTGTAAGAAGCGCCGCCAAGAACCTTGCAGCATTCCTAGGAGGTAAAGTGTACTCGAACGTTGTTGATAGACGGGACTATGTTTAACGCCTACTTACCGTGCACCCAATGTTCTGGGTTTTCCGCTAAACCATAAATCACACCGTTACGTGTCTAGCAAAAATGCCTAGTATAGAAAGCGAAGATGTGTTTGACCCTATGGGCTGGTTTAAACGTAGTATAGCTAGCGCCATCTCACCGCTACTCACAGTCAAGGTTGATGAGTTTGAGGTTCCGCCTCTACCAGAGTTGGGTGACTTGGCTTTACCCCTACACGCTGAGGCTAAACGGAGCGGTGATACACCTGACGCTCTTTCAAGACGCCTCGCCGACATGGTGTCCTCTTCGACGCTCGACTTCGTTGAGCGTGTCCAGCCCATTGGTGGCTATGTTAACTTTTATCTTAAAACGAAAAGAGTTGCCGACATTGTTTGGAATAGTATCACCAAGCTTGGGGAAAAATATGGTGAGAACCCCTCAAATCCATTCACGGTAATAGTTGAGCACACGAGCGCCAACCCAGTTCACCCCTTACACATTGGCGCTGCGAGGAACGCCTTCTTCGGGGACACACTCGCCCGTCTTCTACGCGCAAGAGGTAAGAGTGTTACAACACATTTCTACGTGGATGATACGGGTAGGCAGACGGCGCTTGCCGCTTTGGCGTACAAGCTGCTCGGAGAACCCGCACCTTCGGGTAAACCAGACTTCTATGTGGGTGTGCTCTACGTTTTCGCGAACGCGTTTGTTGAGCTTTATAACGCTAAGACCATGCTTCCAAAGGCTAGGAGCGATGAAGAAGTAAAGAGGATTCAGTCTGAGATAGATGAGTGGATGGCTGTGCTGGCTGAGCAGTCAAAGAAGTACCCTGAGTTGTTTGATGTATTAAGCCAATCTTTCGCAAGTTTGGGTGACCCCACCTTAGCGTTAAATCGCCTTATGGCAGAGTACGAGGAAGGGGTTGGTCCTACCGTTGTGTTGGTTAGAAAACTTGTGAACCACTGTTTGGAGGGATTCAAACAGACCCTCAGCCGTGCCAATGTAGCTCACGACAGGTTTTACTTTGAAAGCGACCTACTTTGGAATGGTAGTGTAGACCAAATATTAGAAATGCTGCAGGATTCACCCTTTATAAAGAGGAATGGTAAAAGCCTTGTTTTTGACGCGGAGACAGCGGCGAACCAGCTGGGTCTAAAGGAATTACTTGGCATACCGAAGACACGCGTAATACCCCCACTCGTGCTCACCCGCTCAGATGGCACAACACTATACACAACACGGGACCTAGCCTACTCTGTGGCCAAACTCTCCGAAGCGGAATACGTATACAACATAATTGGGGTTGAGCAGTCCACCCCACAATTACAGCTCAAGGTGGCGCTCTACGCGATTGGCTATAAAAAAATACTTAACCAGATTCATGTGCCCTATGAACACGTTGAGCTTGAGGGTGAGAAGATGACTTCCAGACGTGGGAGATATATTGCGCTTGATTCTGTGCTCGACGAAGCGTACAATAGATCTTTGAGTGAAGTGAAACGCAGAAATGTCGACCTAGATGATAACACAGCGAAGAGTATAGCGGAGAAATTGAGTGTGGCGGCTGTGAGGTTTGCCCTCATAAGTGTTAACGCCAATAAGAAAATATCCTTCAGCTGGAACCGTGTGCTAAACTTTGAATCCAACAGCGGCGCCTACGCGTTATACACATATGTGCGCACAAAGAGTTTGCTTGTTAAGGCGGGTGACACTGGGCGGCTACACCCAGACTTCTCGAAGCTTGATAGTGGGATTGAGCACAGGCTGATTGTGTTAGCAGCCCGGCTACCGGAGGTGGTTGGGTATGCCGCCGACAATATGCGACCCGAGGCGCTCACCGACTATGTTTTGAGGCTCTGCGACCTCTTCAATAGCTACTATGATTCAACGCCAATCTTGGGAGCCACGGATCCAGCTGTACGGAATGCAAGAATAGGGCTTGTGGTTATAGTCAACCGCACGCTTTTATCTTGCTTTTCTCTTCTTGGTATTGTACCGCCGGAAAGGATGTAGTGGTGTGCAATGAGCCTAGAAGAATCTGAGAAGGGTTTCCGCATAGCTGGCGAAGTTACCGCCAAGGCGTTACTAAAAGCGCAGGAAATAGTCCATGAGGGTATGCCCTTGCTCGAGCTGTGCGGTAAAATTGAATCGGAGTTGGGAGCGCAGGGATGCGAACCAGCGTTCCCCCTAAACGTGTCGGTGGACAGTGTCGCCGCGCACTATACGCCATCCTCCATGGATGTGGACCCTGTTATACCGAAAAGGGGTGTAGTGAAGATAGATGCGGGTGCCCACTATATGGGTTACATAGCAGACTCCGCTATAACCGTGAGCTTCAACCCGGAGGCGGACAGGATTTTACGAGCGTCGAGAGAATCACTCTTAGAGGCGCTCTCGCACATTAGAAAAGACATGAAGCTGGGTGAATTGGGGGGGATTATTGAAGCGAAAATTAGGAGCTACGGCGTCAACCCGATCGTTGACCTAACCGGTCACACAATTAGGCAGTACGAGCTACACGCAGGGGTGAGTGTACCGAATGTTGCCAACGGGATAAGCTTCAGGTTTACCTCAGGCGTCGCCATTGCGATTGAACCATTCACCACATATGGTGTTGGGAAAATCAAAGAAGACAGTGTGGGAAAAATATTCAGGGGACTCAGAAAGGTTAGAACACCCACAAGGCTGGATGAAAAAATACTCGAGTACGCCCTCACGGTTAGGAGGGGTATGCCTTTCACCGACAGGTGGCTAACATCACTTGCTTCGAAAGAGGAAGTGTACAACTCTATTATACGCCTTGTCAGAGCAGGAGGTATCTATGAGTACAAGGTGCTCTTGGAGAAGAGTGGTGGACTCGTGGCCCAATTTGAACACACAATCTTCATGTCGAACAACGGACCAGTGGTGACGACAAAACGTGAAGATGAGTCACTACCATTCTAATCTATTTTTGCAAAGCGCTTAAATCGTCCAAAAAAGATAACCCACTTTGGAGGCCCACGAAATGGCCGTCAGAATAACTTTCATCCTATTTGGGATACTTTTGGCTGTGTCCCTGCTCACGCTTGTGTCACCCACTAGCGCGGCTCAACCTCAGGTCACCCTATCTACACAAAAGGTGACTGCCGGCCAAGCCATAGTGGGGGTGTACGGATCTGGTTTTGCGCCCAACTCAAACGTTACAATTAACCTTCTAATAAACGGGACTGTGATAAGCCAGCCCGCGTGGACTGTTCCAACAAATTCTCAAGGTGTTTTTTCGGCTTCTATTAATATTCCAAGCTACTTAACAGCTGGTAAATACACTGTAAGAGCTGTTGACACCCATGGGAATATTGCTAGCGCCGTGCTTAGCGTTGCATCCCCAACGCTTCAACCTTCTTACTCGTTGTTCTATAACGTGATATACTTCCTCATCTTTTTCGCTCTCATCTTCTTCCAACCTCAAATACAGACTATGATGTACCGCGGCCAAATTGAGCGTGCAATCAGGACGCTTACACAGATAGAGGATGATTCAAGGAATGCTGTTAAGCAAGCCGCACTTCAGGGAGGCGCCTCCCAGCAAAGTGTGGATAAGGCGATCCAGGACATACTCGAGACGTTTACAATTGAACCAGTTGAGAGGGATCCGAACGGCGTTCTAGGAAGGTTGGACCACATACTCAACGTAAGAAACCTTAAAAGTAAGGGTATGGCCAAAAAGATCGCCCCGAACCTTAATGGCGCACAGCTAGAAAACTTCGAAGTGAGCTTGGAAGCGGCCTGGGCTACACACTACCTCTCTAAGGTTATAAGGCACTACTACCTAACCGCTAAGAAAACCAATAATTTCTACCTCTATCTGCAACTTAGCATGATTGTACCAATGGTCCTTGAAGTAGCCAAAATCTATAAGCGGGCGACAAAACAGTTCCTATTGGGTGTACCCGTGGGCGACGGTATAGGTCCACTTATAGCTGTGAATCTCTTGAAGGGCGCCAAAATGGAGGAGATAGAGGAGGAAACAGAATATGGCGAAGTCCAACTGGAGGGTAGAAGGATCCTTGTAGTGAAAGCTAAGGGGCCGGGGGCCACTGTGGGCAAGCCTGGCAAAGCAATAGCTAAGCTCGTCGAGATGAATGGTGGGCGCGTGACAAGAATAATAACAGTTGACGCCGCCTTAAAGCTTGAAGGCGAGAAGACGGGCGCTGTGGCTGAGGGTGTCGGTGCAGCCATCGGCGACCCTGGACCAGAGAAATTCGCTATTGAGGAGGTTGCCACCCGCTTCAGGATTCCACTTGACGCTTTAATAGTAAAGCAAAGCGAAGAGGAAGCCATAACAGCGATGAAGAAGAGTATAGCAGACTCGGTGCCAACAGTCATAGAAGCGCTCACAACAATAATTCGGGAGAGAACGAATCCAGGGGACACTGTTGTGGTGGCTGGGATAGGCAACACGGCTGGTATACCATAACTCAATTATTGGTTGGGTGCGCTTGCAAGGATGTTCGTGATAAAATATTCACCCGCCTTGTAGGAGCTACGCACAAGTGGGCCTGAGGCCACATATTTGAAGCCCAAGTTTTCGCCTAGCAATCTGTACTCTCTGAACGTGTCTGGGTGGACGTACTCCTTAACCGGCAAATGACCCTTTGAGGGTTGCAGGTACTGTCCAATTGTCAGGAAGTCAACACCCACATTTCTTAGGTCCACCATGGTTGCCACCACTTCCTCTCTTGTCTCCCCTAAACCCACCATTATGGATGACTTGGTGTAAATTCCGCCGTCGAGTTTCTTTATGGTTTCAAGTACGCCAAGAGACTGATCGTACCCTGCGCGTGGATCCCTCACGGTCGGGGTGAGCCTTCTCACAGTCTCAATGTTGTGCGCAATCACGTGTGGCTTAGCCTCAACAACCCGCTTTAGGGCTTCGACGGCACCCCTAAAATCGGGTATTAGAACCTCAATATAGATTGAGGGATTAAGCCTTTTAATCTCCCTTATACAGGCTGCAAAATGTGAGGCTCCACCATCTTCGAGATCGTCCCTATCAACCGAGGTTATTACCACGTACCTTAGGTTCATTCGCCTAATCGCGTACGCCAGCTTAATCGGTTCAATGGGGTCCAAGTAGCCGTTTGGTCGACCGCTCCTGACGGCACAGAAACGGCAGTGCCTTGTACACACGTCACCCATAACCATAAAGGTGGCGGTACCCCCACCCCAGCACTCATATATGTTTGGACAGTGAGCTTCTTCACAAACAGTGTAAAGCTCAAGCCCCTCCTTAAGGCCCTTTATCATGAGATACTTTTCTCCGGAAGGCGGTCTGATCTTCAACCACTCAGGTTTGAGTGTCACAACAATACTATGATTCCCCCTGCTTAAAACACTTCGCATCACTCAAACAGTTGTAAGAGATCCGATAACTCGTGTAACACATAGTCAGGCCTGTACACCACCAGTTGGTCGTAGGTATAGAACCCCTTAGTGTATGCAGCTACACGAATGCCTGCACTCCTAGAACCCTCAATGTCCTCAGGCGAGTCACCCACAGAGAGCGTGTTGGAAGGTGTTCCCCCAAGCCTGCGCAGGGCCAAAAAATACTGGTCTGGATAGGGCTTTGGTTTGGGAACATCCCTAGCGGTGATGAGAGTGTTTACGTATTTTGCCAGTGAGAGGTATTCCAACGTTTTTTGGATACTATCATGCAATAGGCTTCTAGAGGTCACTATTCCAAGTTTTACGCCCCAATTGGCTAGGCGGTCCAAAACCTCGAAAGCGCCACTATTTGGCTTCGAATACTTGTATCCTTCTGTGTTGTAGACCTCTATATACCTATCCACCAATTCCCGCTTCACTGTGGCATCAAGGGGGCCAACCAGTTTTTCAACCACCCTGTCGAATGGTTTAGTTAGATTTGTGTAGAGCAGCTCTAGGCTAACCCTAAAACCCATTGCCTCCAAGGCTTTTCCCGCAGAGTATACAAATGAGTCTAAGGTTGACACCAGAGTGCCGTCAAAGTCCAGTAAAAGAACATTATATCCATTATTCGTCAATAGGAAAATATAGTTTACACTGGGTAGACTTAAATCTAACTGTGCTCACATCCTAAACCTTACTTTTAGGAGTTGACAAGCAATATTGTGTGAGCATTGATTGTTGTTGATGATGCTTTTCACAACTTGCAAATAGGGAATACCGGTGTTTGCTTGAGGCATCAATGGTGTATTGGTAACAAATAATAGAGGGTTTGTGTGTAATTATTTTGGTGCCGAAAATGGCTGAGTCGAGTGGTAGCATTGGTTCTGACCTAGGTAACGTTGTACTCGTGGGCCAGAAACCAGTAATGAACTATGTTATAGCCGCACTAACCCTCTTTGAACGCGGGTCTAAGACCATAGTGATCAAGGCTAGGGGGAAATCTATTAGCAGGGCTGTGGACACAGCGGAAATACTTAGACGCAGCTTTGTCTCTGACGCCTACGTAAAGGATGTCAAAATATCGACGGAGACCTTTACTATGGATAACAAGACTAGAAGCGTGTCCTCGATAGAGATCACCCTCTCTAAGCAACAGTGAGAACACCCGTAATCTCATTACTCTTCCATTCACACATACCCTATAAAAGTATAAGGCCACTTGTGGCCCACGCCGTCAAACTTGGTTACCGAACCATATGGGTGAACGACACAGAGTGGGGAAGGCCGTTCGAGTTACTTGACAGGCTAAGAGGCGACTTTAATGATGTTAGACTCGGTGTGGCCGCAATCAGTGTGTGCAAGTGGTTTGGCGTCGAACCAAAAAAGTTGCTGTTGGGTTTGCCACCCGATGTTTGTGTTGCCTTCGGTGTGGGTGACCTCCGCCAGTGTTTGGCGGCCAAGATTGGTCTAAATAGGCTTCTTGAAAGACTGGTTCTACTTGCCGGGACAGCAAAAGATATGGGTTTCAAGACGCTCTTAGCAGCCCAAGGCCCCAAGATGCTTCGACTTGCCAGTAGATTTGACGGTGTGGTGTTCGGCTTCCTTAAACCGGCTCCTGTTTCCTATGCTAGGGGAATCGTGGGCGACGTTGAATTTCTTACAACAGCTCCAAGCCTAGTGTACACAGAGGGCTACACGGAGTATGCCTATAGGAAGCTAATTTCGAGTGCAAAATACGTGTACAATGGTTCTAGTGAGGCTGTTAGGAGGTTTTTCCCAAACCTTGAGGACTACTATGTCATGGGTCGACTTGACGAAGTTAAGATACTAATGGACGAGCTTGGCGAGCTTGGTGTAAAGAGCGCAATACTGGCATACCCTCAGACAATGAATAAAGCGCTCATAACACAGGCCTACCCACTTTCACTATGAGATTGTGCGCGTTGTTGTATAAAGTCTTATCCCAATTGGTGGGATGTTGGCAGTCAACGCACCTTTAACTTCCCTCGTCGGTTTAATAGTGATGGCCGAAGCGTTTTTGGACGAGGCGTTAAATCGTCTAATAACCTATGGCGTTGTAGCCGTGGAGGGAAACGCTCTCAGGTTCACTGACGAATGGGTGGGCTACCTGACGCGTAGGTTGAGCTACACTATGAGGAGGGAGGAGGTAAAGAACCGTATCGTTGAATGTCTGGGTGAATTCTATAAGAAGAAGGGTTATCACGGCGAGCTCAGGTTCGACCTAGCGTGGATAAAACAGATCTTCACAGTCCAATTCAAAGGAATGGGTGAAGAGCAACGCTCGCTACTTCGGGAATTCATAGAAGGCGTTGGCCTACTCGATGTTTGAAACATAACTCATTAGCTCATCTAGGGTGGCCCTTATCTCTGCTTTAACGTCATGCTTGTGTATGCTTTCAAAGTTGCGTTGGCGAAGTATGAATAGGGTGTCCTTTTCAAGTTTATCCCTGTAGCGCTGAACCAATTCGTAGGCCATGTTTCTCACAACGTCTTCAACGAATCGCGGCCTAGAGAAGCCCATACGTACAAGGCTTGCCTCATCTGTTCGCTTTAGAACGTCTTGAACAGGTGCGCTCATGGATTGCTCTATGATTTCGACTAGGTCGTAAACATCTACGACACCGGGTGATACGCCCCACACCACTATTGAACCAGCACCTCTCTGAACGTGTGATGCGATGGGTATTGTTTGCAGTAGGCTTGTAACGAATTCATCGCTTGCGTTAATACCCCCCTGCCTGAAGAGTTCTCGGGCTACGTCCTTTGTATAATCTCTCACAGCCTCCAACGCGCACGGACAGACGGTCATCCCCACACTCCTAGCACCAACTGCGTACACTGTCTTGTTAGAACTACGAAGAATCTTTGCAGACGCGAAAACCTCTATTGGCTCGCTTGTAACCCTATTGTTAACCCTAGACCTGGATCGAATGACCATCTTCCCACGTAACCTTGTCTCAATATACGTGGAGCCCTCTGTGACCTCAAGCGTCCTCTTAGAAATCTCCCCGCACAGCGCCTCAAAGGTCTTTATACTTATCGACGAAGCACTCTCGATTATGTCCATTATAGCCTCCCCAGGTCTGCTCATATGGAGACCACGCTGGGTTTTTGGCAAATCCGCGTACACGTCTATGGATGCCACAACATTATACGGCTTTGACGAGCCGTTGAACACAACCTCTTTTACAACGTTTACTAGGCCAACCCTTCCTATAGGTATCTTTATTGCGGGTTGCTCAGATTGCACGTCTGGTAGAGTATTTGCCATACGCCAAACTAGCGTATGGCTCTTTAAGGATTAAGGCTTACTAATCCCGAAGCCAAACCATCCTTAGGGTTTCTGGGGTAGATGCACATGGTCCAGTACGTGCCCGCTAGCATTGGTGATGTTCAGGTTCTCCACGATTGGCTTGAAAACGCCGCCAACGAGGCCGTTAGCTATTATAGCGGCCCCTATAGCTCCCTCCTTAACAATCGACTTCATTCTGTCCATAGTAAGCAGCGTGTACCCACTAAGCTTTGCCTGTAGGGCTTCATAAAAATATTTTATTCGGGATATTCTACCAGATAGAAACACCTCACGCGTGTTTATACCCGACGCAGCGACAATTGCGGAAACATCCCTCACCACACCCTCCACATATGCCTCACAAGCGAGCCTAGCGCTCTCTTGACCCTGCTCAGCGTAGACAGCGACTTCCTCCACACTCACGTTGCCGTTACCCGCCGAGGCCAGATATAGCACACCCCCAGAGTAAGCGTCTTCCTTCGAAAACTCGCCCATCAGCGCCGCAACCTCACCGTCAACACAACCCCTGGAACCGATGCCCATCCAACTATTGGTACCCCCCACCCCGTCAACTATTTTCCCGTTTTTCACGGCTATAAACGCGTTGAAGGATGAGCCAAGCTCCGCTAGGACGAACTCGGCGTCCTCAGGTCTAATGTTTTTAGCTCTCATCTGGGTGTACACGCCCAGTGCCGCCACACACACCTTATCGGACGTGCCCAGATCCACCCTGTTAAGCTTTCTATGGGTCGGCACCGTGGGGAGGTGTTTGACCGCGGGGATCACGTAGGCGTTAACCCCAGCGTTCCTAACAGCACGGATCACTCTCTCGAGCGATGACCCACCTGCAGGCTTCAGACTCATCTCGAAGAAGTCTTGGTCGTCTAAATCGTTGATGTGTTTAAGTGTGGTTCCGAAACCAGATGGTAAAACTACACTATCAATTTTAGCACCGAGTGAAGTGATCGTGTCCACAACAACATTGGGCCTCTCCTTAACAAATCTTGTCGAAAACGACTTCTCAAGAACTATTATCGGCTCAACACCAGAATCGTCAATCGCCACAATATCGTAGGACACACTACCCTGATCCACACCTACACTGATGACCAACTGTACTCATAAACACACCGACCGAGCTACCAATAAGCATTTGCACAGCCTTTAACAACAGGGGTCATACCTCTGTGTGCTATTAATAGCGTTATATATTGTATTCTGTTGTTTCCACTGTTTATAGCACGCAGTATTTTGGCACTATAAATTTGTGTTAGACGGAGAGGCAGATGTGTGTATGGTTTACGCTGATTGGGGGTTCTATTTTCCAGTTGTTGAAATAGTGAATGTTATTAATGTTGTCCGCATAGTACTTTGTATGGACGGTTACAGTGTGAAGGTTGGTGGGCCCGAGCTCAGGTTCTCTGCGGCCCACTTCATATATAACACATTCTTTAAGGAACCTCTTCATGGTCACAATTATGAAGTAGACGTGGAGGTGGGGGGTATTTTGGGAGACGATGGCTTCATTATGAACTTTTTGGTTCTGAAGGAAATAGTGAAAAAAGTGGTGGGCGAACTTGACCACAGGGTTCTTCTCCCCACCCTCAACCCTCTCCTCAGGGTGTCGGGTACCCCAAACGTTGACAGGGAAATAAGCGTTGTATGCAGTGGCGGCGAAGAATACTTGTTTCCGTCACGGGACGTCTTTCTCTTACCCGTCAAGGACACAAGCTCGGAGGAGCTAGCGCACTATTTGGCTTCAAGTGTTTGGACAAAGCTTAGGGAGTTCAGAACAAACGTGTCGGACGTGGTAGTACGTTTGTATGAGACGCCGTACTATTCCGCCGCGTACACTGTGACGGCTAGTAACGAAAAGCCTTGAGTGGTTCTTCACACCTCTCACTAATAAACCGCTTAACCCTTTCAAAGTTCACAGAATCCTCTATTAGTCTTTGCTTCCCCAAACCCGAGTTGCCACGCCCAAGCTCGAATACAGCCATAGTGTACCCATTGGAAGATTTTGTAACAAAAATATAGCATCTTTTACCCCCCACCTTGCCGTTCACCCTAACCCCTTCGTCTATCTCCAACTTGGCTATCGCATCGAATAACTCATCCAGCGAGCTTATGCGCTTATCCACCAATTCATAGATAACACACTTTTCAAAGCTTTAGGAATTACCATCGAGCATCATGAGCCCACCGCCACGAGATAACTGCCCTAATATCTTGGGGCGACTCTGCAACACTATTAGTGTTGTTAGGCTTAAAAGCTCGGATGGGAAAAAACTATTGTCCTTGGATAATAGGCGAAAAACATGGTGAGTGATAAGCCGCCGATCTTTTTATACAACACGTTATACCGTAGGGTTGAGCTCTTAGAACCCATTTACCCAGGCAGAGTGAAAATGTTTGTGTGCGGCCCAACCGTGCAGGACTATTCCCACTTGGGTCACGGTCGCACGTATGTTATCTACGATGTTTTAGCCCGTCTACTAAAGTATATGGGCTATAGGGTGAACTTCATTATGAATATTACAGATGTGGATGACAAGGTTGTCGAGGCCGCCGGTAGGACGAACAGCGATTTTTGGGTGTTTGTGGACCAATATACTAGGGCATTCATCCAGGATATGAAGGCTTTGGGCGTTATCAGTGTGCGTAAATATGAAAGGGCTTCGAGCTATATCCAGGAAATGCTCTACCAGATATCCACACTTATCGAAAAGGGGCACGCATATGTGTCCGATGGGGACGTGTACTTCGATGTTTCCACATATCCCTATTATGGTCAGCTATCAAAGCAGAGCGTGGACGAGCTCATGTTGAGACCAATAGAGATGTCGTCGAAGAAGAGGTCGCAGGTAGACTTCGCGTTATGGAGAGCTGTTCATCCCAATGGGGGCGACCCTTGCTGGCAGAGCCCTTGGGGGAAGGGTAGACCCGGTTGGCACATCGAAGATACGGCAATCACTGTGAGCAATTTTGGGCCACAATACGATATTCATGGGGGTGGATACGAGCTGGTTTACCCACACCACGAGGCCGAGATAGCCCAGGCGGAGAGCTTTACGGGTGTCAGGCCATTTGTAAAGTACTGGGTGCACACGGGTATGCTCACAATTGGTGGAAAGAAAATGTCGAAGTCCGAGGGTAACCTCATCTACCTTAAGGACGCCATTAGGAAGTATGGTGCCAACACACTTCGCTGGTACTTTATGAGCGCCCACTATAGGAGCGATGTTTCCTTCGATGAGGGCGCCCTTGAATCCAGCGCCGCAGAAGTTGAGGAAATAAAGTATAGGGCTTCGAAAATACGTGAGCGTGTACGTAGAAGGTTCAAACCCGATGTTTCAACCGAGGTGGGCTCATCGTTTAGGGATGCGCTAACAAGAGACCTTGACACGCCTAGGGCTTTGTCCTCCCTTAAGCGCCTATTAGCCGACTCCTCAAACCAAAAGCCCGGGTTACGCTTGTATCAAGCGTATAGAGTTGTTTTGGCCGCAGAAGAAATATTGGGTTTAGGTATAGATGAGTAGCCACTCTGAGTTCGAGCTGAACGAGGTTGAATGGTGGTCCCACTGGGTAAACCTTGAGTGGGTGGGGCGCGATGTGTACCTACTCTACTCGAACGAGTTCCGTGAACCACTTTTTAACCACGCAGGTCTGCTCTCTCCCAGCGTGGACCTTAAACCATCAGTGGTCCTACGTATCGAAGAGTTCTATGCAAAGTTGAAAGTACCCCCATCATTCATCATTGAATCTAACGCTGAGTATTCAGAGGCTAACCGAACCCTCGCATCTGCAGGGTATACTAAGACTGACACTCTCACAGTTATGTGGCTGGATAAACCCCTTAACCGTGTGAACAGCAGTGTCCGCGTGCTCACAGTGGATAAGGCGCTCACCGATATTTGGAGTGAAGTCTATGTTTCAGCTTTTGGCGAAGACCCAACACTTATGGGGATTGTTAAAAGGATTGTGAACTCGTTAATTGGCATCGGTGGGGTAGAGCTTTTGCTAGGGGTTATGGGCGATTCACCCTGCGGTGTGACAGCGCTATTTACCAGCGGTGGGTACACTGGTGCCTACTGTGTTGGAACCCTACGTGAGAGAAGGCGTATGGGTGTTGCAGCAACGCTTCTAAGCTATGCGGCAAGGCGTGCTGAAAGCTTCAACACGAAGCTCATACTCCAGACTTTCGCATCCGACAACGCTGAGGATTTCTACACAAGGCTTGGATTCAGAAAGGCTTACACCAAGAACGTGTGGGTAAAGCGCGTGTAACAAGCCTCATGGATAGGGATGCGCCATAAGGCTGATATTTTTCGCTTGAGGAAGACAAATCAAGCGTTGACAAATGAACCGAAAAGCAAAGTGTGAAAAGGTTTTGGCATTCGCGATCTCCGCTGGCAGGCTCAAACGTGTCCAGCGCATGGGGTGGGCTGTACGCTCGTTACCGAGAGAAAGCGTTGCAGACCACTCTTATAGAACGGCGCTACTTGGTGCAGCTATTTCTAGGATGGTGGACGCTGAAGTGGACCACTCTAAGGTGGTTGAGATGGCGCTCATCCACGATTTAGCTGAAGCCTTCATTGGCGACTGGGATCACGAGACCACTGCCATTGTTGGGAAAGGAATAAAAAACCAACTCGAGAACACGGTGGTAAGAAGACTGTTGCTAGATCTACCTAAGGCTGTCTCTGAACGGTTCCTAACGCTGTGGGAAGAGTACCTTTCTGGGCGCACAATTGAGTCGAAGATTGTGCACTTGGCGGACAAGCTCGAAGCGGCGATACAGGCACTAGAGTATCGTAGGTGTGGGATGGATAAGCAAACATTCGAAGACTTTATTAAAAACCTTGAGGAGCTTAACCTACCAAAAGAGCTAGAGGCTGTTCTCAATCCATTTCTCGAGGTGCTCAGACACGAATGAAATAAGGTTGGATCCACTCACCGGCGAATGGGTGACAGTCGCTCCCAACCGGTCAAACAGGCCTGTGCTACCCGAAAAATGCCCCTTCTGCCCGGGTTCAAGCGAGATAGACCCATCTTTAGATGTGCAGATAATACAAAACAGGTTCCCGCCCTACACTCCTGTTTCTAGTGGGGGGACTCCACCTTTCAGTGTGCCTGCCTACGGCGTGTCAGAAATAGTTGTGGAGTCACTCGACCACAACTCAGACTTCTCGGAATTCAATTTGGGGCACGCACTTAAGGTTGTCCGCGTCACACTCGATAGGATGCGCCACCTACAAGAAGAACCTGGGATAAAATATGTCCACTTCTTCAGGAATAGGGGTAGGTCGGGGAGTGTGAGTATAACCCACCCACACTCCCAGATACTCGCCCTCCCATTCGTGCCCCCTAGGTTAGCCAAGGAGGCTGAGCGTCTTAACACCCAGACGTGCGCCCTCTGCGGGGTAGACAAACTACCAAGTTATAATAAGAGGGTGGTGTTCAGCCGTAATGGGGCAATAATGTATGTGCCCTACGCCCCCCGTACGCCCTATGAGATTATGATTCAAACCAAACACACAAGGAACCTATGGGACCTTGATTCGTCGAGTATTACAGACTTAGTCTACGTGCTACTCTTGGCGCTCAAACTCCTCGACAGAACGCTCGGCGACGAAACCGCGTACACATTAACGTTCCATAATTCTCCTAGAGGCGCACAAGACTTCCACGCGCATATAGAGCTTATACCGGTCATCACGGATAGGAGGCGTGTAAGGTTCAGTAGGGGGCTTGAGCGCAGCTCGGGTAGCTACCTCCTCGACGCACTGCCTGAGGATAAGGCTCAAGAGCTTAAAGCGAATCTAGAGGACCTCCTAGCCTCCTCACCAATAAATGTCTAACTTTTTGTGCGGATAAAACTATGGATCTGAATCAGCTAAAGCATCATCCCCTCTTTGGCTGGGACAAACTGCTAGGGATGGGTTCACCCATATCCTGCGTCAAACTTATCGAACACTTGTGTGTTATATTTGGTGCTATGAGTGATGTGGAAGCTGAGAAATTCCCCGTTGATGAAAATCTCAAACAGCTAAAAGGCAAAACCATATATAAGACGGAGAAGTGGTGGAAGGCCGCCGTCTTAACAGAAGGGTGGGGTAAGAGGTCGCTCACAGTGTACCTGTGGCAGTCCAAGAACAATGACTGGAGGGTGGTACAGAAATACAAGATACACACCCGCGATGAGTGGGCAAAAGACAAAGAGGTAATAGAAGAGTTAATTCAAAGCCTATAAGACTTGGGGTTTTCCACGCCATGGCTCAGTCCGAAAAGCGGGGTTTGTTTGTCAGGGAGAGCACGGGTCTAGTCAAGAATGTGTCCTTTTTTGACGCCATCTCGATAAATGTGAGCTACATGTCCATAGGCGCAGGTCTTGGTCTTATTGGGATAACCATGTCTGAGCTTCCGACGGTTAGTGGGGTCAACCTCATCGTGGGCTCAGCCATCTCATTCCTAATGATTGTTCCCATGATTTTTGTTTACACGCTGATTTCAAGACTTATATCAAGGACGTGGGGTGACTATGTTTGGCTTT
>JAVZKQ010000028.1:0-26087 GCA_038884175.1 Thermoprotei archaeon | reverse complement strand
ACACGCTTGCTAAAGGCGCTTGGTAGGGCGAACACATGGAAAAACCCCGTTGGGTGGCGTTCGATCTAGAGTGTTTTGGTCGGCCTAGTTTATCAAGTTCTCATGAAGGCTCAAAAGACCAAGATGCGCACTAAGGGTGTTGGCTCCTTTAAATCTTATCATACCCAGTCGACCGTTTTAAAACTAAATTCCAAGAGTACACCGAGTGTGTTGGTGTTGTCCCATACCTGTCAGTCCAACTTTTGCTTTTACGCACCCCTTTATTGAAGGTTTATGCCAAGCTATAAATAAGGATAGGGTATAAGTGTTTTATACCGTTAAAAACTGTTTTTAAGGGATAATAGAGGTATTGTTAATGTGGCGTTCCACACCCGTGCTTTAAGATCAGTGATGTATGTTAACAACTGGTACGAGATCCCACTTTACCATTTGGGGCTGAGGAGAAATCTTGTTGTAAAGATGAAAAATGGGTTGAAGTTTCTCTATATACCGGGAGCTTTTAACCTAGAGCAGTTCGTCGAACAGCCTTATAGGATGTTGGATGTTTCAGGAAAAATTGTTGTAGATGTGGGTGCCTTCAACGGCGACTCATCCATCTGTTTTTCTAGGCGTGGAGCGAAATGGGTTTACGCGTTTGAACCGTACCCAAGACTCTATAGTGTTGCGAAAGAGAATCTTAGGCTTAACGGAGTGGTCAACGTGGATCTATTTAACGAAGCCGTCGACTCCTATGATGGTTACATAAAGCTTGACCCAGAGTATAAACCCAAGTCGAGTAGCTCCGCGAGGGACTTTGGCTACGGTGTGATAATACGGGTGAAGAGCCTAGACGCGCTGGTCACACAGTTGGGGATTAGTGGCGCGGTCCTAAAACTTGACTGCGAAGGATGCGAATACAATCTAATCCTAAACTCCCAAGCAAAAACGCTGAGCGCGTTCCAACAGATCATATTGGAATACCACTATCGAGGCCACACCCAGCTCACGGCAAAATTGACTGAATGTGGGTTCACGGTTCAACCCCTAGATATAAGGGGACGACCGTGTTCTGGGCAACCGGAAAGGTTGGGTTTACTGTATGCGGTAAAGAGTGTTTGAAAGGGGGACGTATTCCCCCAAACCACCCTCATCAAATTCCCACTTAAGCGGGATCATAGATAGGCCAAACACAATCTATTAGGTTGCGTGTTTCCACATCTTTCGCATGGTATGAACCACAAAAACGGTTTGGGTCTAAATGGTGTGGGCATCGATTAGCAGGCGGAGGCCCTCCTCCAAGCTGTAGAAGGGGTGTTTCACCAGTGTTTTCGCCTTTTCGATGCTGAGTGAGCTATCCTTAGGCCTCCTAGCCTTAAACCCGGCCTCACTATATGGTATCTTCACCACGAGTTTGGGGTCGGCTCCAATCATCTTGGCCATCGTGCACGCGAGCTCGTAGCGTGAAACCTTTTCTCCCGCAACGTGTATCACGCCGGTCAGCCTCCTATTTACAAGTTCGACTATCGCGGCCGCGAGGCTGGATGCGTGTATGGGTGAATACCACAGTTCCACTGCGTGCACCTCCTCGCCCCTCCTCAGTTTTTGGAGCGCAAACAGTGGGAAATTGTTTTTGTAGCCGAAGACCCCCGATGTGCGCACCACCAGCGAGTCATCGTAGGATTGGGCGTACGCCTCGCCTAGAAGCTTTGTTACGCCATAGTGGTTTATGGGGGAGGGCGTGTCATCCTCCCTGTAGCAACCCTGCTCACCGTCGAAAACGTAGTCGGTGGACACCTGCACCACGTATGCGCCCACAAGCCTCGCAGCCCTAACAATATGTTTTACGGCGAGGGCGTTGACACGTAGGGCTAGCTCCCTGTTCGCCTCGCAGCCGTCGACGTCCGTGTACGCAGCGGCGTTTACAACAACCTCTGGCTTCCTCTTTATGATTAAGTCCTCAATGCTTGCAGGTTGGGTTAGATCAAGTTTCACCCCGCCTCCCAACTGGTTGGAATTATATGTGAGTGTGGCGCCTACAAGGCGCGCCGCTAGCTCCCTTCCAAGCTGGCCTGAACCCCCCACTACGAGCGCCACGCCTCATCACTCCCATAATACCTGTCTTGAACCAGCGGCTCCCACCACCACCTGTTAGCCAAATACCACTCAACCGTCCTCCTAAGACCCTCCCGAAGCGGTGTCACATCATACTTCAAACTTGTGCTCATCCTGTAGAACCTGTCGTGGCCGGGACGATCACCGACAAACCTAACCTTCGGCTCAACACCCACTATCTCCCCAACAATATTCACAACTTCCATGTTGGTCGCAAGCTGACCGCCTGGGATGTTGTACACTTTACCGGAGGCGCCTTCATCTGCCAGCCTAGCAATCACCTTAACGGTGTCTTCAACATAGATCCAATCCCTCACCTGCATCCCATCACCATATAGTGGAACCTCCAAACCCTTAAGAAGCCTTAAGAGTGATTTTGGAATCAGTTTCTCGGGGAACTGCCGCGGCCCATAATTATTTGAAGGTCTAACAATTAACGCATCAACTCCATAGGTGCGCACATACGCGTGCACAAACATGTCCGCCGCAGCCTTCGAGGCGGAATAAGGACTGCTCGGCCTGAGTGGGGCGCCCTCCGCGGCTTCCTGTTCACCGTAAACCTCATCCGTGGAGACGTGCACATATCTAAATTTGTGTGTGCGAGCCAACTCCAGCACGTTAACGGTGCCCTCCACATTGGTGCGAACAAATGGTTCAGGGTCGACGATGGATCTATCCACGTGTGTTTGAGCCGCAAAATTGAACACCACGTCCGGCTCATACTTTTTAACCACCTCTTCAAGCGCACGCCTGTCGAGTATGTCTCCTTGCACAAACACGTGTCTAACATCCTCAAGATTCTCTCTTCTACCCGCGTACGTCAACGCGTCGAACACCACAGCCTCACCGAGCACCCTAACCATAGCCGACCCGATGAAGCCGGCCCCACCCAATACTAGGCGCATCAGAAATACCTCTCGTGCTGGAATATAAGCAGTGTGCAGGATCTAAGCTTTTAAGCAACCTCACCTATACACGGGTTGTGAAGGCAGTCATCCTGCACGGCGGACAGGGCACAAGGCTAAGACCGCTAACCCACACGGGTCCAAAACAACTCATAAAAATAGCTGGCAAACCCATTTCACAGTGGGGAATAGACGCGCTGAGGGCGCTCGGCGTCAAGGATTTCTGCATAATACTTGGAGACAACGGTGCAGACCGTGTAGTGGACCACTACGGCGACGGCTCCAAGCTCGGTGTGAACATCACCTACGTCTACCAGGGCAAGGCTAGAGGGTTAGCCGACGCCGTGCACAGAGCCCAACCGTTTGTGGGCGACGACAACTTCGTGGTCTACTTGGGTGACAACGTGGTGCTCGACGGACTCGATCAAGTAACGGCGGAAGGAGACTATAATGCGGTGCTACTAGCCCGCGTCCCAAACCCAACCAGGTTCGGCGTAGCCCTAATTGAAGGTGGGAGTATAGTTAAACTCGTCGAAAAACCCAGGGAGCCAATCTCAGACCTTGCACTAGTGGGCGTATACAGGTTCACCCCCGAAGTCTTCCAAATCATAGAGCAGTTAGAGCCAAGCTGGAGGGGAGAACTGGAAATAACCGACGCCATCCAACACCTCATAGATAGTGGGAAACAGGTGAGGTTCAAGGTGATCGAGGGCTGGTGGAAGGACACGGGTACACCCGACGACCTCCTCGAAGCCAACAGGACACTCCTCGACAGATACGCTGCAACATCACTCAAAACACAAACCCAAACATCAAAAATAGAGGGAAGAGTGACGGTGGGGGAAGACTCCAAGATAATCGGAAGCACACTGAGAGGCCCAACATATGTGGGTAGAGGGTGCACAATAAAAGACTCATTCATTGGCCCATATACATCCTTGGGTGACGGCGTCCAAATAGAAGGCTGCGAGGTCAGCAACTCACTAATATTGGACGGCGCATCAATCCAACACACAAAAATAACAGACTCGATAATTGGGGCTAACGCGAAGATATATAGGAAAACAACCAAACCCACAGGGTCCAAACTCGTGGTGGGCGAAAACTCGGAGCTCGCCCTAGACTAAAAACAACCCAAAGCGGCTGTAGGGACCCTGTAAACAATGGGTGGGACAACCAATCGTAGAGTTGTTATAAACACTCCCACACCCAATTCTCCAGTAGGCATGCCGTCGTCCCTAAGTGCACTTGTTTTACGGTTAAACCGGGTGTTAAGATTCCAGCTCAGTGTAGAGAGCCAACATGGTGGCGAGTCTGACATGTGGCGGCGTCCTAAAATCGTGTTCCACTCGGCAGACCCACACATTGCTAATCCCACCATACTGTGCGGCCTCAAACCTAGAACCACTTGCTCCCAACACGAATGAGGGGGTAATTAACGCTGGGTTGAGCTTAGGGTAAACTCAAGCCACCAAATGCTGGGACAACAAAAGGCGTGCGCACGACCAAATAGCGTAAACGTTGCGCACACAAATGGTGCCACGACCGCATAGTGTGGTGGAAAGGGCTAAAATACCTAATACCGCTACTGTGTGGATGGGTGGTTTGTTTGCGCGCTTGGAGAATCGAATCCTTCGGTGGTGGAGACAAACTCCACTTGGCCGAGGTCGAGCAGCCCAGGGCCGGTAGGGGTGAGGCGGTGGTTAGGGTGGCCTATGCGGGGGTGAACCCTGTGGACAGAAGTATTGTTTCGGGTAGATTCCAGTGGATACACCTCCCACACACCCCCGGCGCAGAGTTCGTGGGCACCGTTGAGGAGTTGGGGGGTGACACGCCCGGCGTGAAGGTGGGTGACAGGGTGGCCGTGATGCCCAACCTCTTCTGCGGTGAGTGCCACTACTGTGTTCGTGGTGAGGAGAGTAGCTGCCTTGCGAACCCAAACATTGAACGCGAACCGTACCTCCTAGCCATACACGGCGACGGGGGCTGGGCTGAATATGTTAGGGTACCCACACGCAACTTGGTGAGCCTACCACAAAACCTGGACTTCAAGGAGGCGTCAACACTACCGGTGGATGGGCTCACAGCGTGGCACATGCTACGCAGGGTGTGGCCGCGGCCGGGTGAACTCGTGGTTGTGGTGGGTAGCACGGGTGGTGTGGGTAGCTTCGCGCTGCAGTTCGCAAAAATCTATGGGTGCAGCGTTGTGGCTGTGGTGGGTGGGGAGGCTCAGGCTAGGGCTGCGCTCGAGCTTGGAGCCGACTATGTGGTTGATAGAAGCGAGGACCTGGCGCGGTTTGTGCGGAGTGTGAATGGTGGTCGGGGAGCGGATATAGTCGTCGACCCAGTGGGTTCGGCCACTTGGAACGCGAGTTTCCTGGCGCTCGCACCCATGGGTAGATATGTGACCTGTGGTGTGCTCACGGGGACAGCAGCCCAACTAGACCTGCTCAGACTCTACTCTATGCAGGTCGAGGTTATCGGTTCAACCGTGGGTTCACGTGCAGACATGCGCCGGGTGCTCGAGCTCGCCTCTAAAAACCGCTTTAAACCACTCATCGACTCGTCTTACACATTTGAGGAGCTCGGGAAGGCCTACGCTAGACTCAACGAGCATGGTAGGAGGGGTAAAGTCGTACTACGGATAGGTGGCTGAAAACCCCTCCCCCACATGTAAACACGCTGCGCACCCACCACGCTACCTAAGCTGGTGCGCTGCGATGGGTGCACCATCAGCCCTTACATGTTAGGGTGTGCGGAAACCATAAATAACCTTGTGGGGTATGATATTATCATGGAGAAAATGGTTTCGGTTTTCGAGCTCACCCCTAAGGCTAGGGAGATGCTTTCAGAGGCGCTTTCGAAGGGTGGTTACACGGGTCAATATGTTAGGGTTGAAGTGTTTGAAGGTGGGGGGTGCGCGTGTGGCTGCGGTGGCGGTGTCTCCTATGCTATGAGTCTCGCCGAGAAGCCTCTCGAGGATGACGTGGTCGAGGAGGTTGACGGTGTGAGGTTGGCCACCCCGAAGACCACGCTCGACCTTGTGCGCGGCTCAAAAATCGACTACTATGAGGGGCTTGAGGGAAGCGGCTTCATAATACTCAACCCCAACGTGGAGTCGAGCTCCTGCGGTTGCGGCGCCCACTAAGCCCAACACGTCCAGCGGGCAGTGATGCAACCCCATCCATCCCCAATTTTTAGATGTTGAGCCTTTTTTGGTTGTAGCCAAACCTTATTAGGAGCATTGTGAAGAGCATGAGTAGCGCGGCTATAACGTCTGTGAGGGTGTAGCCCACACTCTCCGCTAGCACGCCTGAAAGAAGTGAGCCCGCGAAGGCGCCGATGCCTGAGAGGGCGCTCACCACACCCAGTAGACCCCCCTTCCTTGTTGGTGGCAGGGTTTTGAAGACGAGCATTGTGAGCGACACGTACACGAGTGAGTAGGCGTAGCCACCCGCGAGCGCAAAACATAGCGCCGATGTGACCGCGAGCGGTATGGACACGAGGAAGCCCACTGAGGCGGCCGTCCCAAGGTAGCCAGCGGCCCTATACACCAAACCCCTCTGCGCACCTTTATCTTCAGACCCCTCGGGGATAAGGTCGCCCGAGCGGCGCATCGTGAAGCCCTGTATGAGTAAGGAGAATATGTTCACGGCGAACACCAGGCTCTCCGAGACTCGGCGCACATAGAGTGAGGGGTTGAACGCTGTGTTAAAGATACCGCTACCAAGGTTGAAGACCAGCATGGTGATGTATAGGATTGGCGTCGGCCTTGTGAACGCGCTCCTAAACATCTTTGAGAAACGCCTGAAATCCTCAGCCCTGGGGATATGGAGGAAGAAGCTGAAGTTGAGCGCCAACCTGTGGATAAAAGAGGACTTGTCCAGCAGCATTGCCCCACGCTCGAGGGGCACAGCCTCGAAGCGCAGGGAGGTGGCAGCCAACACTGTGGCAACAGCGGAAAACACGAGGAGGGGTAGGAGAAGCGTGTTGAGTGGTAGCAGCACGGTCCACGTAGCACTCAGAACCAACCCCAACACACCCCCCATGCTACCCAGGAAGAGGTAGTAGCCGTAGACCTCCGACCACTCCTGCCTCTTCCACCCCTGCATCACGAGCAGGTTGGCCGCTGGGCCTGAAGCCGCCGAGAAAAAGTTTAGCGCAACGTAGGCTGAACCCACAAAAACAATGTTGTTGGAAGCGTACATGGCGGCCACCGATGCGAGCACCCCCGCATAGGAGGCTGTTAGGAAGAGGCTGCGTCTATAGCCCCTATCCATGAGTACACCCCACACTAGGGCTGCGAGTATTGTTGCAAGCGACGCCTGGGACACTATCAGCGAGTAGTACAAAACACTGTAGCCGTGTTTGAGAACATAGATTGCGAGGAACACGCTTAGTGGGCCAGTGGTTGTGGAACCCGCGAATGAGGAGTAAAACCATAGGGGCCGGCTCTTCACTCTAACACTCAACGCGACACACCAGGATTGCTAACCACAAACTACCCCTACAAAACATGGTTTAAGCCTTATGGCACACAATTGAGTGTAAAATAACCCTCACACATCTTGGTGTAAGCCGCCCACACCCGGTGGGGCTCAGGGTGTCTGGAAACATCAATCCGCCACCATCCGGCTCAGACGGCAGATCAAACATCACAGCCCAAACAATCATCCCACACACAGCAGTCATAAGGATTACTGAGTGGTGGCGCCAAACACAAATTTTGGGGCGCCGCACACGTGGGCGCAGGGTTATACGTGGTGTTTTTATGTTTCGAAGGCGTGATAGAGCGGGTTGGGTGTGGTTCTTTGATGGGTGTTAGAAAATATCTCAGGCTGCCCGTGCCAATCTCGGTGGACTCTGAGGCGCTTGTGGCCGAGAAATCACTCGGCTGGCTCGGGCTTGCTGAGGGTGTGGTGTTCGACTGTGACGGTGTGCTCGTTGATAGCCGTGGCTCATATGGTGGGGCCATCACTGAGACTGTGGGTTATATCCTCGGCAGACTCGGGGTGAAAAACCACTCGGAGTTTGTGCGCCAGGGGGAGGTGGACGAACTCAAAGCCACAGGCCACTTTAACAATAGCGTGGAGGTGGCAAGGACACTCCTACTACTCGCATTCCTAGGTCTACCCCACTCTGAGGCAAAACGCCTAGCTGAGGCCATTAGGCGGGTAGGGGAGGCCAACCCCAACCGTGCACCCAACATCCTCCTCGAAGAGGTGGGCTCAGCCGCACAACTTGGCGCAGTCGAGTCAAACCCGCCAAGCGTGGCAAGCGTGCTCAGTCGGGTGGAGGTTAGGGGTTCTGGGTACACGGCTTTCAGGCGTGCACTCGATGAAGCCCTAAACACACTCGCCTCCGAGAGGGGTCTTGGAGACGACTACAAGGTGTACGCCAACTTTATCGGTGAAGCTGGCTCCTATGGTGTGGGGCTTGCCGAAACGGTTTTTTCAGACGTCTACTACGGGCCGCTCGTATCAGAGTTCAAGGGCGTCGGACCATACTTCAATTTGGGTGAGGGACTATACAGGAATGAGACGCGTAGCATAAGGGAGGAAACACTGAAGAGGCTATCCGAGATATACGGCGCGGAGAGGCTTGCGGTGGTCACGGGCAGAAACAGGCGGCTCGCCAAACTCGTAATCGGAAGCCTGTACACACACTTTAACGATGATGCATCAGTGTTTATAGCTGACGAGATAATGGCGGGCGCCCCACTAACAATACAGAAACCCAGCCCCTACGGCATACTAAAGTCGGCGTCGGGGATGGGTGTACCCACAATCATATATGTTGGTGACTCCGCCGAGGATATAGCCATGGCCCAAAACGCCTCCGAGTTCGGCGTCAAAACACTCTTTGTGGGCGTCACCGGGCTCGCCTCGAACCCCACGAAGATGAGGCGCATGTTCGCTTCGCTTGGAGCCGACGTGATAGTGGAGAGTGTGGACTCGCTACCATTCATAATCGAGGAGGCAAAAAGATCAGCATAGTAGCCCCCACACTCCCTCCACACACTAGGGGCCACAACACTGGGCTATTTTTCAACCAAGCTCTTCAGTGAGGACTCGAACACCCGTAGCCCCGCTGTGACTAGGTCGTCCTCTATTGTGAGTGGCGCCATAAACCTCATAACGTTGCCGTAGTGGCCGCAGGTGTGCATGAGCACACCCCTCCTAAACATCTCCTCCCTAAGCCTACCTGCGAGTTTGCTGGGTGTCTTCTTCACGGGGTCGTCCACGAGCTCCACGCCAATCATGTACCCTTTACCCCTAACCTCACCTATCTGAGGTATGGAGGCCTGGAACTCTTCGAACCTCTTCTTCAACTCCTCACCCTTAGAGCGCACACGATCCAAGAAGCCCTCACCGCGAAGAACACCCAGAACAGCCCTACCAGCAGCCAGCCCAAGCGGGTTACCCCTATACGTACCAAGGTGGAAGCCGGGCGGCAGATCCCTATCCAAATCTTCACGGTAGGCTATGAGTGAGAAGGGTATACCCCCACCAATACTCTTACCAACACACATTATGTCTGGGGTAACACCGCTGTGCTCGCTAGCCCAAATCCTACCAGTCCTACCCACACCCGACTGCACCTCATCCACTATGAGTGGCACAGAGTGCTTCTCTGTGACCTCCCTCAGCATTGGTAGGAAGTCGTCTGGGGGCACAATATATCCCCCCTCACCCTGAATTGGTTCAACCATGACACCGGCGATGGGACCAGGCCCCGCGTACTCGTCCTCAAGCAAGCGCTCAAGCATTTCAACCACAACCTTAGACTCGTCACCCTCAGCCACCTTAAAGGGGAACCTATAGGTATAGGGGTATGGCAAATGGTACACGGCGTATGGTGGCACACCCGCATATTCACGGTAGTGGTAATTGGCCGTGGCGCCCACCACCGCCCCATGCACACCGTGATACGCCCCGCTGAAGGACACGATGGTGCGCCTCTTAGTGGTCCACCTAGCAAGGCTCATTGCAGCCTCACACGCATCTGCACCCGTAACAGTGAACATAACCTTAGCATGGCCCCTCAGGCTGCCTGGGAGGGTGGACACGAGGTCTTCTAGGAAACCCACACGCGCCTCGGTGGGCACCTCGTTGATGTGCACAAGCCTATCCAGCTGAGCCCTCAAAGCCCCAAGCACAGCTGGGTGGGCGTGACCCAAGTTGAGAACACATATACCCGAAAACCAGTCGACAAAGACGTTGCCGTCAACATCCCTAATCGTCGAACCACTACCCACGTCAAAAGCAGTCCTAAAAAACTTCGAATATGTGCGCGAACCAGTCTCCCACCTATCCTGAGCCGCAAGCAGCGCCGAAGCCTTAGGGCCAGGAGGCTCAACCCTAATAAGGGGAGCCTCACTAAAACTAAGCCTATTACTCATAAAAACTATTCAACAAAGCGCAAAATAACCCTTACGCTGCTAAGAAAAGGCGTGTAGATTTGAATAATTTACCAAAAGCCCCAATCTAAACACACGGAGGCCACAGCATTGGTGGGGGTGGAAGTGTCCCCTACCCCTCGATTATGATGGGCGTCTATGGGTTGCGGGTAGCAAGAATATTCAAGCCTCTAAGGGGAAAATTTGGGTACGCCCTCTAACCATTGTGTTGGGCTCGACACCACCATCTGGTCACAGTGATCGAAACACCAGCTTAGATGGGATTGCGCGCACATCTCCCAGCCAAGACAAGAACACGCCTATACCCACCTCCCTATCCCTAATTCCACTAGGCTCCTTCCGATGCTTCGGATACATCCATATCGTACACATCCCCTCTTATCCTTTCTCGACCGCTCTCTTTCCAACAATTCAAGAATCTTGGACGACGCCTCCCACCTGCAAAGCTGTGTGCACAGCGTCTAGCGTCGCCCATCGCCCACTTCCTCCTTTTGCTCGACGAAGAGGTAGCACGCCACATCCGTATCAGCAATACGCACAAGGTGTGGGTGGTTCAGCCTACACGCCTCGAATGCGTATGGGCAGCGTGGCTCATACCTGCATCCCCGCGGTGGGTTGATCAGGCTTGGCGGCTCACCCCTAACTGGTTTGGGCGGCCCACCGCCTATTTTGGGCGTCGACTCGAGGAGTGCTTTGGTGTACGGGTGCTTCGGCGAAAAGAGCACGCTTTTTGTGGAGCCTATCTCGACAACCTTCCCAAGGTAGATCACCGCCACACGGTCGGCGAGGAACCTTGCCACAGCCGGATCGTGGGTTATGAGTATATAGGTGTAGCCCTTGAGCTTCTGTAGGTCGACTAGTAGATTGAGTATTTGAGCCTGCAGGGTCACATCTATGCTTGTGGTCGGCTCGTCGAGCACGACTACCTTCGGCTCGCTCACAATAGCCCTAGCTATGGCGACACGCTGCTTCTGTCCGCCGCTGAGCTCACTGGACCCACGCCTCATAAGTGTGCTGTCGAGCCCAACAAGTCTGAGGGCTTCCTCAACCCTAGCGCGCACCTCTTGCTTATCAAGACCCATAACGCTCAGCGGCTCGGCTACACAATCCCACAGGGGGAGGTATGGGTCTAGGCTGGAGCTTGGGTCCTGGAAAACCATCTGCAGTTTGCCCCGCTGCTCCCTGCTCTCCCTAACACTCTTAACCTCTGAGCCTTCAAGCACAATCCTGCCCGAGTCGGGTTTCTCCAAACCCACAATCAGTCTCCCAAGAGTGGTTTTACCCGAACCACTCTCACCTAGGAGGGCGAGGGTTTCACCCCTCCCAACACTGAAGCTCACATCGTCCACCGCTGTGAGCCACCTCCTCTTCCTACGCATAATCCTATCAAAAAACCCAACACCCCCCACCGGGAACCTCTTTACCACGTGCTCCACAACTAAAAGCGGCTCGTCACTCATTCGTACTTTTCACCGTAGTTAACACACCTCACAAGCCTGTCTTCAAGCTGTATTAGTGCGGGCACACCCTTCACACACGCCTCGTGGACATAAGCGCATCGTGGTGCGTAAACACAGAACTCCCCAGACCACTTATCGGTTGGATTCCTCTGGGAATACACTTCGAGTTTACCATCATACTTGGTCTTAGTGGGCACACTATTGATGAGCGCCACGGTGTACGGGTGCTTCGGGTCTTGTAGCACACCCTTCGCAGAGCCTATCTCCTGTATGTAGCCGGCGTATAGCACGGCTATGCGGTCGCTTATCGAGGAAGCCACGGCCAAGTCGTGTGTTATGAACATCATGGCCATCTCCTCCTCGTCCACTATCTCCCTGAACAGGCTCAACACTTGGGCCTGGGTTGTGACGTCGAGCGCCGTTGTCGGCTCGTCGGCTATGATGAGCCTGGGCCTCTCAGCCAAAGCCATTGCTAACATTACACGCTGGTTCTGGCCTCCTGAGAGTTGGTGGGGATACCTTCTTGCTACGTCTTCGGGGTCGGTTATCCTAACACGCCTCAAGTGCTCCACGGCCTCACGAACCGCGTCCTCTTCTCGGAAGGGTGAGCCCTGCCTCCTACACCTAACCCTAATCGCTTCAACCAGCTGATCCCCCACCCTCATAAGGGGATTGAGGCTCATGAACGGATCTTGGAAAACCATGAAAACCCCCGTCCCACGCAACCCATCCACACCCCTCTCATCAAGCGACAGAAGGTCGACGCCGTTGAAAACAATCGACCCAGCCTCAACCCGGGCATATGGTGGAAGAAGCCTCGCTATCGCAAGCGCAAGCGTTGTCTTACCAGAGCCCGACTCACCCACAACACCCAAAACCTCCCCCCCACCAAGCGAGAAAGAAACGTTTCTGAGCACCCTTGTGTACCCTTCATAAGACGTGTACCCAACACTCAGCCCACTCACCCTAAGAAGCTCCACCATCAACGCTCACCCGCAAGCAGGTCCCTTAGGCCGTCACCTAGGAGGGCTGAGCCAACGACCACAACGGTGATAACAAGCCCAGGAAAAATCGAGTACCACCACCACTGGGGGAAATATTCGAGGCCCGAGGCCACCATAGTACCCCATTCGGGGGCGGGCGGCTGGGCGCCCAAACCCAGGAAGCTCAGTATAGAGTAGACGAGCACAACGTTACCAAGGTCTATAGTGGCGTATGAAACAAGCGTGTTGAGGGAGGGCCTTATAAAATGCCTTCTAATTATTTGGAGGTCGGACAGCCCGCTTAGGAGGGCTGCGTCAACATATCTCCTCGTCTTCACCTTCAAGGCCTCAGCTCTGCTAAGCCTCGCATAACTCGGCCACCACACCACTATGAGTGCCACGATGGCGTACACAACCTGTCTACCCAGCGTGGCCTCAATCACAAGTGCGAGTATAAGCGCGGGGAAAGCCAGAAAGAGGTCTGTGAGGCGCATGTTGACTTCGTCAACACCCCTACCGAAGTAGCCAGCGGGCAAACCCACCAAGTTTCCCACAGCCAGACCCCCCAAAACCACTATAATGGAGATCGCCGCGTCCACCGGCGCAGCGTACAGCACACGGCTGAATATGTCTCTACCAAGGTCATCCGTGCCCATAAGGTGTTTGAGTGAGGGTGGCAGGAGTGCCTGTGAAAAGTTGGTGCGGAAGGGGTTATACGGTAGAAGGAGCCAGCCAAGCGCCCTATCACCAAGAAGCACACCGCTGAATTGGAGTAATCCTTCAACCAGCGACCAACCATAGAATAGGCACACTATCAAAAGCCCTAATAGGCTTGCGGGCCTCGAAGCAAGAAATCTCAGCGCCCTACCAAACAAACTATCCACCCAGCCTAATGCGGGGGTCGATGGCGCCGTACACCAAGTCGGATACAAAGTTTATTATGATCACCGAGATTGTGACCACTATTGTACACCCAATCAGTGTTGGGTAGTCGTAGTTAAATAGAGCCTGTGTTATAAGGTAGCCCATCCCTTCATAGCTGAACACTTCCTCCACGACAACTGAGCCCGCTATAAGGTATGAAAATGTGAGGGCTATCACTGTGATAACAGGGATGAGCGAGTTTTTAAAGGCGTGCACGTACATCGCCCGACGCCTACCCACCCCCTTCATGATAGCGGTCCTAACATACTCGGCGCCCATCGCTTCAAGCATAGATGAACGCATAATCCTCGTGATTATCCCAAATGATATGAAGGCCAGCGTGAAGGCTGGAAGCACAAGGTGTCTCAGAGAACTATAGAAAAAGGCGTAGTCACCATCTATAAGCGCGTCAAGGGTGGGAAACCCCGTCACAGTTTTTGGCACATTCAGTGCAGGGTTGGCCAGCTGGCTTGGTGGTAAAAGTTTTAAGTGGTAGGCTAACCCAAACTGTAAGAGAAGCGCTACAAGGTAGGGTGGCATCGACCAGCTCACAAGGTAGAGAGCCCTAACAACGTAGTCGCCAGCCCTCTCTTGGTGGACTGCGGCGAAGGCGCCCGTATATACACCGATCAACACTGTGAGTATCATCGCAACAATCACTAGTTCCAGTGTGCGTGGAAAATATGTCGCTATAAGCGTGGACACAGGCTCCTTAAAGAAGGGGGAAACACCGAAGTTAAAGCTGAAGGCGTCGATAAGATAGTAGTACAACTGGACGACCACCGGCTGATCCAAGTGGTACTCATATTTTATGGCCTCAACAGCAGCCTTTGAAGCGTGGGGCCCAGCCCAAACACTCGCAGGGTTGGGTGCCACTACATGGGTGAGTATAAACGTGAGAACCACGGCTCCAACCACGATAATCACCGAGGACACCGCTCTCCTAATAGCGTAGGAAGCGAAACCCAACGCCCAAACCCCCAGTGGTAATTAACCGTGAACACACCTATTTAATCCCTTCTATATCTGAGTGTAACACAAAACTTCATTCAACCTTAGAGGCACACTCGGAAACAATATTCAGCATTACAAGGGCATTTGCAAGGCTTTATATCTGAGCGTGCAAATAGTTCAACATGCTAACACTTAGGAGAAAGGGTATAAGCAGGGGTGCCGCTATTGGCATCGTGGTGGTCATAGTAATCATCATAGTGGCCGCCGCTGTGGCGCTGAGTAGAACGAGCAGGCCACCCAGCCAAACATCCTCTACTACAACTACATCCACGTCGCCCACCACGAGCTCCACTTCAACTAGCACACAGGTGGGTGCGCAGGGTCCTCCCAACCTCAGCCAGCTTGTTGTCATGGAGAATGAGCCTCCCAACTCTGTAGACCCCGCCTCTGGATTCTTTGCGGGTGAAGATGAGGTTATGACCAACGTCTACCAGACGCTTCTCATGTTCAACTACACAAGCATATCGGAGTTCGCACCCATCTTGGCAACAAACTGGAGTGTTAACCCAACATATACACAGTACAACTTCAGCCTGCGTCAAAACGCCTACTTCGCGAACGGTCAACCATTCAACTCTTCAGTGGTCTGGTTCAACTTCTACAGGACAATCGTGATGAACCAAGTTGGCGCCTCCTACTTTACAAACCTCCTATATAATGGCACCCAAGCCACAATAACAGGCTACGCTGTCCCAACGGGCGTCCAAGCCGCCCTCCAATCTGTTGGGTACCACTTCTCCACAAACACAACACAAGCCCAAATACAGGCGGCAAACTACCTCGCATCAATACTCAGCAACTTTAACCCCGCCAACACAACAATACAGCAACTCATGTCCTACCCCAACCAGGCGGTGGTGGTTATAAACCAGTACAAAGTGGAGTTCAACCTTTTAAACCCCTACAGATTCTTCCTTCAAACACTCGCCGTGCCGGGGGCGGGGCAGGTCGAGCCGAGCTTTGTGGACGCCCACGGTGGCGTGGTTCCCAACCAGGAGAACACCTACCTAAACACCCACACTATGGGGACGGGCCCCTACACTGTTAAAAGCTATGTTCAGGGCGAGGTGATGACGCTCACAGAGAACCCCAACTACTGGGCTGCAAAGATTCCAGCTGCACAATCAAACATAATGCTAACACCACCCCACATACCAGTCATAATAATCGAGTACACAAGCTCGGCTTCACAAATAATTCAGGCGATAGAAAGCAACTCGGTGTCCCTACTCGAGGGGCCACCCATACCAGTCCCATCACCCGTCTACCTCCCATCACTCGCATCATACCCAGGAATCAAAGTTGTTAGCCTACCAAGCGCACCCAAATTCCTCTTCCTAATGGCAACCCTGGACACAGCCAAGTACCCCTACAACATAACGGGATTCAGGTTGGCGCTCGTCCACGCCATAAACTATACCGAGATACTCAACACGGTGGCAATGGGCTACGGTGTACAGTATGTTGGACCAATAAGCCCCGGCCTACCATACTATAACCCCGCGAACCTCCAACCATACAATTATAACCCCGCATACTCTATATCCCTACTCAGCCAGCTGGGCTTCAAACTCAGCCTACCAAACGGCACGGTGATAAACCCAAACGGCAAAAGTGTGCAGCTAAGCATAACCTACACCTCTGACGACCCAGCCGAGGTCAAAATAGCCCAGGAGCTCCAAACCATGTTCGCCGATGTGGGACTGAGCTTCCAGCTCAACCCGGTGACAACCCAGACAGAGGAGGCGCTCATATCCCAGCCGGGCACGGCTCAAAGCTATCCAGGCATGCTACTGTGGTACTGGTACCCAAGCTGGCTTGACCCCGTCTACCAAGACCTCGTGGTTCAGGTTAACTCGAATTATGGTGGTATTTCGGGCGACGTGTCCTGGTTCGACAACGCCACCGTGAACAACCTAACAAACAGCCTCCCCTACCAAACAAACCCCGTGATAGTGAATCGGACAGTGGCTGAGGTGTACACGATGGTCTACCAGCAGGCTCCCGACATC
The DNA here is from genome assembly GCA_038884175.1 of Thermoprotei archaeon. Classification (GTDB taxonomy): domain Archaea; phylum Thermoproteota; class Thermoprotei_A; order Marsarchaeales; family Marsarchaeaceae; genus ECH-B-1. The sequence goes on along the minus strand of JAVZKQ010000028.1, from coordinate 9,278 downwards.
TGGCTGTACGCCGTTGTGCCCTACTGGGTTGAGCGTAGCTATGTGGCCGGCGTAATATACAACCCGGGTATACTCGGCTACTACTACCCACTAATCTACTATAACACCACGTCCTAAACCTTTTTTATCTTTTGAGTTCACGGGCTAGTGCTTCTAGCTCTGGGTGAACGTATTCCCCATCTCTGATTATGGTTTGGCCGTCCGCGTAGAGTGTTGGTTTAAGGGTTATACCGTCGCTGTGGGAGGCTGCAACGATGTTATTCGCCTTGAACCCCTCACTCTGGTTGCCGAGCCCCCACTCGAGGCAGCCCCACACCCTCTCATCTTCTAGCACGTTGCCCGTGAGCTTGGCGCCAGGGTTACACCCATAGGAGATGTGGGCGAGGCGATACATGTTATCGTCACCAAAACCCCTAAGCCAATCCGAGTACACCTTAGCTTCGTGGCCTCCTAGTACATCCACAACCACGCCAGCCTTAACCTTCAGTTTTATGGGGTTTTTAAGTAGCCCAATAGGTGGGCTCACGGAGCCGTCGAACACTATTACACCCTCGATTGTGTCTTCTATCGGAGCCCAGTCAACTTGGCCGATGAGCATGTATTCGCCTGGGCCCTTCACGTCTCCTTCGGCGATAACTGGGCGTGCCTTATCATTCTCGAAAACAACATCTGTACCCGCCGGCGTGGTGTAGCGCATGCTTCGTGAGCCCGCTGTTATCCTCTGCAGTATCCTCTGGAACTCGAGGAGTTTTGGCACATCAACCCCACCAATACACCTCACAGCCATGTCGCGATCCATACCCACAAGGCACACGTAGCGCGTCCTACGAGCCCTGAGCGCCTCCTCGTATATCGAGGAGTAGAGCAACCATTTCGAGTTGAGCTCAATCCAAACGTCGGAAACACTCACGGCGCGCTTCAACACCTCCACGGGTAAGTAGGGCTCAGCCGCCCTACCCACGTGTGGGGGAGCGAGGTTGCGGGTGATAAGCGGCCTAGCGCCAACATCGTTCACCGCCCGCTCAACACTAAGCGCAAAATCCCAATCACCTTCACTGTCAATCGTGATCACAACGTTTTCCCCTGGCTTCACCTTCATCATATCCCTAACAAGCTTTAACGAAGCCTGATAAATCCCGCTCATAAACAAGCACAGTGAAAACCCTGATAAAAGCTTCGCCTAGAAAAGCAGGGGTGAGCGAACACCGCCAACCAACACTGGGGAGCCGACCGATAAAACGTCGCACAACACCGACAAACACACCCCAGAATCAAACGCTAATAGTCCACCAAACAATATGGGGAAACACTTCCACGTTAAGACTTATAAGGTATTCAAGGATAACCCCAATTATGCGAACACTGTCAAAAAAAGACGTTGAAAACCTTATCGTCGGTGCCACAATTATGGGTGTTGGTGGGGGAGGCGACCCCAACACAGGCCTGAAGTCTGTGTTGGAAGCAGTAGAGCAGGGTAAAAAGGTTGTGCTTATAGGGGTGGACGAGCTACGCCCGGACGACTTATTGGCTAGCCCCTACTATGTGGGGAGCGTGGCGCCCACAGGGAGGAAGGTTGAGAGGAGGGTGGGGGATCCGATGGCCGAGGCCGCCGCCCTACTCGAAGGAACACTTGGAAAGAAGCTCAGGGCCACAGTGTCCTCCGAGATAGGTGGGGGTAACACTGGGGCGTGCCTCGCTATAAGCGCCAAACTCGGTGTGCCAACGGTTGACGGAGACCTCATGGGTAGGGCTGGCCCAGAACTACACCAGAGCACCGCCAACATATTCGGCTACCCAATGACCCCTTCAGCCATAGTTGCCGAGGCGGGTAACAGGGTGGTGGTGCACGCCGCGGCGGGAATAGATGAGTACGAGGCTATTGCAAGACACATCAGCGTTGTTTCAGGTGGACACGCGGCCGTGGTGGACACACCCCTACTTGGAACCCACGCCCAGAAGTGTGTGGTGAGGGGTACACTAACCCAGTGTATCACGATAGGTGAGGCGCGCCAAAAGGCGCTCGACTCGGGAGACGACCCAATCCAGGCCGTCGCATCCAAACTAAGAAACGGCAAACCCATCTTCCGCGGACGTGTGAGCGCATACAACTGGAAAGATACGGGCGGCTTCCTCGTGGGGGAAGTCCAAGTCGACGGTGTGGGCGAACACACAGGCAAAAAGCTCAAAACGTGGATAAAGAACGAGCACATAGTGTGCTGGGTGGAGGGCAAACCCGTGGTCCTACCCCCAGACCTAATAGTCTTCCTTGAACCGGCCACTGCTCTGGGTATAACCAACGACAAGTTGAGCGTGGGCCAAGAGGTGGTCGTCGTGGGGGCGAGCGTGGATGAGGTTTGGCGTAGTGAGGCTGGGATAAGGCTTTTCGGACCAAGACACTTCGGCTTCGACTACGAATACACACCCTTCGAAAACCTCGCACACTAGGCCCAATCCAGCGAGTCACACAAAGCCCCCTCCCCAAACCACAGAAAACAATATCACACACACAAACACATATTGGTTGTGTTGAAGGATACCCCCAAAAAGCTTGATAGGGCGCTCAACCACCTGAAAAACTCTGGGGAACAGCTGGTGAGTCTCACCGCCGAGCTTATACGCTATAGCACCGAGAACCCCCCAGCCGAGAACTACGAAGTGTTGCTATATATAAGGGATTTCCTAAAACGGTTCGGCTTGGATTGTGAGCTGCACAACCCGGCTGATGGGGCGTGGGCGCTCACATCCTCCCACGGCGACGGAGATGACGGGCTCATATTCTATGGGCACGCGGATGTGGTCCCAGCCGGCGACCCCTCAAAGTGGGTCCACCCACCATATTCGGGTAGGGTTGTGGGCGGCCGAATATATGGTAGGGGGGCGAGCGACATGAAGGCTGGGCTCGCAGCCGAACTCTTCGCCTACACCCAACTCTACCAGGATGAGGTGGAGCTACCCGGTAAAGTGGAGTTTGTGTGCGTCCTCGACGAGGAAGACTGGCACAGCACACCAGTGGGGTGGGGCATGTCAGACTGGCTTCTCACCACGGGTAAACTCAGCGGTAAGGCTTGTGTGATGGGTGAACCAAGCGGTATACACAAGATTTGTTTGGGTGAACGCTCGGACTATTGGGTGAGGCTCTGTGTACAGGGGGAGCCAAGGCATGGGAGCACAGCTGTGTATGAGGACAACGCGTGTGTGAAGCTCTTCAAAACGATCGAGAACATCCATTCGGCGCTGGCACAGCTCATAGCCGAGCCCCCGCAGGATATCCGAGGCGTAGTGTACGATTCACCCAAACACATCGCCGAGGACCTTGGGGATGCCGCCTCAAACCTCACCTACGAACAACTGCTCGAATTCCTAGTGAAGCCCACCTTGAATGTTGGTGTGCTACGCGGTGGGACAATGATAAACATTGTGCCACCCAAATGTGAGGCGGAGTTGGCCATCTGCATTCCAATAGGCATGAGTAGAGAGCGTCTACATGAGGTGGTGAGCCGCGTGGTCGAGGCACAAGGGAACACAACACTCGAACTCCTCGATGAAGCCCCAGTTAACCCAAGCTACACCAAGCCCCACTCACGCATAGCACGTGTGACCCAGCAGGAGGCCGCGCACACACTCGGCCAACCACCACAATTCTACGTAACACAGGCCACAAGCGACGCCAACATATTCAGAAAACACGGTGTGGAAACGGTTTTCTACGGTCCCGGCGAATTCAAAGAGGCCCACAGCTACAACGAGTCCGTGGACATCAGCGCCACCACACATGCAGCCCAAATCTACCTGAAAACCGCAGCACACTACTTCTATACCTAGACCCACGCAACACACACCAAAAAAATACGCCCACACCTCCACCTCTACAAACACACCGCTTAAAGCACACCGCATAGGTTTGGCAAACATGGATGGGATAGCTCGGCGTTCAGCTCTACTATGGGATTCACTCATAGGCTTCTGGAGGGTTTGGGTCGCACACCTCGGGCGCAAACACGGCATCCTGAAGGCGCTCGCCGGGGCGCGTGGGCCACTGGTTGGGGAAGAGTTGGCGCACACCCTAAACCTCAACCCCCAGGCTGTGGAGGCGTGGCTTAGCTCCGCCCACGCTCTGGGCATCGTGGAGAAGAGGGGTGGGGGGTACACACTACCCACACACTTTAAAACACTACTCGTAGAAGAGGATGACCCCAGATTCATAGGGGGGCTCATCTCATACTACGCCCTAAGAAGCCTCGACTTCGACGCCTTCACCACCCTCTTCACAAACCCCACCACGGTGGGCCTCCAAGGCGCACACCTAGCCGAAGCGTTCGAGGAGGGCACCAGGTGGGACCACACAGTGTTCCTAAGAAGGGTGCTACCAAGCCTCCCCACACTACACCGCACACTGAAGGCTGGCTGCAGGGTGCTCGACCTCGGATGCGGCTCAGGCGGCTGGATAGCCAGGCTCGCACCACTATTCCCCAAATCACACTTCGTGGGCGTAGACCTAGACCAACACTCAATTGAGCGTGCGAGGGCAAAGTGCAGGGGGCTAGCCAACACCGAGTTCACCGCTGCCAGGGCGGAGGATCTACGCTACAGGGAGGAATTCCACTTGGTGTACCTCGGCGAGGTGCTCTACGCTATAGGCGACAAGCAAAGGGTGATCCAAACGTGCTACGAAGCGCTTGAGCCAGGGGGGAGCATCGTGGTGTGTGAAGCCGTACGAGACCCTGGTAGAAACACGTGGAGGGATGAAAACACACTAGTCAGGGGGGCGCTCCTAGACTACATGGCGCAGGGAGGAAACACACTCAGCAGAAACGAATTAAGAAACCTAATTGTGCACGCCGGTTTCACAACCCCACGCGAACACAACATGCACGGCGGCCTGTGGTTCTTTACATCACGCAAACCACCCAAAAAACACACACCAACAAAAACCCGCTAACACAACACGAGTATCCATAACAGCCAACCCACTTGACGTGCGAGTGGATTTTGATAACCAAACAACACATAGAGCGGCTACAAACCGAAGGAGGCGGGGAGGCCACTCGACGCGACCACACACGCTTCAGACCTGCCAGAGGTGGGCGTGGAGAATCAGGCGCTCCAGCTCCACAGATTGGGAGCCCAAAACCAGAAGGCTCCTTCGATGCGTCGGGAGAAAGGTGGCATCACACACGCGATCCACATCTATGGGATCGCTGCGAGAAGAGGAGTGTTGCTTGCAGCCAAGAACAACAGTGAAAACCTCAGGTTAAAGCCCCATCACCCCCATTGAATAAGAGTATCAACAAGACACTTTGACGCCTAAATCCAACATTGAGAATCTTTCAACATTATGACAAACACACATCGACCCGCATCAAAACAGCAATAGTTTAACCATATACCCCACAAAACAATATTAAATAACGGTCAGACATATGCAACAAAGCATCCCCCAACCAAACGATGACACCCTTTATGGGTTCGCTTACCATAATCTTGGGTTTGATGTCAGCCGCCGCTTGACTGCTTCTTGAGCGCCTCCACAACAACCGAAACCACACGGTCCCTAAGATCATCGAAACTGTGTTTCAAATATACCGTGTCAGCCTTAACATCCTCAATCTTTTTGTCTTGTTCTTCGAATCGCCTGTTCATGTCGGCTTTGAGCTCCTCAACCTTCCCCTTAACATCCTCAATCTTTTTGTCTTGTTCTTCGAATCGCCTGTTCATGTCGGCTTTGAGGTCGTCGATTCTCCTGTTCAGGTTTTCCTCCACTTGGTCTATCCGCCTGTGCAGGTTTGCTTCAAGCTGATCCATTCTGGCGTGTGAGTGTGAAATATCCCTCTGTGTGAACGCCACAAGTAGAAGTGTTGCCTCAGACTGTGTGAGTCTACCACCCTTCGAAAGCTTCTCACCCATCCTGTTGAGGAAGTCTTCGAGGAACTTTTCAACAACCGTGGCTAAAACCGATTCAGCCAACCACCCAACACCCTAACCCACTACACCACCCATATTCACCCAAGAATATAAACCTATGTGTGTTCCATAAATCCGCGGCTCAGTGCGGCGGTTCCCAGACCCGTGGCTCCCCCACCCTGACACGACGAACAAGTTGTAGATGTAGGACTCAGTCGCCATCCCTTTGGCCACCTTAACAAACTTCCTAGCCGACATGTACTCACCGAAGCCCCTCTTGAACTGAGAATACGCCCTCAACCCTACACCGTCAGCCGAACATGTGCATCCTAGACCACGTGCATCCTAGACCACGCCTACAGTGAGAATGACTCTGCCCCACCACGCAAACTTCCTCGCATAGCTTCCCTGACATGTGGACACACTCCACTGACACACTATCACTGGCCTGATCCCACGCGGAGCAAGGAAATTAAAGTCCGCTTTTGAGTCGCAGGCGCCATCAGCTAGTACCCTCCTCCCCCACCCCGACTTTCGCTTGGGCTTTCCCCACAACTTCCTTCAGCCTATCCCCATCCCCAACCTTACCCCTGAGACGTGCATGAAGACAACCCGCCTACCTCACACACCTTTAGCCAAACTGCCCAAACCACCCGGCTTCGGTGACCACAATAACTATGAGATGTTATTCGGCTGATGCGTTGCACCCCGTTTAACCACCTAAGACGCCAACGGTGGGTGTTGTCTCCTCCAACCCTGACCGTTTGACGTATACACAACCACAATGTTTAACCACGTCAACCCGCAATATCAGCGTCCCACTCGCCCACAAAAACAGACCCAGTCTACCTTTCCTCCCCGACTGGGTTTGACCCGCATCCACCCCCACCGCCCTCTGCGAAGCACAACTCTTCGAGGCGCACACCCCACGTGAACCCACGCGGAGCCTACACCCCACGGATTGTCCCACACTCGGTGCGCCTAGCGGTGTGGATGCGGGTGTCCCAATCTTCCAGCGGCTCGAGCCTGGCGTGTGTGGGTGCACGGACTCGGAGAAACGGATATATTCGTGGTGCGCGTGGTGTGAGTGGATGTTCCAGTTAGAAGTCCAACTCAGGCTCACGCAGGGCAGGCCCCCTAGCGGCTTCACAGGCCTCGTCACACGCGCAGCATTCCTTGGCTGGGTTCGGGACGCCAACCCAGCGCTCTCCACACTCCTCCACGGAGGCTACGACCCCACCAAGCGTAGAAGGTCGCCCTACTCGATGAAGCCACTGTGGGCTAATAGTGAAGGGGGGTACACCTTCAGCGTCCTATTCCTAGAGGACGGGCTCGCCCAAGCAGTGCTCGAAGCACTCATAAAACAGCCAAGCACACCGCTGAGGGTGGGCGACGCCCAGATGAGTGTATCCTCACTAGGCCTAAGACAGGTGAACCCATCCACAGTAGGACAAAAACTCGTTGGTCAAACCACCCTCGACCTAAGGTTCAAAACACCAACATACTTCCCAGTCAAGAACTCACACTTTAAAGTAATACAGCCAAACCTCACACTCCTATTCACAAACATAGCCAACACACTCCACATAGCAAAAATCGAGTCCATACCACGCGAGGATATAAAGGCGCTAAGAGCCAAACTCGGCATAACTGGCATAGACGTGAGGAGCACAATAATACACGACGGCAAAAGGGTGTACCCAGGCTTCACTGGGTGGGTCAGGATAACAGCCAAAGAATTGGACAACACACAGCTAAACATACTAGCAAGACTCGCAGAGTGGGCCGAACTACTCAACGTCGGTGGGGGTAGAACAGCGGGCTTCGGCGTGGTGGAGGCCTCAAAACCCAGACAAACCCAACCACAGCCATCCACACGGTGACCCACATGGGGGAGCGGCCCACAGGCGTCTACGTTGGCACATCGGGCTACACCTACTACTGGAACCAGCGCAAACCCTCAGCCTTCGAGTGGTACCTAGCCCAGGGCTTCAACAGCGTGGAGCTAAACGCAACATTCTACCGCTGGCCAACACAAACCATGCTCAACACGTGGATGCGCGCCCCCACACACTTCAAATATTCAGTAAAGGTACACCGCTCAATAACACACTACACCAAACTATCGGGCAGCTCAGCTGAACTGTGCGCCAAGTTCACCCAAAGCCTAGCACCCCTACACCCCAAAATAGTCTTCTGGCTACACCAGATGCCACCAACATACACCTACACACCCGAGAACGCGCGCAGACTAAGAGACCACTTCTCAACACACACCCACACGGGGGTGGCCGTGGCGGAGTTCAGGTCACCCGAGTGGTGGCGGCACACACACGAGGTCGCCGAGACAGGCGCAGCCTTCTGCTCCGTGGACGCCCCAGGCCTACCAGCCAACACGGTGTGCACAAACAACACACTCTACATGAGGCTCCACGGTAGGGGAGAGTGGTATTCATACGTGTACACACAGGAAGAGCTAAACCAAATAGTGGACACCATAAAAAAGAGTGAGGCGAAACTAGTGGGCGTCTACCTCAACAACGACACAGGGATGCTACAAAACGCCAGGTACCTAGCGCGCAGACTCACCCAAACACGAAACGAGTAGCCCAACTCAGCCTCACCCGAACACCTGCCCATGCGCCACAAGCTCCCTCAAAGTCGGCCAAGAAGCGTCCTTCTCTGAGAGTATGGGGTTGGGCACAGGCCAACGCACACCAATATCTGGATCACACCACAGCACACCACGCTCGGCGGACGGGTTATAATCGTTGTCAACAAGGTACACGAAGTCCGCATCCTCACTTAAAACCTGGAAGCCATGGGCGAAGCCGCGGGGCACAAAGAGCATCCTACGGTTGTGCTCGGATAGGATGGCCCAAACATACCTACCAAAAGTTGGAGAAGAGGCCCTCAGATCCACGGCAACATCGAACACCACACCCCGCACAACGCGCACCAGCTTCGCCTGAGCGGCCCCATCCGCCTGAAAGTGCAGCCCCCTCAGCACCCCGTGCCTCGAGTGTGAGTGGTTCTCCTGGACGACGTGGAAGTCCACCCCAAGCGCTCTAAACCCCGCCTCAGAGTATGTCTCCATAAAGAAGCCACGCTCATCCTCGAACACCCTGGGCTCAACCAGGAAAACACCCTTCACATCCAGCTCTTTTAAAGCGAAGTTCACAAGCCCTAGACAACAGCCAACCCTAAAAACCCATCGCCTAATCAATAGTTTTAATGTAAGTCTAAATATTGGTAAATATACAGGAATGTTGATGCTCTGCCCCAGATGCGGGTATTATTGATAGGGACCTAAGGGGAGCAAGCACTTTTGAATGTCCAAACTGTGGGCTTGTCGATAGACAGGTAGATGCGTCAAT
>JAVZKQ010000027.1:0-26399 GCA_038884175.1 Thermoprotei archaeon | reverse complement strand
CGTATTCTACCTTAATATCATCCTATACTGGACCCACATTCAGTCTTTGGAACACACTTCTAATAGTACCCTTCTTCGCGCTCTTCTCATACCCCTGGTTTAACGCCTCCCCATCAATCGGCTCTGAACTCAAAGGTAAAAACGCCGTCTGGTGGGCTGTCCCAGTGTCAGCGCTTGTGGGCTTCACGGTTATGACAGCGCCGTTGGCCGCCATGTACTATGTTGGAGGGTTCAGGGCTGTTAGCGCCGCCCTATCCAACCCTACACTGGTGTATAACTATTCGCTCAATTTCTGGACGCTCGCCATGGGTGTCTCGGGTAATCCGGTGCTCAGGCTACTGATTGGTCTGGGTTGGGTCTTGTGGACGCTTGCGATAATCGAGTTTGGCGTCATACTCATCTCGAGATACCTCTTGGCTCAGGCGTTCGACAGGACCCTACCGGAGTCCTTCGCGTATGTTAGCCCCAAGTATGGGTCGCCAGTGGTGGCTCACTTAGTTGACTTCGCCATAACCACTGCTCTAATAGGAGCAGCATCATACTTTTATGGAAGTGTTTCATCACTGTATGGGGCTGTGCTCGCCTCGATGGTTTACTTCGCTTTTGTGGGCGCTGGCGCCGTTGTCTACGCCCTTAGAAAGGAGAGGGGTGTGGTGAAGCTCGCCTTGGCCACCTCTGGAGCGCTTATGGTGGGCGTCTTCCTGTTTATTTCGTACGAGTTTTTGGACTACCCAAGCGTTTGGGGGGGCAACCCGCTCGCCTACGGCTACATAGTTGGTTCCCTTATTGCTGGAAGCGCAATCTACTTGGTTATGAGGCAACGCTATAGGTCTGTTGGGCTCGACATACGCAGGGTGTTCGAGGAAATCCCACCGGAGTGAGCTGGTATGGTGAGCCGATGCCTCTTACCCGTAGTTTGTGTAGACTAGACGTGGTCTCATAGAGCCAGAATCTGCTTCGCTGTCTTTGGCTAAACCTTAAATACTCTACCTTGGGCTAATTAGCGTATGGTGCAAGGCGATCGGGTTTGGGTTATGGGGAGAGCGTCTTTCGAAGCGCCCGAGTATCTCCTCTCTTGTTGAAGCAGTCGAAGCAGCACATAGTGGCGGCCTGATACTGGTTTCCAACGCCTCCAGAAGACTTGTTATATGTGGGGTTAACCCCACACTCACTTACAGCGTGGACGAGGGTAAGCGTGACTGGGAGAGTGTTGCATCAGAGCTACGCGAACTTATCAAAACCCACGGCTTGGTTTTGGGTTACACATCTTTTAGCGCGCTGTCGTTATGGGATAAGGTTCCATACACATCCCCCACACCCTTCCACGACTTGGAATACCTGTGTTTCGACGACTTCATAGTTCTCGATTCAGCCAAATCCTACATCGGAGGTCGGCCACCAGAGTGCGCTCCTAATACCCACTTTAGCTCAAAGAGTGGCAACATCGAAGGGAGGGTGGTTTTCGAGAAACCTGGTTTTGACGGGTATATAGACATGGTCAGAAGGGCTAAGAAGTATATTGGGGCTGGTGAGGTGTTCCAGGTTGTGTTGGCGCGTAAGCTCGGAGTCGAGTTCAACGGGAGCTATACGAGTGTTTTCATGAGGCTTTTGGAGAAAAATCCGTCACCATACATGTACTACTTCAAAGTGGGTGAGAGAAGGATTATTGGTTCTTCCCCAGAGACCTTGGCGCGGGTGCGAGGACAGAGGGTTGAGACCTACCCCATAGCTGGGACAAGGAGGGTTACGGGTAACCCAGAGTTGGACGAGGCTTTGAGAATAGAGTTGCTTAGAAGCCCCAAGGAAGCGGCGGAGCACGTGATGCTGGTTGACTTGGCTAGGAACGATTTGGGGAGGGTTTCACGCTTCGGGAGTATTCGGGTAACGCTTTACCGCAAGGTTTTGAAGTATAGCCACGTGCAACACTTGGTGTCCAAGGTTGTGGGGACGCTACGCGATGGCGTTGACTCTGTGGACGTCTTCAGGGCTGTTTTCCCAGCTGGAACGGTTTGCGGCGCACCGAAGGTTAGGGCGGCCCAACTCATCCACGAACTCGAGGGTGAGCCTCGTGGACCGTACGCTGGTAGTGTAGGCTACTTTATGGGTGCCAACAACATGGATATGGCCATAAACATAAGATCGCTATACTCATATGGTTCACTGAGCGTTGTTCAAGCCGGTGCAGGGATAGTTGCGTCCTCAGACCCCGTCTCCGAGTACTATGAGACGGAGCACAAAGCAAGGGTGGTTGTAGAGGCGCTTCGGGTTGGGGGCTTGGAGGCGACTGAGCCTTGAAGCTACTACTAGTCGATAACTACGATTCCTTCGTATACAATCTCTACCAGGCGTTTGGCTCGCTTGGGGTTGAGGTGGACGTGCAAAGGAACGACGGGGTCTCCGTTGACTCACTTAAGGCCTACGATGGCTTCGTAATATCTCCGGGACCAGGCGACCCTAGGGATAACAGGTGGACGGGTGTTGGACCATACATTATTCGTCGCCTCGGCGTGGAGAAACCAGTTCTCGGCGTGTGTTTAGGCCACCAAGAAATAGTGAGTGTATTCGGCGGAAAAATCAGGAGGGCGAAGTCGCTCAAGCACGGTGAGAAGAGTCCCATAATCAATCTGGGGGGGACGCTGTTCGGAGACATGCCCAAAAGGTTCTATGGTGGGAGGTACCACTCCTTGGTCGGCGAACTTGAGCGGGGAGCCCCGCTTAGGGTTAGCGCCGTGAGCGCCGATGACGGTGAGATCATGGGCGTCGACCATGTGAGCCACCCAGTGTTCGGGGTGCAGTTCCACCCTGAATCCGTGTTAACGAGGCTTGGCCCAAGAATACTGGAATCCTTCATAGGGGTGGTGCGCAGGTGACCGCTATTAGAGAGGCTTTACTCAAACTCATCGAGGGAGGCCACTTGACCGCAAATGAGGCTGAAAGCGTACTCTTAGAGGTACTCGACGGCTCGGCTACGGATGCTCAGATTGGAGCGCTCCTAGCGGCGCTCAGACTCAAAGGCGAGACCTATGAAGAGATAGCTGGGTTCGCTCGGGGGCTAATGAAGAGGGCTGTCAAGGTGAATCTGAACGGCGACCGACTTGTGGATACGGCTGGCACGGGCGGTGACAGGCTCAAGACTTTTAATGTGAGCACAGCGGCCGCACTGGTGCTCGCCAGCGGAGGCCTCAGGGTTGCCAAGCATGGTAACAGATCTGTGAGCAGCGCGTCCGGTAGCGCCGACCTCATGGAGGCGTTTGGAGTAAAACTGGAGGTCGACCCGGCAACCGTTGCGATATGTATAGATGGGGCGGGTATAGGCTTCATGTACGCCCCAGCCTTCCACCCAGCCCTAAGAAGGGTTGCTGGTGTTAGGAAGGAGCTCGGCTTTAGGAGTATTTTTAACATGTTAGGCCCGCTCGTTAACCCAGCCAGAGTCAAAAGACAATTGCTCGGTGTAGCCGAGCCCTCTATGCTTGATACTGTTGCTAGGGCTTTAAAGGAGCTTGGGGCAGAGTGTGCCTACGTGGTGCATGGGGCTGATGGTATGGATGAGGTGTCCATAAACGCGCCAACCCTTGTGGCCTCATTGAGGGATGGGGTCATAGAGAGGGGCACACTCACACCCAAAGCCCTCGGCCTAGAACCGGCTGAACCGTCTAAGCTCACCTGCAGGGACGTGCACGACAGCGCCCTTACGGTGTACAGGATTCTTTCAGGTAGAAGTGGTCTGGACGACCCAAAGGTGAGGTTTGTGGCCGCCAACGCGGCGGTCGGATTCATGGCTGGTGGAGTGGTTAACAGTGTTGGTGAGGGTGTGGAATTAGCCGTAGCCACAATTGATTCTGGGCGCGCCGCCGACACGCTAGGCACACTTGTGAGACTTAGCGGCGGGGATCCATCAAAGCTCGAGGTGTTTGAGCGAATTGCCTGACTTTTTGAGTGAAGTGGTGGCGGGAGTACGCGAAAGCATCCGCCAAGGCTACTATGATCTTGCCGAACGTGTGGACAAGGCTGATAGACCAAGTCTTAGAAATGTTGTCGAAAACACACGTCTACCCATAATAGGTGAAATCAAGCCCCGTTCACCGAGTTTGGGTAGACTTATAGACCAAGTGGACGTAGACTTGGCCTTAAGCTTGGAGAGGGTTGGCGCTTCGGCCATCTCCATCATCGTTGAGAGAACCCACTTTGACGGCTCACTCGAACTCCTTTGTAAAGCATCACAGAGGCTAGGCGTCCCAGTTTTATTCAAAGACTTTGTGGTCGGCTCAAAGCAGGTAGAGGCGGCATATAAAGGTGGGGCGGACATAATACTACTTATTGCCGAGCTTTTCCGCGACGGCTACACAGAGTTACCGTTGAACCAAACAATTCGACTAGCCCACTCTATGGGTTTAGAAGTGCTCCTAGAATTTCACGATCCCCAACTTCTGCCGCAGGTGGTGGAATCAGAAGCTGACTATATTGGTGTGAATAATAGGGATCTATACACCCTCAACCTGTACGCCGACCACTTCTACAACCTTGCACCCAAACTCGGCAGGCATGTGTTCAAGGTTGCGGAAAGCGGCTACAGTGAATGTGGGCGTATAGCACGTGATAGGAGGATTGGTGCTCACGCATTCCTGATTGGAAGCGCGATAATGTCCTCCGTCAATCCACCTGAAAAACTCCGGGAGTTGTTAGACTGTGACCAAGATTAAGATATGCGGTAATACGAGGCCTGAGGACATACAGTTTGAGGCTAAAACTGGAGCCCACGCTGTGGGTTTAATCCACGGCTTCCCAGAGTCACCCAGAAACAACAGTTTTGAGCGTGCGAAAACACTTGTGCGCTATGTGCCACCGTTCACAGAGGCGGTTGTGGTAACCAACATCCAGGGTTTGGAGAGCGCCGCCCGCCTCGGTGTCAGAACGATTCAACTCGTAGCCCCCATACACCTCTACTCCTCGGCGCGTTTTTCCCATCCAGAGCTCAACATAATACCCGTGCTATACGTTGGTGGGGAGCCACCTAAACGAGAGGTTTTAAAGGTGTACTCAGAGTTCGAGTATGTACACGTAGACACCGATTCGGGTCTTAAGGGTGGCTCAGGTCAAACCCATAATTGGGAGGTTTCAAAGATGCTTTCAAAGGTGCTTGGTAACATAATACTTGCCGGCGGCCTGACACCAGAGAATGTGGAGGATGCCATCACTATGGTTGAGCCCTATGCTGTAGATGTGTCGAGTGGAGTTGAGAGTTCTCCAGGCGTAAAGCATTGGGGTCTTGTTTCGCGTTTCATTGAGGCGGTGAAGCGGGTTGGCTAAAAATAGGGCTGGCTGGTTCGGAGAGTTCGGCGGTCGATTTGCGCCGGAGACGCTTATTGAAGCCTTGAATGAGCTTGAAGCCGAGTATTTGAAGGCGAAGATGGATCCTCTGTTTAGACGCGAGTTGAATCATTATCTTAAGAGCTATGCTGGTAGACCAACACCCCTCTATTACGCTAAGAACCTCAGTGATAGCTTGGGTGGGGCACGCATATACCTTAAGAGAGAGGACCTTCTACATGGTGGTGCGCACAAGATTAACAACGCCTTAGGCCAAGCTCTGCTCGCTAAGAGGATGGCTAAAACCAGGGTAATAGCCGAAACGGGCGCGGGCCAGCATGGTGTGGCTACCGCGATGGCCGCGGCGGTGCTCGGCTTGCACGCCGAGGTTTACATGGGTTCAGAGGACATGCAGAGGCAGCGTCTAAACGTGTTCAGAATGAGGCTGTTGGGCGCAGCTGTACACCCAGTGGAGGCTGGTTCGAGAACACTCAAAGACGCCATAAACGAGGCTATGCGCGACTGGATAGCCAACGTAACAACAACCCACTACCTCGTGGGCTCAGTCGTTGGCCCCCATCCCTACCCCACCATTGTGAGAGACTTCCAGAGTGTTATAGGCAGGGAAATACGTGTGCAGATGAAAAGGTTGGTGGGTGGATTGCCCGACTATATAATAGCGTGTGTTGGTGGTGGAAGCAACGCCGCCGGTAGCTTCCACGCATTCGCAAGGGAAAAGAGTGTGAAACTTGTTGGGGTGCAGGCAGCAGGATTGGGGCTCGCATCTGGCAAACATGCGGCACCACTCCTCGCTGGGTCGGTTGGGGTTATGCACGGTATGCGCACCTACCTACTCCAAGATGAGAACGGTCAGATTGAGCTCACACACAGCGTAGCGGCAGGCTTGGATTACTCCGCGGTTGGACCAGAACATTCCTACTTTAAGCAGACAGGTAGGGTTGAGTATGTTGGCGTCACAGACGATGAGGCGTTAAAGGCTTTTGAGGCGCTCAGCAGGCTGGAGGGTATAATACCGGCTCTCGAATCGAGCCACGCCCTAGCGTACGCCATGCGGCTCGCCCCAACACTATACCGCGACACGCGGATAGTTGTAACCCTCTCTGGTAGGGGTGATAAGGATGTGGAGAGCGTCGCAAGGCTTAGGGGTGAGACGCTTTGAGCCCAAACATTTTTTCGGATTCGAATCACCCACTTATAGCCTATCTTATGGCGGGATACCCAACACCTGATAGAAGCCTTGAAGCAGCCGAAGCAGTGTTGGAGGGGGGTGCGGACGCCCTCGAACTGGGTGTGCCCTTCTCGGATCCCATAGCTGATGGGCCGATAATCCAGAAGGCCTCAACTGTGGCGTTAAGACAAAATGTTTCCCTCCGCCTAGTCTTAAGTATGGCTGAAGCGTTGAGCCGGCGCGGAAAGCCAATCTATATAATGAGTTACCTTAACCCGATACTCAGATTGGGCTACCATAGTTTCGCAAAACAAGCCTCGCAGAGTGGTGTGAGCGGTGTGATAATACCCGATTTACCAGTTGACCTATCTGGCGAATGGGTGCGCGTAGCCTGGGGTAATGGGCTGGGAACAATCTTCCTCGCAACCCCAGCAACCCCTCCTGGCAGGCTTAAAAAAATAGCTCAAAACTCCACCGACTTCGTCTACCTTGTCTCGGTTTATGGGGTGACGGGTGTAAGGGAGGGTCTACCAGAGTATACCTACACGTTTATCAGAGAGTCTAAGAGGGTGGTGAACAGACCTATTGCGCTTGGATTCGGAGTGTCCAATCCACACACAGTCACACTCGCTTTAAAGGCGGGTGCCGACGGCGTAATAGTTGGAAGCGCACTCATCTCTGTATTAATGAGGGATAATTCGAGCTGGAATGAATCGTTGGAGAGTCTGAAGGAGGCCGTGCGCGCCCTCAAACAAGCCACTGGCACACGTGCATCAACAGCGGATAGCGGTTAGTGTAGCGGGGTTGATCGCCTCCCATTAAAGGGTACCCCAAGTATGGTGTATCAAGCCAACCTTATAATTTTCCACGGCAGAAGTTGGGTATGCAGAGGTTTACAAAGATTGTGTGCACGATTGGCCCTGCTACATCCAGTAGGGAAGCGTTAGGGTCTCTTATAAAAGCTGGTATGGATGTGGCGCGTCTGAATTTCTCTCACGGTACGCATGAGGAGCACGCTTCAAGAATTAGGATGATTAGGGAGGTTTCTAAGGAGTTGGGTACACCTGTGGCAATTATACTGGATTTGCCTGGACCGAAGCTGAGGGTTGGTAAACTAGTTGATGAACCACTTAAACTAGAGGCGGGTGAAAAGGTTACACTCAGTGTGTCCAAGCAGGGTGGTGGGGTGGGTGTTATCCCCGTTCACCCCGAAGGTTTCGCACAAATGGTGGATGTAGGCTCAGAGGTGTTTTTGGCTGATGGTATGATTAGGATGCGTGTTGTCGAGAAGAATGGACCTAACGTTGTGTGTGAAGTTGAAGTGGGGGGTAATCTAACCACGGGTAAGGGTGTGAATGTGCCTCATGTTAAAGGGGGTGTTGGTGCGATTACCGAGGAGGACAAGGGGCACATCGAGTTCGGGGTTAAAAACGACGTGGACTATATAGCTGTATCATTTGTGAGGTCTGCCGCCGACATCGATAATGCTAGACGTTTAGTTACGGAGTTTGGATCAGATGTGCCACTTATAGCCAAGATAGAAAAGTCTGAAGCCGTGGACAACCTTGAAGAAATTATTAAGAGAAGCGATGCAGTGATGGTTGCGAGGGGAGACCTGGGCGTCGAGCTTGGCTTAGAGAACGTGCCCCTCATACAAAAAAGGATAATCAGCCTGAGTAACGCGGCTGGGAGACCAGTCATAACGGCAACACAAATCCTTCTTTCAATGCTCACCTATACCACCCCTACAAGGGCTGAGGTTAGCGATATAGCAAACGCAATACTTGATGGAACCGACGCACTGATGCTTTCAGAGGAGACGGCTGTGGGACCCAACTACCTCGAAGCGGTACGCGTGCTCGACAGGGTTTGTAGGAAGGTTGAGAGCGAGCTCCGCTATGGTTCCCAGGAGGTATTGGAATCCGAGAGTGTTGAGGACGCTGTTGGTATGGCCGCCTGCCGTGTTGCGAGCGCCATAAGAGCCGAAAAGATTGTAGCCTATACACGTTCTGGCTCAACGGCCAGACTCATAGCCAAATATCGCCCTCACACTGAGATTGTGGCATTCTCACCAAATGAGAATGTGGTGCGCCGCCTCAAACTTGTTTGGGGAGTCCAACCATTCAAGATAGACGAAGTTGTGGGTGAGCTCAACCCAGAGATCGTAGAGAACGCCTTACGCGCTTTTGGCCTCGCCAAGAGCGGTGAAAGAGCTGTTGTAGTGGCCGGCGCACCCACAGGCCCAGTTGGCACAACAAATATGATTCGCGTCCAACAAATACACTGAGCGCATCAAGTATAGCTGCACTTCATATGGTG
The DNA here is from genome assembly GCA_038884175.1 of Thermoprotei archaeon. Taxonomy (GTDB): domain Archaea; phylum Thermoproteota; class Thermoprotei_A; order Marsarchaeales; family Marsarchaeaceae; genus ECH-B-1. The sequence continues at coordinate 17,584 of JAVZKQ010000027.1, read as the reverse complement.
CACCGTTAATTGACTTGTAGGCCCACTACCATCAAAGGGTGTAGAGTAAGCTTGTGTGCTCGGCCACTAGTTTGCCCACGATTCTAAGGGCTTCCGCGTCGTTGTTGTGCTTGAGTTTTAAGATTATGGCGTGCGCTATACTATCTATTTCCTCTTCGCTGTAGCCACGTCTAGTTACTTCACTTAACCCAACTCTGACCCCTGCGTCCACTATTATCCGCACTTCCTCAAGTTTGTCTCTGATATGCGTACCTTTCTCCCACCCACCATAGTCAAGGAACACTTGGTGGCTTTGAGTGAACTCACCTCGACTGTTGTGGGCAACGGGTAACTCCTCATCGTACAGTAGTCTGGCTAGCCGCTTTGAGTTGGACACCACCCTCGCCGCGTACTGCGCCCCCCACTTTTCAACCTCGGCTAAGGCCACACCCAGTGCGGCCACCCTGTTTGGATGAGGGTTGTCCTGCGTCACGTGGAGAAACTTGGAGCCAAGCCTACCCATAAACTCTTCGTTGTTTGAGAGTACGACTCCTCCCTGCGGACCGAAAAGGCTTTTATGGGTCGAGCCAACAAGTATATCAGCTCCTTCACGCAGGGGGTCTTGGAAAACGCCGCCAGCTATGAGCCCCATTACGTGCGACCCATCGTACACAACTGAGCCGCCATATCTGTGAACTTCTTCCGCAACTTCGCGGACGGGTTGAGGGAAGAGTATAAGGCTGGAGCCGAGAACCACAACGTCCGGCCTGTTTTTTGCTATATACTCTAGGCTTCTTTGGACGTCAATATTGTGTTCACCCACATCGTATGGTAGGTAGTCAGCCCTGAGGCCGAGCATACTCGCCATGGAATTCTCCTGTGCCAGCCCACCGTAGCCCCCATACTCAGGTGGTATGGACGCGACCCTAGAGCCCTGTGTGCACAGTGTGGTGAGGGTGGCCATAAGCGCTATGTGACCCCCAATCGGGTTCACAGATGCTTGTTTTGCCCTGAAAACTGTGCACGCCCGCTTTTCTACTAGCCTCCAGATTTCATCCATAAAGTGGGTGCCACCGTAGAACTTGGGGTTAGCCACATATCTACTGGCTAGGTCGGTCCCCAAAGCCCTTTTTACCTGTTCGCTCAAAACGTTCTCGCTTGCTACCAGATTCACACATGAAGACCTATACTCTTCGTGCTTACTAACTAGAGTGAGTACTTCATCTAACATTTGGGTAAAGAACGCGTGAGCCTACATAAGCCTACCGTGATTAAATAGAGCTAAATAGCAGCGACTTGTGGGATGAGCAGTCTAGCTGGGTCTGGGGCATACAATCAATTGTGAGCAGCGTGCATGCGTTGCTAAGGCTTTATTTCCGCCTGTAAAGATAGGCTCTATCCCTCCACACCACAGGTTTCCCTCTTAAGATCCTGTGAACACTCGACCAAAACGCATAGCTGAAAGCGATCTCGGGGAGTATAAAGAGTAGGGCGGGTAGTGGATTTGAACCAATCTTCTTAGCCGAACTCGCGCTGAGCGTGGCGCTGAGCGCCAGCGAAGACAGTCCGAGCGCTAAGCCTAGTGTGGAAGTATTGCTTGATATGTGTCCAACACCACTCACACACACGCCCACTAGTAGGAGGGGTATAAAGAAGAGTGCTGTTAGCGCGAAGCCGAAGGTGGAGCCCAAGCCCAACCTCCCGTTGATAGAGGGGACCACAACCCTACGCATAGCGTCTATGCTTGACCTGAAACCTGGCGCCCACTCGGCGGAAACAGCGTCAAGAGCTCGAACTATACAGATGTTGAGCCCACTCCTCTTGGCTAGGCTCCCTAAGGCTCTATCCTCCACTATGTCATGCTTGACAGCGCGATGTCCACCGATGCGTGTATACGCCTCCTTTTTTATTAGGATAAAGCTACCATAGAAATACGCTGACTTCCTCTTCCTATTACACACGTGGTCAAGCCTGATGAACGAGTTGAGCAACCCGAACAGGAATGGTGTTGACACTTTATCCCAAAGGTGGGGGCAGCGCAGTTGGCCCACAGCTGAGAGGGCGTCCAACCCATTATCTTCCGCAAATCTTAGAGCGCAATCCACGAAGCCGGGCTTGATGCGTGTGTCTGCATCCACGAATAGCAGCCAGTCAGCCTCCGTCACCCTAGATGCTGCAAGGAAGCACGCCTCTGCTTTACCCAAACCTTTACCGTCAACCCTTAAGATGTGAACACGGCTATCAGTGGAACAATTGGTAGCCATCTCATAGGTCTTATCGGTGGACCCATCGTCAACCACAATCACGCTTTCAGTACAACTCTGGGAGAGCAAGCTTCGGATGCATTCGGCTATGGTCTCCTCTTCGTTCCTTGCTGCAACAATCGCGGCAACCTTCCATACCGCTGATTTACACTCCACGTTATATAGTTTGGGAGCCCTGCTAAAACCAGCCTCAAACCTGTAAAAGAGTATGAACCATGCAAGAAGGTCTATTACGCCAAGGGTTATAACTGTGTAGACCAATAGTGCGATTGGCGTCAACCTTTACCACGCGGGTGCCTTGTCACGCCTTCTTTTTAAGGAACTCCTCAAACCTTCTTTTGGTCTCCTCCTCTGAGAAGAGGTGTCCGAAGAGTTGCGCTTCATACTCTAAGCCCGCCCACGGGCTCATCTCGTCGAATCTTGAAAGTGCCTGTTTAATTGCCCGGAGGGTTGCTGGTGGTTTGGATGAAAGTTTCATCCCCAGCTCGCGCGCCCTCTCCGTTAGATGGGCCGACTCGACAACCAAATCCACTAGACCTATACTCAACGCGTACTTGGCGTCAACGATTTCACCGGTCATTGCGAGATAGGCGGCTACACCTCTTCCAACCAGACGTGGAAGCATTATTGTGCCACCCGCACCACCATTCAACCCAATGTTGACCTCTGGCTGACCTATTTTGGCGTTGTCGGCGGCTATCCTTATATCGGCCCACTCGGCTATCTCAAGTCCCCCACCCAACACATAGCCGTGTAAAACGGCCACTACGGGTTTTGAACATGTGCTTATAGTGTAGCAAACCTTGTTGAGTTTCCTGTGAAACTCCACCGCCTCCGCTGGCTTGAACTCGGCCAGCTTCGAAACATCGGCACCAGCACAGAAAGATCTGCCTTCACCGGATAGCATCACCACACGTATACTGCTGTCCACACAAAGCTTCCCTAGGAACTCAACTAGTTTGTCGGCCATATCTGTGGTGAGTGCATTGTGTTTTTCAGGTCTGTTAAGGACCACCCACGCAAGTGGCGGCTCCAATCTGAGTATTACTTCGTCCACACGCCCACAATTGTTTGCCTACAAAAAAGCTTATCCACATGGTGTGTTGATGAAACGCTTCGAAACTGTGAAAGATGTTTGAAAAGCCGCCGCAACCCACCTAGTCGATTTTGGGCATCCCAGTAGCAATCCGAAAATTATCTGGCAACCCGCTCAGCCCTATTCTTGGCCACATCTTCGATTGACGCATGGACGCTTTGAAGCCGAAACCCGAAACACGCTTATGGGTAGCGCGTAGAAGAATGGAGCCCGCCGTGCTGCTTCTGCGAGCTCGGTTGCCTACGTATTGTTTGTGGTTTAGGTGGACGTATTTGTTGGGGGATTGCCTGAAAAGCTTTGAGAACTATTCAGTCTTTTAAGCACTCGGTAGCTTAGATAGAAGATTGCAAGTGTGGGCAGCCAGAGTATTAGTGATAGCGCCCCTTGCTGTTCAAGGGCTATTATCGACGACTCGATAATTGCTGCCACGAATAGTTCCAATCCTACAAAGAGCCAAACCACGATTGTTCTGGCCAATTCTTGGTAGAATCTCTTTTTGATCCCCGAGTATACGAGTAGGATGCTCTGGGTTGCCGAGATTGCGTAGGCTGGCAGCTCAATCCAGCTGTGGGGGAAGAACATTATGTTTAAGAAGAGTAGTGGTCCGGGCACGCTTTGCGTGTACCCTAGTGCCACGAGAACCCTTGCCGTGGAGTATGTAGTGTACACAAATATAGCCGGCCCGATCACCGGCAATATTTCCAGCGAAGCGAGAAGATAATTGTTTTCAAAGATGGAAGCAGATCTCAGTATTAACGGCTCACTTCTAACCCTGCTAAGCTGGCTGTACGAACTCGAGTTAACTATGGCCTGGTACTGTGCTTGACTCATGGGGAGAGCAGAGAATGCTAATAAGAGCGCGAGTTCAACTATGAATACAACCACCATTAGTTTCACCCTCTTTGTTGTAAATGCTTCTAAAATGTTCTTCTTAGAGAAGGCGCCACCTGAAGTCTGTGTTTGAGTTGGTTCAGGGTAGGGCTGGGCTTTTGGCTGTAGTTGTAGCCCACAATTGTAGCAATAGTTGGCGTTCAGAGGGTTAATGGCGCCACACTTAGGACACACAACGGTGTTTTGTTCTGACAATTCAAGCATTATCTTGCTGCAAACGTTATAAACGTTTTACGGCGGGTTATATACTGTCTTCTCAGGGAGATATATGGTATTTTTTTATCCACTCAGCCAACTCGTTGAGAATACGGTATAGCTCCCACCCTTTCTCTGTAAAGGTGTACTCAACCCTGACGGGTCTTTCGGGTAAAACTCTTCTCTCGATTATACCCTTCTCTTCGAGCTCAGACAATCTTTCGGCTAGGCTTGTCGCGCTTATCCCAGCAATCCTTCTTTTGAGCTCGTTGAACCTTGCGGGCGCCCTGAGTCCTAGGGCGTGTATTACCGGTAGCGTCCACGCCTTAATGAGGTCGTTGTAACCCTCGACTATTTTGTGGCATGTTCTAATCGACTCTTCGTCTAAATCAGCTAACTTACTCAAGGCTAGCTTACCTAATAGTATTTTAGTAGTGGGCGTATTTTAAGCCAAGCGACAGTATGTTAGAGCCTTAAACATAGAGCTCTTCGAAAGCCACACGTTTTAAGGTGGTGTGGCTTCAAAGGTCTTACCGGTTGCCGCGTATCGTGTTGACCACGGGTAGCCACGCTAGGGCAGCAATTCACTGTGCTTAAATATTTGCTTTCCAAATATCGACTTGGGTCAGTTTTTGGCCTCGTTTAGGGAAACTTTGGATTGGCTTAGTTTAAAAAAGAAGAGTAGGATTATTCTCGCGTTGGACACACTGGCCGGCCGTAATAGGTTTCAGGAGGGTGACGTTACCAAGTTGCTCGAATCTGTGGACGACTCCATAGTGGGCGTAAAGCTTGGTTTACCCTTCTACTTAAACCTCGGTCTGAGCACAAAGAATGTGATTGAGGGGTTTCGACACCTGTTGTTCATAGCGGATTGGAAAACAGCTGACATACCATATGTGACAAGACTGATATTCGAACACATCTTTGATTTGGGGTTTAACGCGGGAATAATACACGCCTTCATCGGTGTCAAATCGATGGTTGAGGCTGTGAATGTGGCTAGGAGTCGTGGTGGAGATGTCATAGCCGTTGTGGCAATGTCCCATGAAGGCTCAGAGCTAGTTAATACACACATGCACACACTTGCCGATATGGCTGTAAAGGCTGGGGTGGGATGCTTCGTCGCACCGTCGAACAACACCGCCCTAATACATGAGCTCAGGGTTAAACACCCTTCCTCCAAGATCTTCTCGCCTGGGGTTGGTGTGCAGGGGGGAGAAGTAAAGGAACCCATTAAAATGGGCGCCGACTACCTAATTGTGGGGAGACTTATTACAGACGCGACCAAACCCCACGACGAGGCTCGCAGGGTGGCGGATGAATCGTGGATATAGTTAGCCAACTTTATGCACACGGTGTTGTAAAGCTTGGAAAATTCACCCTTAAAAGCGGCCAGGTGAGCCCTATCTACTTGGATCTACGCGTTGTACCATCCCACCCAGAGTTGTTCTCCGCGCTCGTACGCTTAGCATTAGAGAAGCTCAGGTCGCTTTTGGCTGACGGTGTCGTGGGTATTGCAACTGGGGGTCTTGTTTGGTCCTCGGTGTTGGCCTATACCACGGGTCTCCCACACTTCTATGTAAGGGAAGAGGTCAAGACGCATGGCACAGGCCTGCAGGTTGAGGGGGGTAACCCATCACATCTACACGATCCGGTCATTGTGGACGACGTGGCCACTAGCGGTGGAAGCATAGCGCACGCAGCCAGGGCGCTTGAGTTGTACGGTTTGAAGCCCAAGAAGGCATTGGTCATCGTGGATAGGGAGCAGGGAGCGTCAGGCCTCCTCGGTTCGTCTGGCATAACCCTCACAAGTTGCTTTACACTTACACAGATATTGGATGGGCTTGAGGGTATTGTGCCAGCGGAAGAGTTGGGGGGTGTTATGAGGTGGCGCAGGGAACAGAAGTCTTAGCTTGGAGAAACAGGGATGTAATAGATATCTTGGGTTTCACAAAGGGTGAGCTGCTCGAACTCTTCAGCGAAACCGACAAATTCGTTGAAGGTAACCGGGACTTAGGGGAGCCCTTAAAGCACAAGGTAATCGCCACCGCCTTCTTCGAGCCTAGCACAAGGACTAGGCTGAGCTTCTCGTCGGCCGCTCTACGCCTTGGCGCCAAGGTTATCGACTTATCAGCAGAAGCCTCCTCCCTGATGAAGGGTGAAAGCTTCGCCGACACAATACGCATGCTTGAAGCGTACTCCGACCTCATAGTTGTCAGACACCCCTCCGAAGGTGCAGCCCTCTTTGCATCCGAGATTAGCTCTAAGCCAGTGGTGAACGGAGGCGACGGATCACAACACCACCCCACACAGGCAATGCTCGACGTTTACACCGTGAACAGACTGAAGGGTGGTGTTGACGGGCTCACGTATGCGCTCGTTGGGGATATAAAGTACGCTAGGACCGCTACCTCATTTCTATACGCCTTGACAAAGTTTAAACCAGAAAAGGTTTACGCTGTGTGCCCAGACACTCTGCGGCCCCGCGTGGAGGTTTTGAAACGTCTTGAGAGCCTAGGGCTGAGGGTAGACTTGGGTGTTGAACTGGAGGATGTTGTGGGCGAAGTGGACGTTGTATACGTCACGCGTATACAGAAAGAGCGTTTCCCTGATCAGTCGGAGTATGAGAAGGTTAAAGGTAGCTATAGGCTTGGAAACTTGATAATGGAGAAGGCTAAGAAGGACTGCGTGATACTACACCCTTTACCGAGGGTGGAAGAGTTACCGTATGAGCTCGACTCCACACCGCACGCAGCCTACTTTAAGCAGGCGGCTTGGGGCGTGCCTCTACGTATGGCACTCCTCAACCTTATACTTGGGGGGTGAGGTACCACGCAGCCAGCGACTAGTAATGAGACAATGATTGTGCAGAGAATAGCTAACGGCACAGTCATAGACCATATACCAGCGGGCAAAGCGCTCGCTGTGCTAAGGCTACTTGGCAACCCCCACGAAAAGGGCTTCAGGGTTGCCCTAGTGATGAATGTTTCCAGCAAGAAGATGGGCAAAAAGGATATTGTTAAAGTTGAGGGCGTAGAGCTCAGCGACGACCAAGTTCAAAGGCTTGCACTCGTCGCCCCCCAGGCCACACTCAACTATGTGCGCTCCTACCAAGTTGTAGCCAAAAAGAATGCGTCACCACCCAACATAGTGGTGGGCCTACTAAGGTGCGCCAACCCAACATGTATTACGGTAAAGCAGCGTGAGCCAGTCTACTCAACGTTCACCATATCATCCCAAGCCCCCCTAACATATGTGTGCAGGTATTGTGGGCGTGAACTCAGTGAACAAGAAATCTCAAGCCAGGTGCAATAAGTTGTGGTACCATCACTACAGGGTTTCTACAAACACTGAGCTCGCCCCAAGGATTCACAGGGTGGCGCTCAAATCCACCGACGAACCCATACCCAAGGCTAAGGCGGGGAGATTCACCATGGTCTATATACCCGATGCAGGCGAGCTACCGCTGAGTGTCTACAGGCAGGTTGAGGACGAGCTAGAATTTATAATCGAGGACTATGGGGGACCAAGCTCTAGGGCGGTGAACTTGAAGGTTGGCGAACAGCTGGGTGTGCGTGGACCGTACGGCCGAGGCTTCACCATTAAACCCAACACCAACTATTTACTGGTTGCGGGGGGAAGCGGCGCCCCACCGCTCCTAAAATTCGTGGAGGAAGCTAGGTTTTCCAATGGTGTAAGCGTCACCTATCTCTTGGGTGCGAGGACCGCCGATGAACTCTTCCTCCTAGATGAGCCGCGTTCTATGGGGGCTAGGGTCATGGTGTCCACTGACGACGGCACAATGGGCTATAGGGGTCTTGTCACCCAGCTAGCTGAGGAATTGCTTGCTGAAGAGAGGTATGATGCGCTTTACGCATGTGGACCCGAACCAATGCTGCAAGCCGCCATGCGCCTAGCGAAAAAATTTGGGGTTTACTTTGAAGGCTCGTTTGTGAGGGATGTGAGGTGTGCAATAGGTCTGTGCGGCTTGTGCGTGATGGAGGGCACGGGAAGACTACTGTGCGTCGACGGACCGGTGTTCAGTTTAGGGGAATTGAGTGTCACCGAACTTGTTAGGTGAATTCGAATAAAGTGGGGCCCGGTGGGCATCAGTGTCGCTTTATAATACGGCGGTGGGTTAGGTTGGATATTAGTCGTATGGTGTGTGGTCTCAGTCTCCAAACCCCGTTTATCCTAGCCTCTGGTATTGCTGGAAACGAGTACTCCCTTCTCCTACGCGCGCTTAGAAGCGGCGCTTCAGCCGTCGTCACAAAGACCATCTTTAAGGATGAGAGGAGGGGTTATCCCCCACCTATATACTATGAATCCCCAAGTTACTCTATAAACGCGGTGGGTCTACCAGGTAAAGGTGTGCACGCGTTTCTCGAGCATGTTAGGAAGGCGAAGGTTTTGGGTAAACCAATAATTGTTAGTGTGGGTGGCACCTCCGTCGAAGAGTACAAGTATGTTGCTGGACTTGTAGCAAAGTCTGACGCCGATGCACTGGAGCTCAACCTTTCTTGCCCACATGTCGAGGGCACCGGTACCGAGTTTGGTAGCGATCCAAAGTTGGTGAAGGAGGTTGTTGAGGAAGTCAAGTCGGTTGCTGAAAACAAACCGGTTTTCGCGAAGCTCACCCCCAACACCCACAGCATAGAGGATCTCGGTCTTGCCGCTGTAGAAGCGGGCGCAGATGGGCTCACAGCCGTCAACACGCTTAGGGGGATGGTGTTCGACCCAATACTCGAACAGCCTGTTTTGAGCAATGTGTATGGCGGCGTCTCTGGTAGAGCGCTGCACCCGGTTGCGGTGTACTGTGTGTACGCTTTAAGGAGGGCTTTACCCAGCACCCCCATTTTTGGGGTGGGTGGTGTCTACGATATTGCTGACGCCGTAGACTTCTTCTTGGCTGGTGCGGACGCCGTACAGGTCGGTACATCCATATCTCAGCGTGGTTATGGGGTGTTCGAAGAGCTCGGAAGGGGTTTGGCCGCCTACCTTGAAAGGAAGGGTTACAATTCACTTGAAGAGTTTGTGCGCAAAAAGAGGGCGTGGTTTTAACCGCTTGCCTCATTCGATTTGGCTGCCTCAAGAAGCCTCCTAATAACCTCCTCTTTACCCATGGCTTTAACATATGAGCCGAAACGTGGCCCTGAGGTTTGACCTAAAAGCGCCCTATATAGGGCTTGGAAAACCCTTTTTGAGTCAATGCCGAGCTCCGCTGAGGCTTCGTACACGCATTGCTGGAAGCCAGCTTCATCGTTTTTTTCAGCGAGCTTTTGGGCAACCCTCATCACTATGGGTTTCTCATCATCAGCCAACTGTGAAGACGCAGATATCTCCGCGTAATCCTTGGCCCAGTTCATCGCGTAGCCCGCTTTCTCCAAGAGGGCCCGCCTGTCAAACTCATCTCTTGGAGTGTAGCCGTATGCCCTTAGTTTCTCGAGTATGTACTCGGCAGCACCGTTCTGGGGTGCCACTTTGGCGAGGTAGACTAAGAGGTTGTATGGCGGGTGGGGCGTGGGTTTGGTGGGCACCCTGAGTAGGTGGGCGTACCTGTAAAGGTTCACCTTATCCAACCGCTCCGCTTCATCATCAACCTTCTTTATACCGAAGTAAACCTCCTCGAGCGCATCGAGTTCATCCATATATACAGGCACATCCTCTATCCCAATCTCCCTAGCTCCCTCAAACCTCTTATACATGAGTAGCCTAAGTGATGCTGGAGACCCGTATTTGAGCCATTCATCGGCTGTAACCAACTCACCGCTAGACTTACTGAGTTTTCTCCCACCCTTGCTCAAGAAGAGTTCGTAACGTGTGTGCACAGGTGGGCGTTTACCCAAAACCTCCCCACATATTCTATCATTAATCATCACAGAGTCTGTTAGCTCCTTGCCATACGCTTCAAATGACACGTCAAGCGCAGCCCATCTTGCTGCGAATTCCGCCTTCCAAACGAGTTTCCCCTCCCCATCAGCTATTTTCCGTACTCCACTATGTCCGCACCCCTCATACCATCTACCACCTATATCACCACCTACACAAGTGTACGTTACACTGAAGCTCGAGTCATCATAACCCGTTGCCTCGGTGGTGTATATTCTACCGCACTTTTCGCACACGGGTAGATATGGGAGAGTACGTGTGTACTTTGTCTGACCGCTCACCTGCTGTATGATCTCGCCCACCTTTTTCCAGTTGGAGAGTATAACGCGTATCTGCTCGTTGAGCAGCCCACGCCTGTACACGTCGGCGCCTGAGTAAAACTTGTATGTTATTCCAAGCCTATCTAGGGCGTCTAGAAGTAGCCAACCCATGTGTTCGCCATAGCTACTATGGCAGCGGAAAGGATCGGGTACGGATGTGACGGGTACACCTATGTACTTTTTGAGCTCTTCTGGTAGACCCTGAGGCACCTTGCGAAGCCCGTCCTTATCGTCAGAGAAGGCTATGTGCTCCGCTTTCAGTCCTCTTTCTTCGAGGGCTAGCTTAATACCGTAGGAGCGCACGGCATCGCTTATGCTCCCTATATGTGGAAAACCCGATGCGCCTATGCCGTTCTCCGTGTGGTATACCAGCTGGTTGGGGAACCTTTCAACAACTTCGTCGGCGAGCTTCTCAATCCAAAACCTTCTCTCCATCCTTGTCTCCATCCGCTAACAATAAGGTTACGCTGAACCCATTATTAAGATGGTTGTCAAAAGAACACCAAGCTATGAGGGTAGTGGGGAAGCATGTGTAAGTTTTTATTCACAGCAAGTCGAATAGACCACCGTGCGCATTTAGTGAGGAGGGATAAAGTTGATCACGCGTTTAAACCACATCGGCTTTGTGTACAGGTTTTTCACCGCTGCTACTTGTACGCTTCGCGTCCATATCACGCTGAAAGGCTCTCATATGTGAACAGTTATAAGGATAAGCAGAACGATGGCAAGCGGATAGAGAGCGAAGGAGACAAGCGCATCCCTACTCGTGAGCGTCAAGTCGTAAGTCGCTCTAAAGCCATAAATGTTCAGGACTATTAGGAGTAGTATTGGCGCAAGGTTTTCGCCTCCTAAAATGGGGTGGCCGAGCAGGTTCGAGATAACAACGCATAGGCCGAAAACGAGTGTGTTGTTCTGAACCTTGCTACCTATAAGGTTGCTCACGGCTACTACGGAGGCTTCCACAGATTTACGGGAGAGCACAACGCTCGACACTATCTCTGGTGCTTCCGCGGCAAGTGGTGCAATTATCACCCCGCTCACAAGTAGTGGTAGGCCCACCGCTTGGCTGAGTCTACCTATTGAGAGCACGAATGGTGTGACGCTGTACACGAGTAGGAAGCAGCCAACCAAGATCTTTACGCATTCGAAGAGAAGCCCTCTCCTATTTGGGTTCACGATGCTTCTAACAGTGTTTGCCTGCTTGGGCGTATAGAACCGGAGCCTCTTTCTAAGGTTGTCCGCCCTCGCCTCTTCGTAGCGTATTCCCTCAGCCATATATGCTGCGTACACTGAGAACATTATTACACCCAACCACAAGCGGTATGCTCCCAAAGCGGCGCCCACACCTATTAGCCCAGAAGCTAAAATAAGGTAGAAGAGCTGGTGCCTTATCCCCTTGGACAGGGTGAGCTCCTCTCGATTAAAGTATGAGTTTGAAGTTATGACTAGGGCGTAACCAAGCGTGAATGTAAAAATGTTTCCCCCAAGTATAGCGGCCACAGCTAGGCTGCTCGAATAGCTAAGGATGGCTGCAACAACTATAAATATGTCTGGTAGGTTCGCTATAAAACCGAGAATTGACCCGCCGAGGAAGGTTGGGTCAAGACGCTTGTTAAGGTTATCAACAGCGCTAGCTATGAGCTCGCTTGCGAGCACAATCACAGCCCCATAATAGACTATGGGGGTAACGCTGATCCAACCAATAGGTTAGAGCACCCCTAATATAAATATGGTTTAACGCTTAAAGGCGTTTTGAATAAGGGCAAGCGTGTCAAGATTTGGTGCACAACAAAAATAACTCCGTTTGTGTGTGGTCTACGTCTGCTTAACCGTTATTGCGCCCCCTTGATCTATTGTAACACTGAAAACATCACCCACCTTATAGGGTGTGGGCAGGCGCTCCCACTCTTCGGGTGTTAGGTATATGACGAGCCTATTGCTATAGGTTTTCGGCGGCCTTAGAAAGGCTCTCGGTATTGATTGGAGCAGTGGTAGGAATGCTTGCGCTTCTGGTGGGGCGTCTGGTGGAAGAGTGAACACCATGGGCTGTTGAGCCGACTCGTAGGCGAATTCGACGCAAACATATTCGTTACCATTAGGGTCGAACGCCGGGTGTATGGATGTCACCTTGCAGTCAAACTTCACACTCAACTTGTTCTAAATAGAGTGTGTATAGACGATAAATAAGTGTTCCCTTTTTTGTAGGTGTAGCGCTGGTGTGCACATCAGTAGAGCTTTAAAACGATCTGCGTGGCCATACTGTTTAAATCTTTCCAGTGGAGATTAAATATGATGTCGTCTCGAAGCATTAGGCTCGTTGAGGTCGGTGGGTTCGATGTAAGGCCTACTGTGGCCATCATCGGTTTGCCCGATGTTGGTTTGGTTGGTTCGATTTCTACAAGCTATCTTGCAACACACCTTAAGGCGAAAGAGATAGGCTATTTCGCCTCTGATCTGTTGCCCGCAGTCATGGTCTTACATGACGGTGTGCCCAAAGAGGCCACACGTGTCTACGCCTCCCCAGAGGCATACATTTTGGTGGCCGAGACCCCCCTCCCGCCAGCTATCACCGCTTCAATTATAAAGTCCATGATCGGTTGGTTCAGTGTTAGAGGTGTGAAGGAGGTTTACAGCTTAGGGGGCATTGTTGCGGATAATAGGTTTGAGATCGATAAACCTGAAACTTTCATAGCCACATCGAGTAAAGCTAAGTGGGAGAGTGTTAGGACTGCAGGGCTGAACACGATGGATGAGGGTGTAATCATCGGCCCCTTCGCGCTTGTTATGCGCGAATCGATTAAACTAAATTTGACTAGCACAGTTATACTCAGCCAATCCTTCCCAGATATACCCGATCCAGAAGCGGCTTCGTCGGCGCTTGAAAGCCTATCCAAAATAGGTGGGCCGCGTGTTGATGTGTCAGCCCTGAAACAGATGGGTAACGAGATAAAACTTCGGACAAAAGAGTTGGCGCAGAAGGTTAAGGCTTACTCTCAAGAATCTGAGAAGACATACGATCTACCGCTTATGTATGGGTGAGGGTATGGTTAAACGCAGGTCTGTGTGGGATCTGTTCGAAGAGTTAGAGGAAGAATCGGAGGAACTTTTGGAGAGCGTTTTGAACGATTTAAGAGAAGAGCTAAAAAGCATAGTCAGCTCGCAGCCAACACACGTGTACGGCAGTTACGAGGCTTGTCTCACACAGCAGCCAGCCTACTCGGTGAACGAGACGGAGGAAGGGTATAGGATTGTTGTGGATTTGCCCTACGTTGACCCAAGCAAGGTGAGCCTGAGGCTTGCCGGTCGAACCCTAGTGGTTGAAGCCCCAACACAGAGGGTAATAAATGGTCGGTGCGTTACATTCTACGTTAAGATACCACTTAATAAACCTGTGGATAGAAAGCAGAGCGGTGCGAGACTTGTGAACGGTGTGCTTGTGGTAAACCTAAAGAAACTAAGCGAAGTGAACATACCTGTGGAATGAAGTTGCCCTCTAACCCAAGCCGTTTTTCAGGTTGAAGTTGCTTTCGACTGTGTCCCTAAAGAGGGCTAGTAGCGCCTTCGCCTTTTTGACTCTCTCAACCCTGTTCTTATAAGCCTTCTTAGCTATCACGCTTCTTCTACTCACAAATCGACCCTTTTTATCCCTACCATAAATCTTGACCAAATCCCTCTCAAACATATGTGTTACAATGTGACTAATTAATCTTTCAGCAGTTTTGTTAACGCTGTACGGAGGAAATGGTGGTACTATTTTCTACGTCCAAAAGTGGCGGACATCCAGCCTACTAAGGGAAGTGGTTCATCCGCTGTTGAGCCGCCGAACCACTTGTTCACACTCTGCCTTAAGAAAAATCTATACCTTACTGGGGAGTGTTTAGCGTGGGTATGGTAGCGTATGTGTGCGACTTGGGTCTAATGGACTACGCTAGTAGCTGGCAGCTTCAAAAGAAATTGGTTGAAAGAAAGGCGGCCGGCCTACTTCAACCGGATTATGTCCTACTCGTAGAACACCCACACGTCTTCACGCTTGGGAGGAAGGGTAACGCCGACAACATCCTTGTGGACGATGTGCCCGTCTACCACGTTGAGAGAGGTGGCGACGTAACATATCACGGGCCAGGTCAACAGGTGATTTATCCTATTGTTGACCTAACTAAGGTGCAGCTGAGCGTCAAGGGCTATTTGCGTTCGCTTGAACAGATAATAATAGGTGCACTGGGCGAGTTCGGAATTAATGCTCGTGCGATTGAGGGTAAGACTGGTGTGTGGGTTGGTGAGAAGAAGATTGCCTCGATAGGGGTGGCGGTGGACAGGTGGATAGCCTACCATGGCGCTGCGCTGAACGTGAACACCGATATGTCCTACTTCTACAAGATTAGGCCGTGCGGCATGCCAAGCGAGGTTATGACGTCGATGGAGAAGGTTTTAGGACACAAGGTCGACTTAGCGGAGGTTAAGCGTAGCATCATTAAAAGCTACACTCGTGCTATCGGTGTTACGCTTATACCCATTGAAAAGGTGAGTTTGGAGAGTGAGCTATTCGGCGAAGTGGTGGGTTGAGAAGGAGAGTGTTGATAGGAATCTGGTTGTTGTTGGCGTCAACCTCCCCCCACCATTAGAGCTTAACGGCGAGCTCACACAGAACACCAGAGCTGTCGTAGAAGAAGTAAAGAGTGAGCTTGGAGTCGAAGAATACTTCGCCGGCGTGTACAACCCAGAGACCCCACACAAACTCTACTTTCAGTATCCAACCCAGAAAATAGTTCGGGTTGGCGATGTGGTGCGAGTCAACATACCCGCCAGGCTCCTTAAGACCACAAAGGACTATGTAACAATAAAGAAGAACCCCGACGGCACAGTTTTGATTATCCCCTAGATCCAGGCCCCACACCCATCCTTAAGTGTTCTACTCATTCGAAGAATTAGGCTGAGGTTGCCTGAGTGCATCCCAAAATTGCTTGTGCATTATGTGCATTCGAGCGCTTACCAAAACTTCACCCATCTGTGTGCAGTTTGCGTTTACCTTAAGCCCGATCTAATTAGAATTGGTGGGAACAGAGCTGCTCCTTGATTGTTTGGCCATCATTTTTACTCCCTCCCATGTATAACAGAATCAAATTAAAAATAATTTGGGTATAGCCGTACTGTCTTGACGATATCTATTTTGTTTGGAAATACATTCGTAACCAAGACACATGTGGCTACATTCGGAATCATTGTAGTACTCGTGGATTGGTTGCCGTAACATGTGTAAAGAGTGTTTAATTCACGCCGTCAGCAAGTCGTAGTTAAACCCATTGTACTTGGCTTCGTAGATTCAATCCCGGGAAGTACCACTCTGGTTTTACGTTGAATGGTTGGTATGGGTATTCCGAGTCAATAACTCTGTGACGCGCTACTAAAATGCTCCGACAAATACGCTCATAGTTTGGTTGCAGCAAGTAGATTCCAAATATGTGAGGTAGTGGGGTTTAAATATAGTAGGATGTCTTTGGCCTCGCTATCACATAACCCTTGAGCTGATGTTTGGACGCAAATCGACGGGCGGATCAGAAACGGGTTGCCAAGTAGGGTCGACTGTGCCGGATGGCTGCTCGACGCACGCTTAAGCAGAACGCCGCGAAGGTTTGAACCCCTGAATCTAGGTCCCAGACAGTCGTCGGTAGGTCGAATGGATTTGCGGGCAATATCCTAAGTAAACGGTAAGCTTATTTGTCTTTCTCGCTTAACTAGCGTGTGATAAAGGGTCAGGTTTATGCTGGTATAGGTTTGGCGCTAATAGGTATAATGCTTTTCATACTCGTTTCGCCGCTACTCTACTTAGAGTCGCCCATCGGGGTACACGTTGAAGGCAGGTCTAAGGGTGTAGTGCAAATGGCGGTAAACCAATCCTTTATGGTGCCTCTAAATGTTACCAACCCCTACATTATAGTTGGTTATAATTATACTTCCGGCCCTATAGAGGTGGCGCTCGAGAACTCGTCCGCCAGCGTGTCACCTATTGGAGTTGAGCTGGGAAACAGGACAGTTTCCCTAAGTTACAACATTAAAGGAAACCAAGGTGTGTACACGCTTTCCCTACACAATAACGTGAGCCAGAATCAGTCAATCTACTATGAGGTTGTCCAACTAAGGTTCGGCAACCTAGCGCTACTCGGCGTGCTCAACTATGTTGAGATCGTGATGTTTTTCGGGGGGATAATTTTGGCTGTGGTGGGGGCGCTCAGGAAGCCTAGGGATGAGTCGGCTGTTAGAGCCCGCGCGCACCAATAGCCAGCGGCGTCACCAGAAGCTATTTAAAGGTGGGGTAGATGATTTCAGATCCGCTCCCCCAAGGTAGGCGTTAGACTTGAATGAGGAGCTCAACCGGGTGTTACGCGAATGTATGATGGTGTTCGAAGAACTGGAGGACCTTGAAGTTAGAGTGTGTTATAAACCACTTAGGAAGGGGGTGCTGGGTCAGACTAGGGTTAAAAAGCAGCTTGTGCGCAGTCGGGGAAAGCGTAGGTTTGCGTGGCGCCCCATAATAGAAGTCTCAAGCTCGCTGGGAGAAGTGAGGGATCCATTAAAGAAGCGCGAATTGTTAAGGTACGTCCTTGTCCACGAACTTGTGCACTTGTCGAGAAACCACCTTAACAGGCCTCGGGGGAAGGAGCACGAAGATGATTTTGAATTGGAGGTTCGAGAAAGGCTTAGAAGGCTTCAAAATATTGTAAAATAGTGGTGCTCACTGGTTCTTTTCGAAGAGTTTCAAGCTGTGCGGCGTGCTCTTAGGCGAGTCCCTATATAATACGGTGTGCACAATATTTTGGTGGGTGGCGAGCATTATAAACCCCCTTCCGTGGTAGGGTTCAGATCTAAGCAGTCTCTAATAGACATATATAGCTTTTGGGTTTCACAGACGCAAGACCACTAGGGTGGTGGGCTTACTCCCCCACCCCCTCGGT
>JAVZKQ010000026.1:0-26507 GCA_038884175.1 Thermoprotei archaeon | reverse complement strand
CCTTAGTGGCCTCATCCTTTTCAAACATCTCCAGCACCTCCTTAAAACCAGTACCAACTATTGGGTCTCCTCCTATTCCGATAACGCTGCTTTGGCCGAAGCCAGACCTTGTGAGCTGATGTGACACCTCGTAGGTTAGTGTGCCGCTTCTACTCACAACACCGATCTCGCCGGGTTTAAAAACGCTTGCAGGCATTATGCCAACCTTGGCTTTGCCCGGGCTGATCAGGCCTGGACAGTTTGGACCTATTATTCTGACGCCCTTGCGCGCCGCATAGCTCACAGCCTTCCACGTGTCAGCTGGTGGAACATGTTCGGTTATTATCACTGTGAGGGGGATTCCCGCTTCAATGGATTCGAGGACAGCGTCGAGCGCATATGGAGCGGGGACGAAGATTATCGAGGTGTTTGCGCCGGTTTCGTTTACAGCCTGCCTTACGGTGTCATATACAGGCACGCTATCCAGCACCTTTAGCCCACCTTTACCTGGGCTCACCCCAGCTACAACCTTAGTGCCATAGGCCAACATTTGGGCCGCGTGGAAACTGCCTTCCCTACCCGTTATACCTTGAACCACAAGCCTTGTAGACTCGTCTACAAGTATAGCCAATTACACTCACCCCTATAGTTTTGAGGCGGCTTCAACCGCCCTCTTAGCAGCCTCATCCATATCTGAATACACGTTTATACCGCTACCTGCGAGTATCTTGCGGCCTTCCTCTTCGTTTGTGCCAGCCAACCTAATCACGAATGGTTTGGAGACGCCGAGTGTGTTCCTCGCCTTAACAATCGCCCTCGCGACGTCATCACACCTTGTTATACCCGCCAAAATGTTCACGAAGATTAGCTTAACCTTCGGGTTCTCGTTCAGTATGCCCAACGCCTGCATAAACTCCTCTTCAGAGGAGCCGCCACCAGCATCGAGAAAATTGGCCGGTTCACCTCCATAATACTTCACAAGGTCTAGCGTGGCCATAGTTAGCCCAGCACCGTTCCCAATTATACCTATGCTCCCATCCAACTCCACGTATTGCACGCCGAGTTGGCGCGCCTTTCTCTCGAGGACAGAGAACTCTGCAAGTCTATCAACCGTGTTGCCTGAGAACTCTTTGTGGCGGAAGAGAGCATCGTCCACAATGTTGAGCCTAGCGTCCGCGGCAACTATTTCCCCGTATGACGTCAGTGCAAGTGGGTTTGACTCCACTAGTTCGGCGTCGAAAGAATCAAAGATGGAGTACATCTTAGAGGCTATGTCCGCGAAGCTTTGCAGCACACGTCCACTGAGGCCTATGGAGGAGGCGAGAAGCCTACCCATAAACGGTTTGAAGCCTATTTCAGGGTCCACATGCAGCTTCTTGATGGCGTCAGGCTTCGTTTTGGCTATCTCTTCAATGTTAACTCCCCCCTCAGAGCTAGCAATAACCACTGGGCTTCTCTCACCCCTATCCCATGTGACCCCGAGGTAGAGCTCTCGGGATATGTCCAGTTTTGGCTCGATGAGCACTGCACCAACCCTCTCACCCTTAATTTCGGAGCCAAGAAGTGTTCTCGCAGAGCTCTCAGCCTCTTCTGCGCTAGAAGCAAACTTAATGCCTCCAGCCTTACCTCTTCCCCCCACTAGAACTTGGGCTTTAACAACAACACTTGGCTGAGCGAGCTTCTCGTACACCCTCTTTGCTTCCTCCACGCTTGCAACAACCTCTCCGATTGGGGTGGGTATACCCACGTCTCTAAAGATTTTCTTCGCTTCGTATTCATATAACTTCATTGAAAATCACTCGAGAAACTCTTCTGGCCGAGGTATCTCTTTAGGTAGACCCTTCCTCTCCCTAATCTTCTGAACAGTGGGTAACAGAAGAGCCTGAGGGAGCGGAGCCCACCTTGAGAATTCTAGACCCCAGAAAGCCCTACCAGCAGTAGCGCTTCTTAGCTCCGTTGACAGGTTAAATGTCTCACTCACAGGCATCTCAACAAGCATACGCATCTGCCCACCGCTTTGGTTTACTTCAAGCACCCTACCACGCTTTTGGGCTGCAATCCTGTTTATGGCACTCACATATTCTGCGGGTATCCTGATGTCGAGTTTGAGCGTCGGTTCAAGTAGCGTTGGCTGCGCCATTAGAAACGCGGCGTGTATGGCGTTCTTTGTGGCGGGCATAACCTGAGCTGGACCTCTGTGTGCTGGGTCTTCGTGTATCAAGGCGTCCACCAACTGCACCTTTAAGCCGCGTATTGGCTCCTGCGCTAGCGGCCCAGCTTCCGTGGCCCACCTGAACCCCTGTATCAGAGTGTCCTTAATTTCCTGGAGGTGTTGGATACCCTTCGTGGAGTCCACAAAAATGTTGAGCCGTTCATCCACACTCCAGATGTTTCTTGCTTGATCCGTGTCCCAGCCAGCCTTTTCACGCAGTATTTTCGCCCTCTCCCTGAATTCTTGTTCGTCATACACTTCTCCTGACTGTAGCAGGGTTATTGTGGCCTCGTTGAGGGGTTCAACAACAACCCTAAACCTGTTGTGTTTGTTGGGCGACTTGCCTTCGACTGGTCCAGCCACACCCTGAATAGTTTCACGGTAAACCACTATGGGTGGGGTGGTTACAACCTCGAACCCTTTCTCCTGTAACTCGTAAAGCACTATCTCGAGGTGCAGCTGACCCATGCCAGAGATCAAGTATTCACCTGTCTCCTCATCTATCTTTAGCTTAAGGTTGGGGTCCTCAATACTCATTTTTCTCAATGCGTCCACAAACCGTGGAAGATCCCTGCTATTCTTTGGCTCAACCGCGATCGTAACCACGGGCTCAGACACATATTTCAGCCTCTCGAAGCCCACCTGTTCAGCCCTAACACTCGGATCAACTATTGTTTCGCCAGCCCTCGCCTGATCTAAGCCAAGTAAAGCAACGATGTTTCCAGCGGGGATCTGTTCGGCCACCTCCCTGCTTTGACCCATAAACAAGCCAACCTGGAGTATTCTCGCGCTTTGGTTCGCCGAAACCAAGAAAACCTCTTGGCCAGTTCGAACGCTACCACTGAATATTCGACCTGTTGCCACGAGCCCAGCGTGGGGGTCAACCACAACGTTGTTAACCGCCATGATTAGTGGGGCGTTGGGGTCGCACTCCATCATGAATTTGAGGAGGGGGGAGTCGGGTGAACCCTTCCAGAGTTTGGGTATCCTGTATTTCTGCGCCTCAAGTGGGCTTGGCACATGCTCTACAACCATATCCAGTATTGCCTCGTGTAATGGGAAGTTTTCTACGAGTTTGGAGATATCGTTGTTATTATAGGCATTAACAATATCGGCGAACTTGAGACCCTTAGACGTGGCTATTGGAAGTGTGAAACCCCACTTATCCTTAGCCGCCCCGAAGGCTATCTGCCCGCGGGTTAGGTTCACCTTCCACTTCTCCCTAAATTCTTCCTCCGCATAGTTCTCAATTAGGGAGTTAAAGTCCCTTGCGATGCTCACAAGCTTCTCTTGGATTTCCTGCGGTGAGAGCCTGAGCTCCTTTATCAGCCTGTCAATCTTGTTGACGTAGAGAAGGGGTCTAACACGCTCCTCCAACGCCTGTTTGGTGACCGTTTCCGTCTGGGTCATAACTCCTTCCACGCTGTCCACGACAACCACAGCACCATCCATCACCCTTAGGGAACGTGTGACCTTACCCGTGAAGTCCACGTGTCCTGGGGTGTCGATCATGTTCACAACATACTGGTCGCCTTTATACTCATGTAGGAGGCTCACGTTAGCGGCTTTAACCGTCATCTGCCTTTTCTGCTCTATCTCCAAGTAGTCCATTGCGAGCGCGGTGCCAGCCACCTTGGGCGATATTATACCGGCCGCAAGTAGGAGGTTGTCCGAAAGTGTGGTCTTACCGTGGTCGACGTGGGCTATGACACCCATATTCCTAATATTTGTTGTCCGAGTCATCAGCCTTAATATTTCCTCTGTTTGTTTGTACTTGGGCATCTAAGCAATCGCCTTATCTCTTCTCACAGCGCATTGTGCTTAAGTCTTACGCAAAACAGGAGGCTAGAAGAGTGTTAGTGGTGAATGGGTGAACACATAGTGGTAGGATAACCCGGTCAACATAGCAAGGCTAAGCATTAGTGTTACCCAATCGGCCGCCCCAAACCTTAATTCCTTTATTCTGGTTGGTCTGGTTGCCGCCCCAAAACACTTGGATTCCATGGCTTCGGCTACTTGCTCAGCTCTTAGGATGGCGTTGACAAGTAGGGGGATCAGTATGGGGATGTAGTTTTTGAGCCTAGTAACAAACCCGCCTTTGTCCAGCTCTAATCCCCTTGCTCTTTGGCTGTCCTCTATTGATTTCAACTCTACGGCTACCGTGGGGATAAACCGTAACGACATTGTGAATGCGAGCGCCAAAGTGTACGGGAATCTGAGCTTGAGTAGGGCTGAGCCTAGGTCTTCGGGTGAGGTCGTAAGAGAGATGAGCGAGAATAATTCCACGAATAGCACAAGCCTTTCAATAATGATTGAAGACACAATTAGGCTGTGTGTAGCCCAAAGATTCAAAGCAAAGAGGGCAGCTGAAAGTATCGCGTAGGATCTAAGGGTGGTGTACACCTGTCTACCCAAACCGCTTGCGTATACCGCTAATAATAGGATTCCAATGAGTATTAGGTAAAACACTATGCCGCTGATTAGTAAGCCCAGACTGATGGCGGCTGAAATGACCATAAAACCCTTAGACCTAGGGTCGAGCCTGTGGAGTATGGTGTCCCCTTTAGTGTAAGCGAAGGCGCTGAGGTAACTCACTTGCAAACCCACCTTGCTATGTGCTCGGCGAGCGCTCCTGGCTCGTACACACCTCTGAATTCTACAAGCTTCATAATTTCCCTAATGAATATGGCTTCTGTTGGCACAAGATTCGTGTCATGCATCATGAAGGCGTCCAAACCAAACTCTGAGGTGTTTAAGTCGGCTTTGATAACACCATTACTCAAGACAACCACTCTATCGTGGAAGTTCAACGCAAAATCAACGTCATGCGTCACACTAACAATACACCTACCACTATTTTCAAATTCCTTCAATATTCCCCCAATAATCGTTTTGTTACGATAATCCTGGCCCACCGTGGGTTCATCGAAAACCAAAATGTCTGGTTCGTAAGCGATAACAGAGGCTATCGTAAGCCTCTTTTTTTCACCTGAGCTAAGCGTGAATGGTGAGCTGTCAGCGTATTTTGAAAGCCCAAGCCGTTGTAGGGCGTTGTCAACCCTATACTTTATTTCGTCCACTGGGAAACCAAAGTTTTTGAGGGCGAAGGCCACCTCTTCCCTCACACTGCCTGCGAATATCTGGTGGTCGGGGTTTTGGAACACAACCCCCACCCTCCGTGCTAATTCAGCGACACTCTTTTTAGACGTGTCCGCACCGTCGAGTAGCACCCTTCCTTTCGACGGGCGAAGCAAGCCGTTCATCAACCGTACAAGCGTGGACTTGCCAGCCCCGTTCGGACCCACTATGGCCGTTGAGGAACCACCCTTAAAGCCAACAGACACGTTACTCAAAGCGTCCCTATTAGAGCCCGGATATCGATAGCTTACCGACTCAAGCACCATCACATTCGATCGCCTTCCTTTGAATCGCAACCAATAATTCTTCGATTGTGCTTATGTCATCAACCTTTAGCCCCCTGTCCAGAAGACTTTTTCTTAACATATAGAACTCTGGCCTTTCAACACCTATCTCAAGCGGTAGTCGTGATGTGAAAGCAGTGCTGGGGTCAGCGTCCAAAACAATTTTACCGTCATCCATTAATAGTACTCTAGTGCAATATTTGGAGATCATACTCAGCCTGTGTTCTGCCACAATAATGGTTGTACCACCACGGTTTAGCTCGCCAAGCAGGTCTATAAGCGACTTGGCTGAGAGTGGGTCAAGGTTTGCTGTGGGCTCATCCAAAACGAGCACGCTGGGCTTCAAGGCCAAGATTGAGGCTATAGCCACCTTCTGTTGCTCTCCCCCACTGAGTTTAAACACCTGCGCGTGGCGCAATCCTTCTATACCTGATTTTCTAAGCGCCCAGTCAACCCTGTCCAACACCTCCTGTTTTGCAAGACCCAAGTTTCCTGGTCCGAAGGCCACATCGTCTTCTACCTCTAAGGCTATAAGCTGCGACTCTGGGTCGGGAAAAACCAATCCTACGCGCTGAGCGAGCTTGGAGACAGTGCTACTCCTAGTGTCAACCCCCCCAACGTGTACGGAGCCTTTAAACTCTCCTTCGTGGAAGTGGGGTATCAACCCATTCATACACCTTAGAAGAGTGGATTTACCGCACCCACTAGGCCCTGTAACCAAAACGAATTCTCCACTATCGACACTCAGGTTAATCCCTTTAAGAGAGGGTTCGGTGTTACCAAGATACGTAAACCAGACGTCTGTAAACTTAACAAGCTCTTTCATCAACACTTCAAACACAAACACGCTTTAAGACTTTACCAAAAAAATATGGATGCCCATCATCCATAACTATTTTCGACTTTTTGGGTAAACACACGCGTGAAGGGTTAGATTCGTGACGACTAGGCCTCGTCAGTTTCAGGCTTCGGGTTCACCACAACAGACCTTCTAATCCTTTCAACCTCGGCTTTAAGGGCTGATTCCTGACTTTGGTAGACCACGACGCGTTCCTGTAGCTCCTCTCTATATTTATCCAAACCACTCAACACTTCCTGCACCGTGGTCTTATAGAGAACGGGACCGGTGGACTTGTAGATCTCGGTTTCCGGCGGCAGACCCTGTACTTCGGCTTTTATCCTGTCCACTTCTTTTATCTCGAGTTCGAGTCTTTGACGTTCAGCTATAAGAGCTTTTAACTGTTCCTGTACCCTTGCTATCTGTGCAGATTTTTCCTGCGCGCTCATACACATTCACCTAGAAGGGTTGCGGCTAAGTGGAGCCACGAGCCCACACTGTTTAAAGCAGCCCTCACATCAGATATTCCAGCCGCATGTATATAAGCGCATACCCTACTACCCTCAACAACAATTTTGACGTGTGTAGCACCACGAGGCCAAGTCTCTATCTCTGGAAGCACAGCCCTATAAACTCTTTCGGCTTCAATGGGGGAATCCATGTTTACACAGAGCTCAGCTTCCACCTCAGTTAACCCTGAAGTAGAAGTTGACACACCGAACACCTTTGACGGAAAGAGATAAAACTTCCCTGTCACCCTTCTCAAACACATCAACGTTTGTAGTCAGCTTACCCTGAGCTGTGGGTAGGCTCAACAAGAATTCTTTTAGGCTGAGAGCCGCCTCAGATTTGGGATTCCTATTTGGACCTATAATCCTAGTAACACCCGCTCTATCTACAAGCTGTCTTAGACCTCTAGCGGAACTAAAACCGTTAAAAACCAAGGTCTGAGTGGGTCGCCCCCCAACATAGAATGTGAAACCCGCAGGGTTACCGAATCTCTCGAAGACAACCACTATGGTTGATTCCGTCCCATATTCGTTTAGGAGTAGACGCAGACTCTTTTTACCTCTTATTATCTTCCGCAGAGGTGTGACAAGCGTCAAAGCGTTGACAAGAGTCCTAGATCTGGGTGATGGGCTGCGTGAAGTAGTAACATACACTGTGGGGGGATTCAAACACACCACTCTATGCCTTGGGCGAGTGCGCAGGCCCCGCGTAGGTATAGGTGCACGATGGACACATCCAAACACCCACCGAGAGCCTTTTCATCAAGACGAGTTTACCACAGCGTGGGCACGCCACCTTTTCATGCCTCTTCCTCAGGATCTTGAGGACTCTCCTCCTCACGGTCATACCATACCTTGCGCCGTAACTACCCGTTTCACCAACAACTTTCGTTTTCCCCATCTAGATCACCTTAAGTTGGTTAGTAGAGACCGTATCTCCCTACCCTTCTCATAAGCCAAGTCGTAGATTTTAAGCACATCGGATTCCTCAAGCGTTCCAGAACCACTCTTCTGGATTGAGGAAACCACACCAGACTCCAACGTTGTCATAGTCACCTTTACGTCCGCCACATTCTCTTCGGAAAGGGATGGGTCAACCACCAGATAATCACCTATTTTGGCCACGGTGACGGGCACCGGTTTCTCCACGATGGGTATACTCCTCGTTGTTTCAAGGAGGACAACCTCCTCTCCCTCAACCTTTACTTCGGGTATCTTAGCCGTAAGTAGGGCTGCGAGCGCAGCTATACCTGACGCGTCCACAATGTTACCGTCATGGTCCATGGCGTAGATGTCAACATAGATAACCCACACTTTTTTGCCGGGTATAACGCAGAGCTCGGATGTCCTAATAGACTTGGACTCCCTTATACCCCGGTCAACTATCCTAGACATCTCAACAGCATTCTCATCTGGTGGGCCAGGTTCGAAGCTGGGTGAAGCGTGCGGTAGGAGCTCTAAGCTAACAGTCAGAACACCCTCACTCGGTGTGTCGGGGAACGGTTCGCCCAGCTCAGCTTTGACGCCTGCAACAGCCACAGTGTTGCCTATTTTGACCATGGCTGAGCCGTTGGCCTTCTCATAGATTGATGTTTGAATCTCAACCTTCCTATACTCGTCAAACTTCCTTCCGTCTTCCCTTGCGCCAGTTGAAAGCAACGATAAGAGCTCTTTTTGCTGAATGGGTATGAATTCCTCAACGGTTGAAAGGTCGGCCAACACTCACACCTCCACCTGTGCACCGCTGAACCTAGCCCTCAAAGCCTGCTTTTGAACAGAGTAGAGCTCCCTGATTCCCTTTTTGACTAGGTTCACACCTTCCTCTAACTCCTGTCTCGTAAGCCTGCCGTTTAGTTGTAGAAGTGTTATCTTGTCCAGGTTGGGCATCATGGCTATAGGCATGTCCGCTTCACCGTGTTCGTCTTCCGCCTCATTCAGGTCGAGGACAACCCTGCCACCAACCTTCCCAACCGCCACAGCCGTCACCAAGTCCCTCATTGGTATACCCGCTTCCGCGAGAGCGATTGAAGCGGCGGTTATACCAGCACTCCTAGTGCCAGCATCCGCCTGTAAAACCTCTATGAAAACATCTATCACCGTCTTTGGGTACTCTTCAAGGAAGAGCGCGGGTTCCAAAGCCTCGCGTATCACCTTACTAAGCTCCACTTCTCGTCTAGACGGTGCCGGCGACTTCCTTTCATCGGTTGAGAAAGGCGCCATATGGTAGCGCGTCCGAAGGATCGCCCTCCCTGGTAGAGCTATGTGTTTTGGGTGGGCTTCCCGCGGTCCCTGAACAGCCACCAGAATCTTTGTCTTACCCTGCTCGATATAAGCCGAGCCAGAACAGTTCTTGAGCACACCCACCTGCATCTTGACGGGTCTTAACTCATCTATCCTCCGCCCGTCAAGCCTTAAGCCATCCGGGGTTATCAGAGTTATACTCTCACTCAAACACGAACGCCTCGCTAAACACTCCCACCATTATTCTGCTCTTTTCCAACACTAGTTTGTACGCTGGGACTCTTAAGTGTTTTTAGCATTTCTTCAACCCTCGAGGTCAGGCCTTGGGTGTGAGCCTCGGCCTCTATCATCTTTATGATGCGCACACACTTGTTTATGGTTGTGCTATCCTTCGCCCTAATCCACACGTACCCATTCTGGGCCACAACAATATTGGCGGCCAACTCGTTGTTCAGAAGCTTAATCATCGATCCATTCCTACCTATAACACGTGGAACTCTCGTCGGCTCTATGGCGACCACGACACCCTGCTTAATTGGTCCTAACTCTCTGCTCCCAGTGGCGTCTAGAACTGGTGCCTTGAACCTGTCGAACTCAGCTATTTCAGCGTACACGTAGTCGCCAACCTTAAGGTATCTGCGTATATCGTCTAAGACTGGGTTTATCCGTCCTGGGAATCTTCCCGCTGGTAGCGTGGCCTCATAGGGTGAGCGTATATCCACAGACCAACTGCCCATGGAGATGTCGACAACAATGCCTATCACCCTATCACCCTTACGAGGCATGTAGGGGCCACGCAGAGCCCTCACACTCAACACTCCGTTTTGCACTTCGAAAGACCCTAGAACAGTCGAGTAGTAAGAGTCCTCGCCAACCTTAACCACATTGGTTCCAACCCTGAATCTCCCACGTGCAAGTAGGTCTCCCGGTGTCACGATATCCCGGTGTTTAAAGTAAAGCGCCAATTCACTCACCTAGCTATCGACTCCTTAATACTTGCTTGACCATGCGTAAAGTTATTAATCTTGCTTATAACATCCAGTTTCATACCACCAGGCACCTCCAAAACAATAGTGAAGGAGCCGTCCTCCTCCCACCTCGTTGTTTTGGCACTCCCAAGCTGTAATATCTGGTTATAATACTTTCTAAACACCGCTGGAACACGCACCTCAAGGTTGACGATGGATGTTTTGAGCGGTAGCACAGTTCTGAGCGCCTTTATGGCTTCCAACGCCTGTTCCTCGACTGGTTTAAACGGGTTGACAGAAAACCTCACCTGGTTTAAAGCCAACTCCACCCTAGTTGGGGGGTGTGGGAGATTGGTCTTAGGGTCAACACAGTTCCTAGAAATATAATTCACTATTTGTTTGCGCATGTTATCCACCATCTGCTGTCTCTGTTGGGCTGTGAGCTGGAGCTCTCCTTTTAAAACTATCTGCTGCGCCACGCTTAATGGATCGGTTGTACCGAACACCTCTTTGAGCGTGGATTCAGGAGCCCTCAAACCCTTGTTGGCGTCTTTGAATATTTCCTCGCTTACTAGGACGTCTTCGATCTTCTTGGATTTACCATTTTTCAATTCCCAAGCTTCTTCTGGCTTTACGAGAACCTCAAACCGGTGTCCCCCAGACTCAAACCTAGCTATAACATATTTGGCGCTCAATTCCCACCACCACTGTCCAGCTTCTCTATGAGTGCTGCAACCTCTGCCTGCGTGAGTTTAACGAACAGCCCTGTGCTCCTTCTAGCAACACCGGCTTCAATCTTTTCGGGGTCGAAGACAACGCTTGTTTGAAGCGCCTCCTGTTTGGCTTTGCGAAGCGCTTGGAGGGCTATGAGCATGGCCTGTTCAAGGCTCATATTCGGAGCGTACTTTTCCTTAAAGAAGTCTGTTATCACCTGGTCATACATGCCTATTGTAACGGCTTTATAGCTCGTATACGCCCCGCTTACATCGGTCATAAATAATTTGGGTACACCTCTGCTTATACCAGCCGTGATAAATGCAACACCGAATGGTCTTGTGCCCCCGTGCTGGGTGTACGCCTGCATCACGTCGCCCATCCTCTTTGTGAGCGCCTCAACATCTATGTCTTCGTCATAGGTTATGCGATGGGTCTGGGCGTAGATTCGGGCGTCATCGATTAGAACGCGCGCATCGGAGGAGAGGCCAGCGTACCCAACGCCTATGTGCCTATCTACAAGTAGGATTTTTTCAGGGGCCGAAACGTCCACCAGAGGTGAAGTTTTAATGCGTTCGGCTATTATGGTAACCCCCTCATCCACCCTTATACCCATAGTGGTTGAGCCCTTCTTTACAGGTTCCATAGCATATTCTAACTGGTAGATTCGGCCATCGGGTGAAAACATTGTTATTGCTCTATCGTAACCAGCGAAATACATTCCAGACATTTTGTTTATAAACATTCAAAACCAAACAGGTATATAAATGAAACCTACCCATTTACGAGATGTAAAGATAAACTTAGGAGTCTTGGGTGAGCTTCTGGTAGGTTGACTCCAAAAGCTCGGGCATAACCTTGGTTGAAGCGATCACAGGCATAAAGTCTGTGTCACCCCTCCAGCGGGGCACCACGTGAATATGGAGGTGCTGTGGTAAGCCGGCGCCCCCCGCCGCACCAAGGTTCGCACCGATGTTTAGACCTTCTGGTCTGAGTTTGGTTTTAACCCGTTCGACCCATCTTAAGAGGGTTTTGTACAACCCCATCGACTCTTCTTCTTCGAGTAAGGAGAAGTCGGCCACGTGGCGTATAGGTGCTATAAGTAGGTGGCCTGGATTGTATGGGTAGAGGTTGAGTATTGCGAGCGCGTGGGAATTTCTCTCTAAAACAAGCTTCTCCTTGGATGGATTCTGCGCCGCATCACACAGAAAACAGCCTGCAGAAGATTCGCTCCACGACTCGACGTAGACCATTCGCCAAGGCGCCCAGAGATTTTTCAAGGAGACCACAGCGTGTGTATTAGGTGGTCACATATCTTTTCATCGGAAGCCTCCAAGCGGTCTACGCTTTGAGATCCCTTATCCTTTTTAGGACTTCGAGCATCTTGTTTAGCCTGTCAAAGCTGTCCGCATCCTCTCCTTCAGGAGAGTTCAGCTTGTTCACTTCTTTGTGGATCAAACCGACCATGAGCTCCTCAAGCTCTGTGAGAACCGATGGAAGCGAGAGTTTTTCAACTATCTCCTCATCTTTGGATACTATAACAACCCTTTTCTGGCAGTTCACACAGTATACTTCACCCGACTTTAGCTGGACGAGTGGCGTCGAGCAAACCGGGCAGGACTCCGCGAGCAGTTTTCCACCTTCCAACAACACCTTCGCTATCTTTTTACTGGCTTGAGACACACATGAAAACGCACACAAAACTATATATCTCTATCTCCCATCAATGGTTTGGTGAGTTAAAATGGCTCTTAGGATCAGTAACGACGAGAAAATTAAGCAGGCATCGGTATTACTCCAGCAAATATCGGACGATAACACGATACCCCGAAACATTCGCAGAACCGCTCAGGAGGCTTTGAAAATGCTTCAAACCAAGAGCCTTACACCCGGTGTTAGGGCGGCGAACGCAATAAGCATAATAGACCAGATATCCCAGGATCCAAACATGCCTCCGCACACAAGGGTGCAACTGTGGCAGATAGTTAGCACACTTGAGACCGTTAAGGATTGAGTGGGTATAAGAGCGTTATGAAGCGTAGTTGGCCTTGATGGCAAAGCTAGCCGAAAACGAAGCGCTCTAAGGCCGAATAGATCCACGCCCACCCTGTTTATTACGCTAACCACCCACACTGCGGTTAGCTCACAATTCTACATTATATTACTGGATGGTGCACAACCTACGAGTGGGCTCCCAGAATCTGAATACCAAAGCGTTTAGAAAACCAATTGTTCCGCCATCTATAAAGTGTACATGACACTCATAGTGTGGGGGCACCGTGTACACCATGTTACCGATGGCATCTAAGATTGTTAAATCATCCTTTTAACCACGTTCACACCCCTCCCAAAACATGCTAGAGTTTTCGGTGATTCACAATGACTATGCCATCGAGGGGGATTACTAAGAGTGTTAGGTGTGCATCACTAGTCTTAATGTTAGGCCAAGATGGTGGAGCTAGCCCCACTCAACATTAGCGCACAGCCGCCCTATCACATCCCGTTTACTATCGGGTAGCGCCAAATGATTGCATCCCATCCGCTTGGAAGAATAAGGCTCATGGACACAGCCCTAATGCTTGCTGAAAATATCTTTTTGACTTCGGTCCCAAGCATAAGTCGAACACTCGGTGTATGCTTGGCGCCACCATGTCTGCGTCGGGTATCCCAACCATGAAACCCTTCCCACATTTGACCTGAAGAATATAGTGTTATGGCCCCCTTCCAACACTCCTTATTACCTGAGGCCACCGCATAATGTTGTGTGGGCGGCGCTCGGTGAGCCGGCTTATTTGGCCTACGATCATAGGGGCCTGGGGCTGTGCGCCCTGTTGGGTGTGCATCCCTGTGCGCCGAATATCTTGCCCTTTTTCTGATCTGATCCGTTTATCGACTTCCGTCGCCCACGTTGCTGGCCTCTACTATGAGTGTTGTGCTAACATCGTTTATTGCCGCAGTGAGCGGGTATTAGACGAGTGTGAGGGGGCGTCTAACTGCACATCTCCATAAATAACTTTGACGGCGCACTCCGTGTTAACCACGATTATGGTTTAACCGATCTGTGGTTCACGTGTCCCCTTTAACGCTTCGAGTATTTCTCCCTTGTTAGCACTACTAGACAGCTACACTATCCCCAAGTAATAAAATGCTTAGTTCAGAATGGGCTGATACGTCCCTCTTAACATGCTTAACCACTAAAATAGTATTTATGGATGTGTGTGTTATATG
Organism: Thermoprotei archaeon; assembly: GCA_038884175.1. Classification (GTDB taxonomy): domain Archaea; phylum Thermoproteota; class Thermoprotei_A; order Marsarchaeales; family Marsarchaeaceae; genus ECH-B-1. The sequence continues at coordinate 12,396 of JAVZKQ010000026.1, read as the reverse complement.
ATTTGTATGGTGTTTAAGCTCACAAAGAGGAAGGCGAAAGCGGACAAGAATACGGAGGAGACACCACGCTACACTTTTACCGAGAGTATGGCGGCGTTCGCCTTCCGACACCTCGGAAAAATCGCGCAGAGGATACTTACATTCACACCCGACGCACAGACTGTTTTCCTTAAAAGCGGGTTGAACTACACCCCCGAAGTCTTCTACTCGTTTGTGATACTCGCCTCACTTTTCACATTACCAGTGACGGCCCTAACCATTTTGCTAATAGTTTTGAACCACAGGTTCCTTGTACTCTTCCCACTTGCGCTTCTACCCATAATCGTTTTCGGGTTTGGCCTGCTCTATCCGAGGTCGGCTGCGTCGAGTAGGGCGGGTGCACTCGACAACGAGCTTCCCTTCGTGGTGGGCTATGTGGCTGTGCTTGCGAGCGGGGGTATCTCACCTATAATGACTCTTAAAAGGCTCGCGAACGTGAAGCTTTACCCCAAGGCGGCTATTGAGGCGAAGCGCATACTTATGGATATAGAGGTGTTCGCCCTCGACCCAATAAGCGCACTCGAGAGAGCGGCGCGCTACAATCCCAACAAAGCGTTCGCAGACTTCTTTGGTGGATACACGAGCGTGCTTAAAACGGGCGGGGATGTCGTGGACTATATGCAGAACAAGATACGCGACATCTTCGCCTATAGGGCGCTCAAGGTTAGGTCCGCCGCCGACACGATCGGCACATTCGCCGAATCGTATATCTCGATAGCCGTCATACTGGGCATAGGCCTCTTCGTGCTCTTCGCGGTGCAGACAATACTCGGCTCGGCTGCGGGTGGGGGTGGAGGGGCGGGAATACAAAAAATATTGTTGCTCACAACCGTGTTCAACCCCCTTGTGGCCGCAACCTTCATATTCATCACCCACACCACCCAGCCCAGGGAGCCGTTCAACTACTATAAGCCCTACATATTCTTTGGTATAGGCCTCGTAGCCGTGCCAATCATAATCCTTATCCCACCAATAGTACACTTGAGTGTACCATTCGTGTACAGGCTCGCGGCCGCACTCACTGTTTCCACCATTCCGGGCGCGGTTGTGAACATAGCAGACAGCCGTGCAAGGCGTAGGGTTGAGAGGCTCCTACCAAGCTTTATAAGGGATATAGCCGAGGTGAGGAAGACGGGTCTAGCCCCAGAGAAGTCCATTGAAGAGTTGTCCAGCCGAAACTACGGCGGTCTCACACCCGTAGTGAAGAGTATGGCCTCCCAGATAAGCTGGGGTGTGCCCATCAGGCAGGTGATGGGCAACATAATCGAGCAGACAAGGAGTTGGATAACGCAGACCACCATGTTCCTACTCTCAGAGGTAATAGATGTAGGTGGGGGCACACCCGAGATGCTCGGCAACCTCGCAGACTTCGTGGAGAAAATATTCCAGATAGAACAGGACAAAAGAAACCAGCTTCGACCATACATTTTCATCCCATACTTTGGAGCCATAATGATTGTGGTCACAACCGTGCTAATGGTGTACTTCCTAACATCCCCAATAGTGAGTGGTGGGGGGTTCAACCCATTCGCCTCAAGCCTAATAGACATCTCGGGGGTCACAAACACGATGCTCGCGGGCGCAATATTCACAAGTTGGATAATGGGCTTCGTTTCGGGGAAAATGGGTGAGGGAAGCGTTGCAGCCGGCCTAAAACACGCATCACTACTAGCGGCCATAAGCGGCATAGTGGTCTACGTGGCCACAATATTCTTCCACATAGCGGGAGTATAGGAAAACAATATATAGTCCGCAAAACGTTTCGGAAAATATGAGAAGCACAGTTATAACAGGGTTATTACTTATTCAAGCGTACACGTTTTACTATACCGGTATGCTCGCACTATCAGCCGGATTACCAAAACCCATAATTACACTTACAATAATAGCTGATTGGATTACAACAACAAAACTACTCAACCGTTTTTCGCCTCCAAAAATCAGACCTTCAATCGGTCTATTTTTTGTTCTATCACCCCTGTTCCTTCTACCATCCGCCATAAGCCTCTACAGATCTATAATTCTCGGAATAAGTCCACAGCACATCCTCCTCAGCGTGTTTCTGACGCCACTCATAGTCACCACCCTTAAAAGTGGCGGGCTAAAATTGACCGGGATAGCAAGTCAGATCATAGCTTGGATTCTACTTTTACTAGGCATATCTTTCAACGTAGGTATACCATTTTATTTGGCCGCTATACTTTCAACATGGGGTGGAATAACAATTAGCCTCACCCCATTACTAACCTATGAGCAAAGAAAACATATGGCTCCCTAGGCAAGAACCTGAATCCATAATTGACTACAGTACTTTCAATGGGCATAAGCAATATAAAATTCTAGCTATTTAACTAAAAAACTTAACGGTACAATAAGTAATAGAAGTTGATTACATCATAGGCGACTTTAATACAGATCACAATTGGAAGCCAAACCCCAAGAAATATTTACACCTGCCGGCAAAACCCTGCTCTCAGAGATGCGTAACCAATACACAAACCGGATGATGACGTAGCCAAAAACAGGTAATACATATGTGGAAACAGCCCCCTTTTCCTTTTTGGTCTCATACCCTTGGAACATTGGCCCCCATGGCGCTACATCTTTCCAGAACCAAATTTTAGAAAACAGTAGTTAACAATAATAATATGCGCTATATTTCCGAAAAGTGCCACCGCTAAGTTACACGACACACAAATCAAAAATTATAAAACGATTTCCTAGATGTGACCAGACCACTAAGTCTAAAAATTCAGGAGCACAAAAGAAGTTCTAGCTGAGTGTTAAAGCGATGCTCGGAGGAGTTTCAAACACAAACGCCATCATATACGCGTCAACATTATATTGAGTATTGCCGAGAGTTTGCGTTCCAGGCCAAAACCATAGCACCCCAATCCACGTAAGAGTGTATGATTTATCGAAGCTGAGTGAACCATAGCTGTTCTGAATATAGGGGTCAATTGCAAGCGTGGGTGAGGGGGTAGAAGAAACACCTATACCCGCCCATTCAGCTTGGCTACTATCCCCCAAATCTGCAAAGCTATAAAGAGCACTTTCCTGGTCATACATCATAAGAACGCCTAAATTCGGCTCATTTGGGTTGCAAGGATCTTGCACTGACGGATCCCCCGAGGGAGAACATATGGCTGACCACAAATGGGTAGTGTTAGGCTGAGCGTCAATATAGTATGAGCCACCACTGCCATACGTGTTGCTGGAAGGCGAAGTGCTATTCTGCACAAACACCCTTCCACCAATATTTGATTCTAGAACTGTAAGCGTATAGCTTGTAACATCTCTCTGTTGATTGATGGCGGTAAACCTCGTCATCATTAAGGTGGTTATATATGGTGCACTTTTAGGTATCAAAAAAGTGACGGTTGGAAACACGTTAAACGCAGTAGTCGTCTCACCAAATTCTCCATACACGAATCCTCCGAAAGCTATTTCGCGCACGACTCCGGGTAGGACGACCATCCCAAACTTACAATCAACCTCCCAACTATTACCATTAATATCCTCAAAACTCACGTCACTTAACAATGAACCTGATGAACTGTACACTTGTAACACAAGCGTATCCGGCTCCGAAAATCCGCAGAAACCCCCGTTATCTACGATGTTGATTGTGATCAAGCCGTTGTTTATCTGTTCAACACAATAGTTTCCACAGTTGTTTGTGTTCGTAAAGGATTTGGGGATCGAGTAGCTTGATTGACTGGTGTTGTCTGCACCATTCCAGTAGATTGTCACAGCGCTTACGCTGGTGTTTACCAGTGTGACTATCATTTGGAAGTTTGAGAAGAGGGTGTCGGGGGATGTTAGTCCTAGTGGGTTGGTGTAATCGAACCCCCAGTCTTCAACTTGAAACGGTACTTGGTGGGATTTTCCACTTACCGTTTCATTCACACGTATATCTTTGACAGGTATAGGCGGTATTGGCTGGAGATTTGTGGAGGAAATCAAGTTTTGCCCTAAAAGCTGCACCGTTCCATTTGTGAGCAGCTGCAACATGAGCGGTACTGCGGCAAGAGAGCTCAGCAAACTATTGCTTAGCTGCCAGTTTAAGGTATAAACCATCTTTGTGAAGCTTGACGCTATTACAAGTATTCCGCGTGAATCCCTAACTCCAACTAGGAATCCCGGAGAGGATTGGGGTATTCCTATCTGGTAGGTTCCATTCTGATAGTTTACGAAGCTTGTGGGCTTGGTTTTAATCCAAGCGCTGAACGTCTGATTATAAACGAGGACGTAAAACATGGGTTCGGTGAGTGTGGTGTCGGGTTTTCCGCCTTGAACGGTAACGTTGAGCGTAGCCTTTCCACCCTTTACGCATGTGGGTGTGCAGACCACTTGTACCGCTAACTCTTGTGTTGTTGTCACATTCACACCATATACACCATAGTTTGAAAGGTTAAACTCGAGCCCACCTTGAGCGTATGTATAGCTTAGGGGCGAATACCACACGGCTTTTAAGGTTATCTTTGGGTTTGTGATCGAAATTCCATAACTCGAGTATAGTACAGATAGCTTGTTTAGACCCGATAACATTACGCTTTTCGCCTGTAGTCTCGCATAGGTATAGTTTCCAGTAACGTTCAAGATGGTCGAATACATTGATGCGCCTGATGAATAAACTGTGTTGATGCTCGAGATAACAGAGTTTGTAGCACTTTCGACATCTTTAACATAGACGCTTTGAGTGGGTATATTTGAATATAGAAATATCACCACACCCAGCATCACGATAAGCATTAGGACGGCTGCTACTATGATGAATTGCCCAGACCTCTTTCTACTGTTTAAAGCCATCACACCTCACCGAGCTGTAAGACCACTAGTCTTACAAAGTTCGAAGAGGTGAAACTCGGCAGTGGGAGTAGCTGCGGGTGGTAAAAGACGAGCAGAGTGAGAAGCGCAAGTCTAGCATCGAAGCCTGACAAACCGAAAAGAATATAGAAACCACCTTTGGGAGAACTCCAAATCGAATCGGTATAGTAGATGGTGTTTTCCGCTGATATAGGCGCCGTAACATTTGACACCAACTTAAGGCCGTTAGGCCAAGTGTACGCCTCAGAAGAGCTCTGATTGTAGTTGGGATAGACCCCGTAGTGGTTCGCGTATTGCTGCGCAAGCGGTGTGAGGACAGTCGGTGTAGCCGCCCCCAGTATTTCTAATGTGTCACACTGTGAGCCAGTGCCGTATGGGTTTTGATTCCCAGTTATCCCCGCGATAAAGTAAATTTCACCTTCATCATTGTTAGGGCAAACCGGTAATTTGATGTTGCAATAGCCTACAATGCTAAAGGAGGGATAGCCTGAGCAAATATTGGAATTAAAGACATCAGTCACCATGTTTGAGACCTGTTGGAACTCGTAGTTAAATGATACCCACGTTATGTTGTATTTTGACACGTTTTCGCCAAGCCGGTAGGCATAGTACGCGAAGCCTCCTTCTTCCCCATAATTATTCACGTATTCTTGAGCCCAAGTTGCGCTTATAGGAACGTCACCGGCTGCGTATGGCGTGAATGTATTAATAATCACAGAGCTTTGAGCTTGATATGTAGCATCAAGAGGCTGGCATTGGCTCGCACTACATTTAAAGTATCCCAGCGACATAAGTTGGTCGAATTGTTGGGTGTTGTTTATACTCACCACGCTTTTAAAGTAGGGTCTAGACGTGAGCTCCTGTTTAAGTGAATTCGCTATTGTGTAGGTTTGAGGGTCGTAGACAGCGTCACTCATATTGAGGATATATACAGTAACGGGTGCGCTAACTGTTTTCTGGAAGTATGAAAAGTTTGCGGGTGACAACACGAAGCTTGAAGTATAGGTAAAGATTGGTTTGCCACCCGAATAGTCGGTAAAACTGAGGATCGGCTGGTAACTAACACTGGTCACACCGTTAACCGTTGTATTTTGAACGTTGTACACTGTGAGATTGTACACCACGTTGGCTGGGAAGAGCGCGCCCATCGAGTTTTTGAGTTCGCCCACATAGACCTGGTTTGATGGGTTAAAAGCCGCGTACTGTAGAGTCTGCGAAGCCTTCAACTGTTGTATAGCTGAAGAGGCAAGATTTTGGAGAAGGCTCGCATAGTTGGCCTCAGCAGGCTGCAAGTTAACGTATAGGCTAACACTAACAACCCCTCCTATTAGGATGGCGACTGCGAGTATGACTTCAACGGTGCGCATCATGGAAAGCCACCGTACACCTGGCCATAATCGGGCCAATACGCAAAAGTGGCCACATAGCTCACACCGTCTATATTCACAAGACGTGTGAGCGTTGTAACACTCACTGCTCGTGCCACCACAGGGTTCAACCCAAACGCAACATCCATATTGCCCAACGCAACACTCATGGGAAATATTTCGAGGAAAACACGCGACTGTTGCCCATTTCCTACCTGCTGGATGGCGACAACAATAAAGCCTTTTGGAAGTATTGCAAAACAGTCAGAACTCTTGTGAACGTTCCCAACACCTCGCCCAGCATTTAACGTATAGCGGGTGCAGGTTAAATTTACGACCTCGAATTCGTTTAGCCCACTTGGAACCAGTTCTGAAGCATTAAATTGATCCACCCCACACGAAGGTGTGGTTATTAGTGCACAGTGCTGTACTAGTGTTATGTTGTCAGCGCCCGGCTGTATTAGCGCATACGCTTCTAATTTTGATGGAGTTATATTTGTATAGTATCCCCACCCTGTTAACCCTGCTACTGTTGCCTGGACAATAAGGTCAAACGCTGCGGGTTGTTGATTAAATTCTAAGATTGCAACTCCGCTAAGGTTGGTCGTGTTCGACGCCGAGGCCAAATAGACCGAGAGAGAATTTTGCGTTTGGTAGATAAGTGTTGCTGCGAGCTGGGCGCCGGCTAGGGGCAGCCCTTGGTAGTTTGTGAGACTCACACTGAAAGCTGTGCCTTGGGTGGTTTGCAGTTTGTGTATTTTGAAGGCTATAGCTGGCTGCAGTGTTAGGTAGAATTCATACTGTCCATTTATATCGAGTAGCTGTTTGATATAAGTATAGTTTAACACACTGCTAGTTGATATGAGAGCTGAGAAATTATTATTTGTAAGGTTGATATACGTTTTTCCATGGTAGGTCACGGTGTTTGATTGAAAAGCGAATGAAGATTCAAGTAGACGCATTACGGACGATGCGCTTAGTGTATATGGTTGTGCCGACGCATAGTCAGCCAAACCGAAGGCTAGGGGTGGTTTGGCTGTTGAGCCCCAGTTGGCTGGAGAGCCCGGTGACAGAAGTATATAGTCAAATAGGGATTGAGAGCCGAGGATGGTGTTCTCCTGTTGTGAGTATGCTATACCATTGCTCACCATGTTTCCAAATATGAAGATGCCGGCGAGAAACACTATCACTATGCCCACCGCCGCTGCCACGTAGTCTATCATTTCGCTTACCATGACTGGCTGGACACCACCTACGATAACACCTTTGAGTTAAGGATAAATGCCGCACCAAGTATATCCGTCCCCCGACAAATGGGGTGGTTTGGACTTGTGTTCGAGCATTTGTCGATTAGTATTCCCAAGTTTTGAGCACCATCTACTGGGGTTTTCGTGTACCAGTATAGGTTGGAACCCACTAGTATGGTTGCGTTAGCCTGTCCCACTGTTCCAACAAGTTTTAGTGTTACGGTTAGGAGGATCACGCTGGTATCCGTAGTAGCACCGAGATGTAGAGGGGTGGTTGTGGCGGTTATGGTGTATTCATATCCATCTATCTGACTTGGTAGGGCGGGGTACTCGGTAAAGTTGGTTCCAAGTCGAATTTGAGAATTATTCACAACCAAGTAAGTTTGCTGTATGATTTGCGCTATTAGTTCGGCTGAGCCTTTAAGAAGCGTGTCCCTCGACTTTATAGTGTATAGCAGTGAGATTCCCATGGCTGATGCCACAAAGAGTAGAAGTGCCACAGCGAGTGCAGCTGTGAGTATAACGTTTCCAATTACAACATCAGCCAAAACCTAGTCCCCTCTTTTCTCCAATATTTATGCGCCTCCCATACCCACGTCTCCTATGAATACCTGTAACTCAACATTTTTATTACTATTAAAGTTGATTGTTTGGCCGCTGTTGAAACCGAAAAACCCAGCAGGGTAAAGGGTGCCCATAGGTTTGGCAGTTATTTCCACACTTTGAATATTGTTTATAGTACAAACCTCCTCTCCTTGGCCTTGCACCGATATGAAGCCACTCTTTTGCTGGAACACGTAGACCGGGGACTGCGGTGGTGGGGCGCTACAGCTTGGTGATAGAGGGTATGGGTTTAGCAAGGTGGATACTTGTGTTAGGTATATTCTTACAACGAAAACAGGATTGGAGCCAAGCGGGCTCTGCGTGGTATTTGTTTCAAGTGGTAGCGGTATAACCGCGGTGTACAAGAATAGATTCGAACCTGATTCAAATTCTTTCGAGAAGGCGAGTGCCATGGATCCTGATCCCCCTTTGGAAACAAAGGTTTTGGAGAGGTTAAAAACACCCGGATATATTATTGACTGGTAGTTGTTTCCAAGTGTATAATATTTTGCTGGGATACCGATTAACAACATCCCTGTATAAGCTGTTAGTTGACACTCGTTGTTAGGACACGACTCTGATTGCACTGTGATTAAATATTCCATGACGTCGGGTATAATTGCTATTGAAGCATATTTGAAACTGTAACCAACACTCAGACTCCGACCAAAGGTGAATGCAACCGAATTTATGGATTGCGCAACCTGCGAAGAGACAGATCTGGATTGTTGGAGATCTGACTGTGCATAGTACCCTGATAGTTCGGTGTCAGCGAAGTTGAGCGCAGCCGAGACAACAATTATAAATATAGCGATAAGTATAATCGTAGCCACGACGGGCGATACGCCTGCTTTTGGGTTAAGCCTCCCCATGTATACTCTTTCTTAACTAAGGACTCTAATAAAGATTACCAAGTATTTTTGTATATACTCAAGATCATTATTGTGTTTTTACTAAACCGAAATACCCAACAATCCGTAAGTTGTACGCCTATCTGCACGCCAATAAATATTTTGTAGGTGTTGCACAGAGCTTTGCCTTATATGGTTAAGTGGCCCACATGTGTAATGCTAACATAGATTTCAAACCTCGTTTTCTATGACAGTGTAGCCAGTACGGGGGTGGAGCTAGTTCTTAACAGAGCCGTGTTTTGTCAAAGTTTTTGGGTGTGAAACGTGTTGTTGTGGTTAGATGCGGGGTGTGGGATTCGAACCCACGCAGCTCTACGCGACGGAGCCTGAATCCGTCTCCTTTGACCAAGCTCGGACAACCCCGCCTATAGATGGATTTGTGTTGGACTACTAAAACCTTACTTTCAAGATCTTTTTGCACACCGCAACACGTTGGGGGTTGTGTTGTCGAGTCTGCGACAATATACACTGTCCCCGAATCCTTTAATTTTGGGTTGTTAAAGCTCGAATTTTACAGGTTTTTAGGTGTTTTGCACTTTGCGCTATGGTTCATTTGTTTTTTCTTTTAGACCTAAAGATTTATATATCTATGGCTGAGTTATTACTTGTGGATAGTGCGGAAGACTCGATTGAAGACGTTGTCTATAGGTATGTTTACGTATCGGGTGAAGTCACGTTTAGAAGGCTTCTGTCATTCCTAGCTCAGCACTCATCGCACAACCTCAGAAGGGATAGGGTTGCACTCGTTCTGGGCTCAATGGCCTCCGATGGGAAAATAAAAGTTAAGAAGGTTGGCGCGGAGTGGAGGATCAGCCCAAAGCAGAAAAGACCCGTCAGACAATTTTGAGTAACAGTCTTGTTGGTATGCTGTCACTCATAACAGCGGTTATAGCGGTTCCGCCCTCGTCTAGGGTGGAGAGGGGTTCGAGGGCCTTCCTAACCCTCTGGAGCACGTTGAGCTTGTCTTGAAGTGTTCTCACAGATTCTTCGAGTACCTCTGCTTCCTCTTCGGGGGAGACGTTTACTATCACTTTAAGTCCCATGAGGTCTATTGTCTGGGATCCAGTGGTCTTGACGGTTGCCTGTGTTTTGCCGCCGGTGAGTTTGGCTATTGCTTCCTGAGCCTTCCTAATCTTTTCAACCCTCGCCCTCGACTCATCCAATCTGCGTAGGTATTCTCCTAGAATCGTTTTAATACGGTTTACCTCATCATCCAATTCCTTGATCAAATCGCCCACAGACTTGTACGCTTTTAGCTCCATCGACAAAGTGTGTTCACACACGTTATGAACCATAAATATTTAACTTTTTCGTAGCGCCGAAGCCTTAAAGGTTATACCCAAACACAAAATACATCATATAGCTCACAATCCCGTGTTAATCTGCCCAAGAAGGCGGGCGGCTTTATGTTTGCTGGGTTGCTTGCCTGTTTAGTAGCTCAACGATTTTTTCGCTGAGGACTGGGTCTAGGATCCTTACCGCGAAGCATGTGGGTGATGAGAGGGCGTCGTCGTTGAGGGGGGCGAATATTATTAGGCGTTTGTCTATGACAATAAAGCTCTCGAGGGGGATGTGTGTCACCCTGAGCTTTAGTTTTTGGCTGGGTTTCTTGAATGGTGGTGGTATGCTTTCAGTTGTGGTGTAAACCACTGTGGCCTCGAGTGTCGCGGTTGTCTCTAGTGCGGAGAGTAGCGCCTCAGCGAGTTGTGTAGAGTGGAGGTTGACACCTAGCAAACTTGTTTGGGCCCTCCTTATCGCGGCCACTAATAGTTGGCTCAGGGTGTATGCCTGTGTGTTTGCGAGTATGTCGTTCGACTCGAAGCCCTGGTCTGAGCTTCCAAGCGCCATGTATTCATAGTGTGTTATCGCATATATTGCGGTGAGCTTTTGGTCGCCGAGGGAGCCATCCTCTCTCAGCTTGGATTGTGTGTATCTCAGTCCTCTTTTTATTCTTTCGCCGGCTATAAGCGTGTTAATCATTGTGAGGAGGCGCACAGCGTACAGCGTGTCAAGCGTGCCGCCCCAACCCCCATCATCCCGCTGCTTTATAAAGAGGTTGTTCATAATTGTGTCACGGGTTTGCTCAGCGATGAGTTCGGCTTGCAGAAGAGACTTGACGTATGGGTAGAGTTGTTGTGGTGTGTACCCATCCAGGTTCTTTAGCACTTTCTGCTCGAACAGTTTCGCTGTGTGTTTTAACGCTAGTTGAGCCATGGGGTCCTTGGAGCTCAGAGAGTAGAAGATGTAGGCCAACTCGACGTGCTCGCCTATTATTGAGCCATCTTGGAGCTGGAGCTTTCTGATATCCTCTACCACGGTGTTGCGTAGCTCTTTGGCGAACTCGGGGTCACAGTCCAGGGTGAGGGTGTAGAGGTATAGGAAGGCATCTGGATCCTTCCTCGGTAGGTCGACCAGAACGTTTATCTTGAGTGTTAAGTCCTGTTTCACACGCTCCACGAGGTTTTTGGCGTTAGCCTCAATGTTGCGTGAACCGAGTTTTAACGCGTGTAAAGTGTATAGTTGGGCTTCGAATGGGAGCTTCTCGGGATTGAATTGGGTCTCCAGCCATTTGAGTGTCTTGTCGAGGAGTGGCTGCATCTCGAGTGTTTCAGCGGGCTGCTTCTCCAAGATAAGGTCTAGCTAGATAAAAGCGTGTGAACTTAAAAATCCTTGCAAAAGGCATAGGGGAGATTTAGGAGCAACCAACTAGTAGTGTTTGGTTGAGCGTGTTGTACCAAACGATAAGGTTGCAGGGTGTCTGCATCACTGATCCCCTAATCTTCAAATTGTAGTCGATGTAGTTTGAACCGAACGATAGGATTATTTTGTCGGGATCCGAGATAATTGGTGGTGGAGCCTGGCACCCTGAATATTTTATCGTGTTGCCGTGTGCTACTATTATTAGTGTTGCGTTTATGGGTGTGTTGAGTTGGGTGTAGGGTTGGGTGTACGCTGCTTGGACGGCGTTGTTGATTTGGGTTAGGGGGTTGAAGCTCAGTGTGCAGATGGGTTGTCTCAAGGCGTAGGTGAAGCCGAAGAGTATGAGGGGTATTGTTGTTGCTAGCACTAGTAGTGCCTCGAGTGTCACAGAAGGCATTGGAGACTCAGCCCCCAGGGTGTGGTCACAACAAGTTTGAAGCTGCCGCTCGTTTGTGTGTATATGTATAGTAGATTTCCGCTCCAAGTTATCGTTGAGGGGGTGGATGTGTACGCTGTGGCGCCATAGAGCGGTAAGCTCTGGGTGTTAACAGTATACTTTACATTAAGCGTGTATTCTCTTAGTGTGGTGTTCTCATCTAGGAGTGTGAGTGTGACATTCACGGTGTTGGGTCCCAGTTGTGCTTGGGCGGCTACGTTGCACCCAACACACAGGTTTTGGTTGTAACCAGAATAGTTGAA
>JAVZKQ010000025.1:0-26801 GCA_038884175.1 Thermoprotei archaeon | reverse complement strand
TGCTTCACTCTCTGTCGCTACAGCCTTAGCGAGCAGAGTCTTACCAGTACCAGGCGGACCATAAAGCAGCACACCCTTGGTTGGCTTTATACCGAATTTTTCAAATACATCTGGGTACTTAAGAGGCCACTCAACGGTCTCTTTAAGCAATTCTCGAATATCTGCGAGGCCACCAATCTGATCCCAGTGGATTTCAGGTGTCTCAATATAAACCTCTCTAAGAGTGGTGGGAACGACTTCTTTGTAGGCGGACAAGAAGTCATACATGTTAACAGTCATTTTTTCAAGGATCTCTGGCGGTATGCTTTCCTGCTCTATGTTTATATTAGGAAGATATCGTCTCAAAGCCTTCATGGCGGCCTCTCTAGCTAGCGCTGCAAGGTCGGCTCCAGTATACCCGTGAGTCATATCAGCAAGGCGTTTAAGGTCGACATCCTTCTCCAAAGGCATATTCCTTGTGTGGATTTGAAGAATTTCGAGTCTGCCCTGCCTATCTGGAAGGGTGATCTCTATCTCCCTGTCGAACCTACCAGGCCTCCTAAGCGCCGGATCAAGAGCGCTCGCCCTATTTGTGGCGCCTATAACTATCACATCGCCTCTAGCTTCGAGACCATCCATTAGAGTAAGAAGTTGCGCTACAACCCTGTGCTCAACTTCACCAGTGACTTCCTCCCTCTTCGGTGCTATTGCATCCAATTCATCGATAAATATTATGGCTGGAGCGTGTTTTTTAGCGTCTTCGAACACTTCCCTAAGCTTTTGTTCACTCTCACCGTAGAACTTACTCATTATTTCTGGTCCGTTTATCGCAACGAAGTACGCATCGGTTTCGTTCGCTACAGCCTTAGCGAGAAGAGTCTTACCAGTACCAGGCGGACCATAAAGCAGCACACCCTTGGGGGGCTCTATACCCAGCCTCTTGAACAATTCTGGGTGGCGGAGTGGAAGCTCAATCATCTCTCTTACTTTGGGTATTATCTCCTTCATGCCGCCTATATCTTCGTATGTCACACGCGGGACGCCAGAAGCCTCCGCCGGTTTATCAAGAATCGTCACCTGAGTATTCTCTGTTACTATCACCGCGTCGCTGGGTCTTACCGTGACAACCGTGAAGGATATCGCTTGGCCGAGAACGGGGATAAGCACAGCATCCCCTTCGACAAGTGGGTAGTCGATGAGTTTCTTCTTTACATAGGAAATAAACGGCGGATCCACCGTTATGGAATACGATGACGGAGCAAGCTTTACGGACGCGGCCGGCTTAGGCGTTATTTTGCGTACAACAGCTTTGTCGCCAATACTTACACCACAATTCTTTCTAATTAAACCATCCATCCTGATTGTATCAGTTCCCTTGTCCTCGACATAGGCCGGCCATACTATGGCGACAGTACGCCTCTTCCCAATTATTTCAACCACATCACCAATACCAACATTCAGCCTAGCCATGATATCAGAATCTATTCTAACCTTGTTACGACCAACATCCCTCTGCTTAGCTTCCGCTACTCTGAGCACGACCGCACCATCGCCCGGCGGCAGCTGACTGGCACCTTTGTCAGAAGCTGACAAGTCTTACACCAGATTAAATTTTCTCAAAGGTGGAAAAAAACCTTACGTGGCGGATAGCCGAGGAATCATAGTCTATACACGTATTCTATTTCGATATTACTCACTGAGTCCAGCGAAGACACTAAAGACTCTATAACTTCTGTTCCACCATCCAGATTCTCGGGTACAACCATATGCACCCTTAAAGCTACCAAACCAAACGCAATAGGCTCTTCATCCACCTTCTTTATCTCCGCTACACTCTGAAGTTTCTGCTTTACTTCATCAAGCAGCTTAGCTCTATCCGTCTCAACGGATTTAGGGTAAATCTTACCAACCACAACAACTTTGCCCGCAGCCATATTATACCACCGAATTAAGTGGGCCCGAAGGGATTTTCAGACTGAGTCCTTTGAACCCTTGACCGTCAGGTCTCCCCCAGCTGGTTATGAGCCTGCCGCTCTACCAAGCTGAGCTACGGGCCCACTTAAACCAACTTTTTTATACCGGTTCAAAATAAGAGTTTTGCGGTTTTGGAAATAAAAAGGCCGCAGTGGCGTAGCTGGCTAACGCGCCGGCCTGTGGAGCCGGTGATCGCGGGTTCAAATCCCGCCTGCGGCCTTTCACCCAACAAATGATCCTTAAAGTTAATTGTAGAAGCTTCAGTATCACAGCGCAGCCTCTTATCGCTAGCTGTGTGGTCGACAGGATGCCCTATAACACTATGTGGGCTCATTGTTTTCTGATTCATAAGCCGTGCAGAATAGCGCCGGCGCGAGGATTCGAACCTCGGACCGCTCGGTTTCTGCCAAGTTTAACAGCCGAGCGCTCTACCTAGACTGAGCTACGCCGGCGCAGGATATTTCAAAGCACTAAGTTTTATAAATCTTTTGAGCCATAAACCAAACACTGGCTACAAGGCAGACAGCCAGTTAAAAACACTCGGTTAAAAAATGTAGTGTCGCAAAAATTTAGGTAGCGCCTAGCTCCTTTAGTTTTTCGGGTAAATAGGTGTTGGCCAAGTAGGTGACCCCTATCGATGTGTTTTTGCTTGAGAAAGCTTCCAACTCTGCTTTTCTACGTTTTTTCATAAACCACTCTATTTGAGCCCTGAAGAATTTGTCGTTATATCTGGGGTCCTTTTTGAGCTCCTCCAATCTCTTATAGTCAACATCATTAAGCGCTAGACTTGGGACTTTATACTTTTCAATGTCGGTAGCCCAAAAACCCAACCACTTAGCTGTGGGTGTCGCAAGATCCTTTATATGGGCGGATTTCGCCGAACCACTTATTATTACTAGGGCTATGTGCATTCCCCACGGATCAGCGTCTGTGAGTATATATACGGGTAAACCTAGCTCTTTGTTGAGCCTCCGTATAAGTATCCTAGCAGCCCTGCTCGCTTGGCCACCAGTCTCAATGAGTAAGGCACCAAATCTTTCATGAAGCTTTTCCCGTATTAACTGGATAAATACAGCGTGCTTTTCGACAACCAGAACAAATCTCGAATCGCTTGAGACAAAGCGTGCCTGAGCGAGCGCTGGACCTATGCTTACACCGTCCGGATGGGACATTAAGTCAACTCTGTTACCCTGAAAGCCTTTAATATTGTATTCTAGCACTAGCTTTCCAAAAGCTGTGCCTCTATCGTGGGGAATAATATTAAAGGTTTCACGTGGGACGCTTAAAATCGCTTCTAAGTCTTCCACTTGGGAGTCCGTTTCAGCCTGTTCCTTAATTTCCAGCGACTTTTCGTTAAGAGAAGTATAATAGAGATCACGTAGCGTTGTGACTTGATCACTCTTTATTAACTCGTTTGCCACATAGGCCACCCACAACAGCTGCGCCAAGCCTTTCGCCCCCCTTACATTGTTGAAACCTCTCTTAATCAGTCTATTTCCCAAAACGTATTGTTGAAGTTTCGAGTCGAAAACTATGTTGTCGAGGGATCGACTAGGAATACTAACCGATGGGGGTTCTAGATTTGACAATTGTGTATATATTTTGTTACCTAATTCTACTATTAGTTTTTCAGCTTTTAACGGCATTGATCCTTGTTTAGGTTGCTTCTTCTGAGTCATCCCACTTTGCACCCTTAATTAGCTTACTAATGTATTCATCGCCTAACGGAGATTTACCCGAAATGATAGACGAGTATTTGTTTATTAGTGATAGATAACTAGATAGTTTTTCATTGCGCATATGGAAGTTTTGCTCACGTTTTTTCTTTGAAATATAAGTCTTGAGGTCACGCGCACACTTTCTTAAAGCTAGCCTGATCTCCCTTCTCACTTCTTCGCGGTCAGCCACATACTCTTTGCCCGCGGTCTTAAACGGAACTTTCGAAGCAGCTATGTGCACAAAGATCAATAACGGGTCTATTTTTGGATCCAGACTGTAATTTGCCCAATCTATATCTTCCTCTATAACCCTCATGGCCACATCGTTAGAGGAATCATAGATTAAAGGTATCTTGTTAGCAAACCTTAAGAGCCTGACTTCATTCGAGGTGCTTACTAGGTTTATGCCACCGCCGTATGCAAGTGCTGCTTCGACTATAAATGAAAATCCTTCATATGCCGATGGAGGCCTAGTAGTCACAGCGATAAACTCTGGATTATACTCTGAGGCTAAGCCGGTTCTAATAATCTGCTCTCCGAGCGGAGAAAGGGATGACCCATCAGGTGGCAGAAATGTATAGGATTTAAAGCCCTCAACCATCTTCTTTATCTCTTCATCAGAGAGCTTTTTGACGGGCCGATTGGGATCAAAGCCAACCCATGCTGCAAACCTAGACGCAGTAGTGCTGCCGATCCTTGAAAACTTCTGCAAGAATTTTAGAACAGTAACATCTCTCTTAGACGAGTCAATCATCTCCTTGACCTTGATTATATCCACTCCGTAAGGGTGTGGCTTCGACTCTGTAGGCGGTTTGGGCACACTGTCCGTTAAGGCGGGAGCCAAAAAAACCTGGTTGTCCGGATCGAAAAACATGATCGATGCATAGGGTAACGCTATACGTGTCATCCTAAGGTACTTGATAATCCTGCTTCGAGCAGAAACATAGTCACCTTTAAACCTAAGCATAACGGTTGTCCCATGATATGAACTCGGATTATATACAACCTTTTTTTGATGCACGATTGGCTGATTAAGTCTTACATCTATACTCAATTTAACAGTATAAATATCACCCCCCACACTTGTCGCAACACTGACTGGTTCCCCTGTTGTTAGCTGACCATACAATATGGCCATTTTACCGCCCAAACCAAAAGTCCCCCTGCTCTGTCTAATTGTATATTTTGAACCAAAGAACACCCGTCCGAATGCATCCGCAATATAACGCGATGGAACTCCCACACCATTATCTGCTATTAGAACCTCTAGCTCATCTGAGGAGATGCGTTTAAGGGAAACTAGAATTAAGGGTTTTATACCGTGGGCGTCACACGCATCCAAAGAATTCTCGATCAACTCGCGCACAACTGTATAGACAGCTCTTGTTGGATTATCAAAGCCCGCCATCGACCTATTATTATAGAAAAACTCCGCGGGGCTGAGCTGCTTAAACTTGGTCGAAGACAAACTATTTCCCCTATCCCCCCATCCTTCGTTGTAAGTTCCTAATAACAACCGACTGGGGTTTACCTAAAATTACCTCCTCTATGGTCATTCTCGCTAGTTCAATTGCAGCATAGTCTCCAACAATCACAACATTACTATCGTGAACAATTATGTCCGCTTTAGTCAACTCTTCTAACTTTCTTTTAAAAGAGCCTTTGGATCCTATAATTCTGGCTAGCGTACGTGTAACGTCCTTAGGATTCAGAGTGTCGTTTAGATCTATTCTGAAATAGTATTCATCATTCAAAAAATACTTCTGAGCTCTAGCGGGACTTACACCGTAAATAAGTAGTTGAACCATATCGGAGACTTTGGCCGTACGATCGGGCGGCCCCTGGGCTATCAAAACCCCTTTCTCCTTGTCGACTAAGAGTTCAACACCGTGAATATGTAAGAAGTCCTTTAATCCCTGGTACACGCCTAGCAACTTAGAACTGTCGCCCAATTCTGCCAAGAATATTCTATACTGCACTAATTTCCCCTCATTGTACAAAATTTCCAATTATAGTGTGCAAAGCTCAAAAATAAGCTTTTAGAGAACATATATCCAAGGAATGTGACATTTTTTGTAGCCCGTGAATAATTTTAGCTCCCTATTCTCCGAGTATCATGCGGTTTAATCATTGTTTTGAGAGCGCAATAATAGGCCTATAATGTGTTATCCCTTACAGTCGATGGGATAAGAAGCACCATTAAAACCTTAAGAAACCCTCTAAGAAGCTATTACACTTTGATAGAACTCCACTGAATGGTCTCAAATTAAACCTTTACATTTAGATTTAACCAAAACCCTTCTCACACGGACCAACCGTAAAACGCGAGATAACGCATGAATTGAAACTGTGAACTCAGATAGAGTTCGACCACCTTGCGGTACACTTTGAAAACTTCACGTTAATAGGCGGTTATCAGTTGCGGTTACCCTTTCAGTATAGATTTAATGATACAACTCCTAAGGTAAATATGGTAAATTACTAAAACTCCTTATTAAGATATCAAATATCAGAGTACTTTATCAATATATCATGGAAAGCTAAAGTTTATCTTCTTAAAGTTTGTGCAGGGAAAAGATGTTTCATATCGAGGGTTCGATACACCATCAAAACATTTATAAGTTGATAATGCTTAAATATAGGTGATGATGGTTTGAGGGTTTAAAGTTAGCTCCCCCTAGCCGTCATGTAAGCGTTATATGAGGTGGGATTCGTGTCTGAAAATATTAGAAAAAGTGAAGATATTAAGTCCGAGCAGCTTGTCTGTCCGAATTGTGGGTCGCTCAATATTATCTATAGTTCGCGTGGCGAACTTGTTTGCGATGATTGTGGAACCGTAATAAGTGAAAGAGAGATCGATTTCGGCCAAGAATGGCGTGCATTCACTGCTGAGGAGAGGGAGAAACGAAGTAGGGTTGGTGAGTCGATTAAACCTGGGATGACTACTGGTATGATGAGTACTATTATTGACAAGAGAGACATCAATAAACTAAAACTTGACGCTCAAAGAAGAGTCGACGCACTGCAAATGAGAAAGTGGCAGATGAGGAGCAGGTTTCAGACAGCACGCGATAGGAGCACAGCGCAAGCCCTAGCCGAAATAAGTCGTATTGCTACGCCTCTTAAATTACCAGAAAACGTCAAGGCCGAAGCCGCAACCATCTATCAGAGGGCGGTGGACGCAGGACTTGTGCGTGGAAGAAGCATAGAGTCCATTGTTGCAGCAACGCTTTATGTAGCATGTAGGAAACTCAATCTACCCATTTCATTAGACCAAATAACGCAGTACACAAGGAACCAAAACAAAAAAGACGTAGCGAGGTGTTATCGTTTGCTAGTTAAGGATTTAAACATTATTATGCCTGTACCCGACCCAGTTAGCTATATTCCTCGAATAGCCTATAAATTGGGTTTAGATGAAGGGGCTCAGGATAAGGCCCAGGAAATAATAAGGCAAGCCCAAGAAGTGGGCATAACAGCTGGAAAAGACCCCGCTGGGCTGGCCGCCGCAGCTATCTATGTTGTAAGCCTGCTTGAAAACAAAAAAAAGACTCAGCGGGAAATAGCAAGCGCTGCAGAGGTAACAGAGGTAACGGTTAGAAACAGATACAAAGAGCTAGTGGACAAACTAAAACTTATGCCTCCCTTACAGGACAGCAAAATTGTCTAATCAACATATATTTGTTCTTTATTAAAGCCTAACTCAACGAGCAAGGGTACCACTTTATCTTTATGGTTACCCTGCAGCTCAATATAGTTGTTTTTGGCTGTACCCCCACACGCCAATGCGGCTTTAAGCTTGCTTGCAATTGACTTAATATCTATGTCACCGGTGAACCCCTCAACTATTGTGACCTCTTTGCCGAATCTACGCCGCTCCACTCGAACAGTTATGGTCTGCTGTTCCTTAACTATGCTGTCCCAGACGCCCAAATCCTCGGTCCCAAACAAAACCTTTTCCTTTTTGTCTGCCATTAAGTCTTTCTGCACCGACTGCTGAAAATACAGCAGATCATAATATAAAGTTTTCCATGCCTTATTATTCGATAAGTAGACAGAAACCCAGAATAGCTGGGAGTCCATTAAGCTTAAAACTTCGAATGGCAATGATTAGTTAAATTGACGCTTAAGTGCACAGAATGTGGCTATGAACCCAGACCAGACGAGGTAAGCATACGCTCATTTCCAAAGTGCCCTAAATGCGGTTCTAGGGTTTTTATAAAGATTTCACCCATAAACCCTCGCTTTAAAACAGATTAAAAATTATCTTTCACTAGACCTAGCGTATTTGACAGCGGCTTCAAGTATTATTTTTGCTGCGGCTACACTCGATATACCTGAGGGATCGTATGCAGGGTTTAGCTCCATAATATCGAATCCAACGAGGTTACTACCCACAGCCTTATCGAGCAGGTGGATTAGGGTATGTACGCTTAATCCTTCGGCCTCTGGATTACCAACTCCGGGCATGTATGATGGATCCAAAACGTCTAGGTCGACAGAAACATAAACTTTCTTAGAAGATTTAACAAGGTCGGTTATAATTGATCCAGCAAAACTCAAATCGTTATCAAGAATCTCCATGCTACTTATTGTCCTAATTCGATTATCGCGTATATATTTTATTTCGTCGTAACAAGACGCCCGAACACCCACTTGTAAGAGCCTTTCTGGTCCTATTATTTCGCTTACCCTTCTAGATATAGTGGCGTGGCTAAGTTTAAAGCCCATATATTCGTCGCGCATATCTGTGTGGGCGTCGAAGACGATAAAGAGGTCTGGTCTTAGAGCTTTAACTGCTGCTAGGGTCATTGTGTGCTCCCCGCCCATCATGAAAATAGGCACCCCCATTAATGAAGCATCTGTGATTGTCTTTTCAAGGATTCCAAGCGTGGATTGTGTGTCTCCGTGAATCACTGCTAAATCGCCCAAATCATCTATCCTAAGCTTTTCGGCATCAGTATTGTATCTATAGCTATATGTTTCGATGTTTAGTGAGGCCTCCCTTATTGCTTGAGGCCCAAGCCTAGTGCCTGGACGCCACGATACGCCCGAATCGAATGGTACACCCAATATGTTCACGTCGGGTTTCGGCTTATTAGCTGCCACGCCTAGGAAGCCAGGTCTACGCTCATTCAAATAGAATAGGTGGCTCATTTGGACTTTGTTCTGGTTGTTAGTAATATAAGCGTAGCTAAAATAATCAAGATCACACCGAAAACGAGGCGCACCACCGTGTACGCGCTTAGCGCTGAGGTGTTAGCAGCTGGGTTGGATACGATGATCTCATTGTAGCCACTCGCATCAACATAGCTTGTTGTAATATATTCAAGGTGACCATGATTGTACACCTCGATTATATATTCTCCTTGGGGTAGTCCAGTGAATCTTGCAATACCTGCCGCATTAGTAATATTGGAATAAGAGTTGGAACCGACCAGAGTAACATTATATCCTACAAGGGGTAATCCGAATTCGTTACTGAATTTAAAGCTTACATCGTAACCTATGGGCAACATAATTTTAACAGATACATTGGAGCCCACAGCCACAGTTGTGGAGTTGGTTAGACCGCTTCCAAAGACAACCATCTGGTAGTACCCCGGTAGCAATCCCTGAAAGCTACCAACTGATGCCATAGAAGAATTTAGAACTGATCCTGCATAGAGTAGATCTACCGCCTGAGCCTGCGCTGGCTTATTGTTCACACCAACAACCAAGTATTTCAATGTTAAGAGTGGGGCTGTTATGTTTAGAGTCCTGTAACTATAACTGATAGTTAAATTTTCATTGTAAAATAGTGGCCCCCTATATGCAGAAATCGAGTATAGACCTGTAGGCAGAAGAATTGAACCACTCGGGCTGTTGGTGCTCACCGAGACGCTTGAAACATTGGTGTTTTGAACGCCTCGAAACGAAATGGTAGCTGAAGAAAGGAGGCCACCCTTGGGGTTTTCAATCGCATATGTCAGGTTAACAACGTTTACAGTAAGGTTAAAACTTAGTGTGGTATTTGGTGCAAGACGTATCCCATAGTTTTTTAGGACAATCGTGCCTAGGAATGTGACGTTTAAGTGTGCGTTTATGCTCTGATTGATAGGGAACGTTATATTGGTCTGTCCTCGCGCGTCTGTGGCTGGAAAGTTTATTGACTTACTCTCGTTACCTATTATGTACCCAATATTAGCGTAAGCGTTTTTGACTGGGTAGCCATCCAAGCTCGTCACTTTTAGTTTAACGGTTGTCTGAGGCACTGTGGCAGCATGTACTTGGTCAACGTTTAAACTTACACATCCTACAAACAAGGATAAAATTAACAAAATGATCACGGATTTGTTAATCGGTGTTCACCTCTTGAAGAGCCCTTATAGTGGCTATACTGTTGTCAGCTATACCACTACGAGTCAGGGTAGAATCATTGCAGTGAACCTCGTTTGGTGGTATGTCGTCAATCGGTACTACGCTTAGCTCAAGCCTTCTCTTCCCTGCGATCACAATTTCAATTTTGTCTTTTATTTGTAGTTCTTGAACAACCTTGGAATTCATTCTGGCGACTGTCGGTGCAACATCCATTTTCTTCCTTAACCTTAGCCTTTTTTCTGGCAACCTAGAAGCCATCTTCCCATCAACCCGCCTCACTAAGTTTTAATCCTTTCGTTCTGCCCAACATTAAAGGGTTCTCCCAATGTGTGTATATCTGCGTTCTCGTAGATAAATTTCTTTAGACTACCAATTAGAGCATCTGTTTTTACTCTTACCTGCAACCAAGTATCTCTATCCCTTAGAGTCACACTGCCATCCTCCAATGTCTGATGATCAATTGTTACACATACAGGAACGCCTATCTCATCCAACCTTGAATATCGCCTACCAATAGAACCATCATCATCATATGTAACCTTCAGACCAGCTTTACAAAGTTGAACAAAAAGTTTTTTGGCAACTGTGTCGAGACCATCCCTCTTAACAAGTGGCAAAACCCCGATTTGGGGATAAGCAATAATTCGAGGTAATCTGAGCACAACCCTACCCTCCCTTTCCGTATAAGAATTGTCGATTACAGCATAGAAAATCCTGTCTAAGCCAAAACTCGGCTCAACAACATTCGGGAAATACTTTATACCTTTTTCCTGTTCGACTATCTCCTCGATTTCTAAATCTGAGACGTTGACTTTAATACCGTCAACATCTAAGAACCCTTTCTCTATGCTTTCCTGAACCTCGCTTTCATTCAAGCCTTTAAGCTTAGAGATTATTAGCCCTGTTTTCTCAGCGTAAATCGACTTTAGTCTATTTACATCCCATTTAAACCTTAACCTTTTCTTAACCACGGGTTTCTCATGCGGCTTAAAGACGCTTAGATCCACACCACTCAACTTCGAATGTGCGCTCAGATCAAAGTCACCACGATATGAGTAGCCGGCAATTTCCACCCACCCCCATTTATCTACTTTAACCATTAAATCCCACGTCTGCTTAGAATAGTGTGGTAACTTGTGCTTAGGAACTTCTAAGAAATGGTAGCTTTCAGAAGGAAATCCCAAGCTTTCTACAAATCTCTCTCCAAGTGCCATGAAGTAAGCCAACCACCAGTTGCACACTATGTTTGACTCTACAGCCTCTTGAAGTTTTATCTCACTAACATTCGGTTGGCCTTCAAGAAGCAATCTTAAAGTTCTGTTTTCAACATCTAACAATAGGTCATCATAGTGGGGGTCCTCGGGATCAAAGAAAAATTCTAATTCCATTTGCGTGAACTCTCTTAGTCTAAGTGGACCCTGTCTTGGAGAAATTTCGTTGCGCCCAACTTTACCTATCTGCGCAAGCCCAAAAACCCTTTTTTCCCTTAGAGCCTCGTGAGCCCGTTTGAATAGTGTGAACATACCCTGCGCGGTCTCGGCTCTTATATAGCCAATAGATGATGCGTAGGGGCCTATGTTTGTCTTAAATAGCAGATTAAAGCTGTATGGCTGAGTTAACTGGCCGCCGCAAAATGGACATTTAACCCCTTTCTTAAAGTATCCGGAAATCTCTTCGTTATCCATGTTTTGTGTGTTTAAACCCAACTCTTCTTCTAATAGGTGGTCAGCTCTATATATTCGCCCACACTGAGGACACTCGACCACAGGGTCTGTAAAATGGTCAACATGTCCGCTTGCTTTAAACACTTGTTCAGGTGTTATTATAGGCGTTTCAACTTGATAGACAAGGTCAGCGTGTGAGTATATAAAAATATTTTTCCATAATTCTGCTATATTCGATTTGATTTGGGTACCGATCGGTCCGTAGTCTATGAATCCAGCTACGCCCCCATATATTTCCGCTGATTGAGTAAATAGTCCTCTCCTCTTTGCCAAATCAGTTATTTTTTCATATTTTGACGACAACCATAATCCACCGTAACCATCATTCTATAGTTGGATGGTCTAAATTTGTAAGACTTAAGACCCCTCTTTAAATTCAACCGAATTAAAGACACCGTTGTATAGATATGGCCAGAGGTTGGCTAATTATCGTTAGACGACTTAAAATCGTGGTAAAATACTCGAGATTTTGTTATATCAGTGTATAGCACTGTTTTAGGAAGATGTCATCTGATATCTGAGCAATATTTGAGGAATTGTTGCGAATGTTTATATGGTAATAAAACAAATCTATATGCATCAATGTATGACCGATGAACAGATATTGGCCAGAAAAATGAACACAGTGTTACAGGCGTTTATGGAGGAGGCTCACACGATGTTTAGATATTTAGCCGAAGCCTACGACCTATTTATGAAGGGCAACGGCGATGGTGTTAACACTTTAATCTTGAAGGCCGACGAGACAGTATTTAAAAAACTATTAAGCCACAAACACGCTATGACAACTGAAGCAGCTAGAGCTTACAGCGTATTACCGCTGGGTGTTGAATATGTGAGGGCTTGCTTACTTATTTGGGATGCTGCTTGCATTGCCAAACGCATCATCCAAAAACTCGAAGGTATGACCAGGAGAAACTGGGTTGAAAAAACCTCTTTCGGTGATAGTATTGGTCTAATTACTTTATCATTATTGCGTGAATTCGAATTACTGCTTAAACTCGTACCAGTGGGAAGCGGTGAAAAGTCTGTGAGAAATATGGGGGGAATCGATGAGCAATTTGCGCAGACAACACGTTATATTGACTCGGTAAACAAACTACTCCTAAACGAAATCGACAAGTCGCCTCCCCTAACTGTGCTTTATAATCTGACAGGAGACTTAGAGGAAATATCGAAAAAGATCTTGGAAGCAGCCGAATACATTACTCTTATTGCATCAGCAGACTTTCCGGTGGGGTAAAACACTATTCTGCGGGATTTTCTATGTTCCTAGAAACCGTTCTACTTATGTATGCATAGAACAGTGACCCAGTAAGGGGTATATTCACTGAATATAGTACCAGACGGGTCAAAATGTCAGCAGCGGTCGCTATGTCCAAAGGCACGCCGAGAGCTACATAGGAGGCGATTATAACTGCATCCAACACCCCTAACATACCTGGGATACCAATAGGCGTAGTGGATACCAGTTCGGCTATCATCATTACTATCATGATGGCCCAAATAGAAAGCCCGTGATAGTTAAGGGAGTACATAACAAGAAGAGCCACCACTGAGACCAACACCCATCTTAGAGCTATAACAACGTAGGAGGTAAGCAGTCGTATAGGTGAATGTTTAATCTTGCTTATTGCAAACGCAAAACTATCGAAGGCTCTATCCACCTCGGAAAGATCTACTTCTCTCTTAGAGATCTTTTTTATAAGCGGGGAAAGCCTAGTTAACACCTGTTTGACGAATCCCTTTAAAAATTTTGCATAGACACTTAACCCTAGAGCCACTGAGACAAGAGCTAGTGTTGATAGAATAGCGTAGAAGGCGGTTTTAATAAATGGTGACGTAGAAAAAGCGCTGTAGACAATAAAAGTTGCGAGACTGGCAACGGAGACAAATCCCAGAGCGTAGAGCACCCTATGAATTATAACTGAGGCAGTAGGACCACCATAGTCCGCTGCATGCTTACGCGTCATGCTTATTCTTACGGCTTCAGCTGTGACTCCACTAGGAGTAGTATAAATAAGGAAAAGACTTCCCATAGTTATCAAGTATGCACGTTTAAAGGAAACACTAATACCGCTTGGTTTGAGGATCAGATACCAAGCCAAAGTGTAGAGGACTCCTCCTAATACTTCCGTTGCAGCCGCAAGGAGAATGAAAAACGGATTGACGTGTTTTATTTTGCTTAACACAACAACTGGATTGGTGTAAAGGAGAATCAATAGTATTCCAACGATACCAATCAGTGGTCCAGCTAAGCGTCTGAGCTCAACCATTTTTCCTTAACACATATAGCTGTTCTAACACATAACCTTAGTGTATGATTAGAGTTGAAAAGGTTGGTGACGCTTACCTTGTATTCAATGAGGAGGATGCTAAAGCTCTTTATTGGGGGCCGTACTTTGGCAGACCTCTAAACAACCCGAAACCCAAAGTAGGGGATAAGCTCGCCCCAATGCGTCTATCAAAGTATGAGGCGCTTTATTTGTTGGAACAAGGCAAAGTTGAAGTGATGACGGGGAACAGAAAACTGAGTGTAACGAAACCTGTTGGCAACGGTTTAGTGGTCTACACTATATACAAGGATCTAAGATATAAGGGCCTTATCGTGAGGTCAGGGCTTAAATTCGGCGCGACATTCGCGGTTTACATTAAAGGTCCTGGAATCGATCATGCGCCATTCCTAGTTCAGGTTGTTCCAAAAACATATAGGCTAAGCGGTATAGAAGTTATACGCGCAGGCAGACTTTCTCATGGAACTAGAAAGAGGTTTGTATTTGCAACAGTGTCAGAGCAGGGGAAACCAATATATATAACTCTAAGTTGGGTTAAATCCTAAGGTAGATGATGTGGCTCGAAAGTGCTAAGCGGTTTGGTGCTGAGCCCACGCAGAACTGATACCTAACATAAGCCTCGGGCGGGATTTGAACCCGCGACCCACAGCTTACAAGGTTCAACCGGCTAATGCCGTCTGTTGCTCTACCGGGCTGAGCTACCGAGGCTCACATCTTCTTATTTCCAAGAGTGTTTAAAGGTTTACCCAAAATTTAACTTTTTCACGCATGTATTTCACGTCTATGGAGCAGTAGTTCCGAAACAAGCGCGGAGGAGACTCTGACGCCAATTCTATACATCGATAGAAGCCCAAAGATTTTTAGGCCTAAAAAGTCTTTTTTATAAAAATAGCCCAAATAGCTGGGTGAGTATAGTACGGTTAGGTATATGACAACAATTGGTCAGTTAGGTGAGACGCGTCTAATAGAATGGCTGGTTAACAGGTTTCGTGCACAAGATCCCAACGTAATAGTCGGCAACGGGCATGACGCCTCCGTTATAAACTTATTTGGAACAACTAGCTTTAAAGTGGATACATATGTATCACAAGAGTTGCCGCCGCATTTCGATTATTATGACTTGGGTTGGAAGTCGATTATGGCTTGCGCCAGCGACCTTGCAGCCATCGGATCGAGACCAAAGTATGCTTTGGTTTCATTTTCAGGCCCGCGCAACTTGGAGACAAAGAATTTTAAGAGGGTTTTTCGTGGAATAGAAGATGCTCTTCAGACTTTAAACGCTGTGCTGCTTGGGGGGGATCTAAGCGAAACAAGCGAAGTATGTGTAAGTGTTTGTATGCTGGGGGAAGCTAAGGGGAGACCATTGTTACGCAACCATGCTAATCCAGGCGACATAATAGCTGTTTCAAGGTATTTTGGATTGGAGGCGCTCGGCCTAAAAATTTTATTCAACCAGATTCAAACGGGGGCTCGCCTTACAAGGAAGGCTGTCACAAGATTCAAACATCCATACGCAGAGATTAGTTACGGGGAAAAATTATCATCCCTCGGCTTTATCAGCTCCTGTTCGGATTCAAGCGACGGCTTAATAATCGCGATCAAACAGTTAATTGGAAACAGAACCGATGCGATAATAGACACGCTACCAATTGACGAATCCTTAAGGAAGTTAAATTGGAGGTTGCAGGAGGAGCTATGTATGTATGGAGGTGAAGAGTATGCGCTGGTATATACATATAATCCGGAAATGGATATAAAATTAGTCGAGGCCTTAAAAGGAATTAATCGAAGCAGGATAGTAATCGGAAGGGTCTTAGCAGGCAATGGTCATATATTCTTGCGGGAAGGAAAAACAACAAGAAGGCTTAGGATAAAAGGGTGGAGGCAATTTCAAAGCCGCCCACTTCACCAGCTTTTTAAGGCCAAATGATAGTCGCATCGCCTTACGCTGCTTGGAAAGCATATATGGGCTCGCCCGGATTCGAACCGGGGACCTCCACCGTGTGAGGGTGGCGTCCTAACCAGACTAGACGACGAGCCCGCACGAAGTTTATACCGCTACTATAATATTATTGTTTCGTGATTAATAGTTATTACCACACTAGGTCGGTCAAAGACAATTGTTTAAAAGCCCTCGCGATATCTGAGCAGAACTTAAAGAAACCGAGTGCACGAATTGTTATTTTGCATCGATAATTTATTCGGGTGATGGAAAAACCTTTTATTTAGCTGTAAAAGCATATAACACAGCCCCTGTAGCTCAGTGGGAGAGCACCCGGCTGAAGACCGGGTTGTCGTGGGTTCGAACCCCACCGGGGGCACTATGTGTTATTTTACAGTCTAATGTGGTTCAGTCATCCTATTTTGCTCGCTATGACTATACAATGAGTTAAGTTTCCTTGATGTATATCATAATTTAATGATGTTTCTGGCTAACTTTTGATTTAACGCGTTACTACTATATTCCAGGATAAGAACGTAGACTGATGTTCGCAAGTTAGTAGCTAATTGATATTTTAGATAATTATACGTGTTGATTTTTATAATAAGAATACTTATTACATGTAATCGTTATTTATAGGAATGCGATATTCGCTCACACGAGCATGGTCCACATCAAAGGATTTTTATTGTAGATCGTTAATCATGTATATTAAAGTGGAAGAAGTCGAAATCATAATAATTTATGAAGCGAAAGATAAGAATGTAGTTGAAACCTTTAAAAAGGATTTAGTTGAAAAGATGGGTTCACGTACAACAATTAAGCTTTCAGAGCTAAGTTTTGGCAAAAAAGAAGATGTTTTAACCGAAGGCCGTGACCTAGCAGAAAGATATTTTAATGCCACGGTGGGCTTGAACTACCTCGCAACCTTCGAAAAACAAGAGGCCTCCGGCCTCGCCTTTACGCCCGAGGGGTTTATCACGTCATCTGGGAAAAAGGTGGATGAGAGATCACTGGCGGAATGTTACGTGTATAGTAAAATATATGAATTAAATGATTTCCCTGCTGTAATTGCTAATAACACGGTAGTTGCCACAGGCAAATTACCCAGTATAGATGAGGTAGCTTCGAAAATAATAGACACAGAGAACATGGAACCCCCAACATTAAGTGGTGGGGAAAAAGGTGGTATAAAGGTTCTTATTAAGGAGGAACAAGAAGCTATTCAGAATCAGGCTGAACCACTTCGTGTTCACTTGGCCCAAGAGCAACCTGTTACTGCGGGTATGAATACTACAGTGGAGGAACAATTACCCAATAGCAAAACGGAGAATTCAATCGAACAGACAACAAAAACACGCATAACAGAGATCTTAAAAAGAACTGGGTTTCGCGGGCCAGAAGAATGTACCGAATGCTTATACTTTATTGACAGCGAAAACAGATGTGGACTACTTCATATCACCATTTTCGACGTAAAGAGACCTGTGTGCAGAATGATTTTCAGTTGACAATGCTGTTTGGAGGCTATTGGTCTGCTGTGTTTAACAACTCTATTCTTATCGGAAGTTTATAGAGAGCTAGTTTCATAGCTAGATACTTAAACAGCTCGTCTTCCGTTACTTTCTTTTCACCTATTTCGACGCGGACTATCATTCTCTCGCCTGAGAAAGGATCACGTAATACGTTAACCACACACTTTTTAACCGCGGGATGAGCTAGGAGAGTGTCCTCTAGATCTGACTTCCAAACACGGCAACCGCTGGTCATAACGACTTCCTTTGATGTTCCTCTAAATACATAGTTTTCGTCAAGATCCTTAATCGCATATTCCCCTGTAATAACCCACCCATCGGAATTCAAATAGGACTTTTCCACAGGTGAATGTGTGGTATATACATCATTAAATTGAGGCCCACGAACCCCAAGCACACCTATTTGATTGACTTCAACCGGCAAATCTTTATCTTCAGCGTTAAAAATTGCCGCCTCGGTATCTGGAAGCGTTTGGCCTATCGACGCGGGTTTTGATTCTAACTCTGGCCTTTCAAGGTGGGTTATTAATCCTTCCGGACTAGCATAACCGGAAAGAATCCTCACCCCACTGATTCTCTGAAAAGCCGCTTTGACGTCGCTGGGTGGGGGTGTGGGAACACAGACCGCGCACCTAACAGATTTAAAGATGTCCGCCTGATCAGTTAAAGCCACTAAGGCATAAAACAGGCTTGGCGAAGCGGGAATGACTGTGACCTTGTATTTCCTTACGGCTTCTATGAAGTCTGGTGATCTCTCACCCATAAGTTTTAGGGAGTAAGATGTTATCAGGGGAATAAGCACAGTCTTAGCACCACTGAAAAGAGTTGAGGTAAAAGCTGATGTTAAAGCGTGGGGTTGCCATAGTGGTTGCAATCCCAGTACAATATCGTTTTCCTCTATTTTTAAAGACCATGCATACTGGAACGCGTTTACAACTAGGTTCCTGTGCGACAACCCTATTTGTCTAAGGTTCCTCTGGGGCCCAATGTAGTGTATTACAGCTATGTCATCGGGATAAACTGTAACATCAGGTTTTTTCCTCCCGATTTTTTTGCGCGTCGCAGTCAACCAGTCAACTGTATTCTCTCTTTTTCTAGGCTTAACGTCCCTCAGAACCCCAAACATGTTTGTTAAGCCAGACCACGCATCGGTCATACTAGTAGTAATAACGTGTTCTAACCTTGTGTATTCGCGAACAGCTTGCACTTTGTAATAAGCATCATACCCAGAAACTATGTCTCTAAGTGCAACAAGGATGTGCGCGTCGGAATTCACAAGTCTAACTTGAAGATCGTTTGCACCTAGCCAAGGGTCAAGTAGTAGCGCGGAGCACCCTGCCTTCCAAATGCCGAAGATAGTCATGATATACTGTGGGATGTTGGGAAGCATGACTGCAACTGTTGAACCCCTACTCGCTCCCATTTCCATCAAAATGGTTGCGAAGCTGTTTGAAAAAGCTTCAATATACTGCCAACTATATTCTGTACCACCATAATAGACAGCAATTTTCCTCTTGAATTTAGACGCATTTTCAGCTAAGAGATCGTGTAGAGTTGTGTTTGGGTATTCCAATACTGTGTTCACACCCAGTTTGTTTTGGGGCGTCATCCGTACCGAATTACACTATCCCCTGACTTAAATTGTTTCCTTCCAAAATATTTAAAGACAGCCAAAAAAGGAGGCATTTACACAGGTTTATCCTACTACCTTGGTAGGATTATTAAACCTGTTTGGGTGGTGTGTTTTTAGCGGTCGTCGTCTAGTCTGGTCTAGGACAGCAGCCCTCCAAGCTGCTGATCCCGGGTTCAAATCCCGGCGACCGCATTTTACTTCTCTTTAGACTATTCTTAGTAGCTACAGCAAAAATATTCAAAATATATAGCACATGTGTCTATAGACAGTTTTGTTTTTGATCCCGATTAATATATGGTGGGGGGAAAGATTTACAGAGTTTCATTCAAATAAGTATATTATTTTATAGTTGATGCGTATAGTTTAAATGTGAGCTGCGGTTATAGATAATTACAAAAACGGTAAAAGTTACTTTTTTATTTTGGAGCGGAAATACTATGAGCGGTAATTCAAAAACTGAAGAATATATTAAGGAGGAAATTAAAGGTCCAATAACTGCATTACCAATAACGGGATTAATTGAGGAAGTTGAAAGATACCCAATACTTGAACCGTTTGTCTACACTATTATTGGTCATGACCTTGAAACCGGTAAATATTACTATCTGATTGATGAGCTTAAACTAAACGAGGAGGAAATAAATATTTATAATAGGCTCGTTAAGACGCTTCAACTAGAACTAAAAGTTCCACGTGGAAATGTCGACCCACGCATGTACTTTGAAGAGGGAGCAAGAAGTATTGTAGAGAAATATAGGATAAGTATGGGGAAAATGGAAAACGTCGCTTGGTCAAAAATCCTCTACTACGTGGAACGTGACATTGTTGGTTTTGGTCCTTTAGACCCACTTATGCGCGATCTTTCAATAGAAGATATAAGCGTGGATGGCGCAAAAAAACCCGTTTATGTGTTTCATTCTAAATATGAAAGCATGCCAACTAACTTGGTGTTCGAGAAGGAGGAGGATTTGGATGACTATGTTGTCCGATTGATACACATTTCGGGTAAGCATATAAGCACGGCTTTCCCGCTTGTTGACGCCACACTACCCGGAAGACACAGGCTTATGGCCACGTATAGACAGGAGATAACCCCTTTTGGAAGCACTGTTACAATAAGAAAATTTAGGACAGATCCAGTAACAATAGTTGACATGCTCAACTATGGCACACTTAATGAGCCTATCGCAGCATATCTTTGGTTGATGATGGAGAATCGTCTGAGCGCTATAGTTATAGGGGCTACAGCAGCTGGGAAGACAACGTTACTAAACGCACTTGTAAGCATGGTTCGCCCTGGATCAAAAGTCATTACGATTGAAGAAGTCCAAGAAATGAACCTTGCATTGGATAATTGGGTACCCATGATTAGTAGACCAAGCTATGGTTTGAGCTCGGAAAAGGTTGGTGAAGTCTCACTTTTTGACCTCGTTAAGGCCTCGCTAAGGATGAGACCTGACGTGCTCGTTGTGGGTGAAGTAAGAGGGGAGGAAGCATACGTTTTATTCCAAGCGATCTCAACCGGTCACGGAGGCTTATGCACCATACACGCCGAGGACGTTAGGTCGGCGATTAAACGGCTTACGTCTAAGCCCATGGATGTTGCCCCATCATACATACCATTCCTAGATCTCGCCGTCGTGGTGCGTAGGGTAGTACTTCCTGGTGGGGACAAGCTAAGGACTGGTAGACGGGTTATCTCTGTAGAAGAAATAATCGACGTTGACAAGCAAACACCCATCTTCGAGTGGACTAGCACTCAAGACAAATTCAGAGAGCATTTACAAGATAGTTCGAAAATTAGAAAGCTTGCTGAGTTTAGGGGGGTAAAACCTGAGGATATTATTTACGAGATAAGGAGGAGAGAGTTGGTGTTAAACTGGCTTAAACAATCCAACATAAGGCATTACACAGAGCTTCAGAGGATATTTACTGATTATTACTATAATCCTGACGCAACGGTTAAGAGAGCATCCGAAAAACTTAGACAGAGTCTACCTAACCCTGAGAACGAGAACTAACATAGTTTTTCCTAGAAGCAACCATATTTATCGACTAATTCTAGGCTAGATCGTCATTTAATCGTCGGAGATAGGTAAACTTAATTCTTAGTCGGTTCACATCTGGATTAGAAAAAATGCTTCTAGGCTCAACCGTAGCCTTCGTGTTTAGTGTATTAGCAACAATCATTGTGTATGTGTTGCTCAACCTGCTGAGCGATTTTTTCTTAAAACACGGTTATTACGGTGTCGATGTACACAAGCCGAGCCAACCGAAAGTGCCCGAAATGGGCGGTATTGCATCATCCATAGTTGTATCAATACTCTTGCTCATGATGTGCTTTATCTTGCCCGCCTATGCTAGGTTTTATGTTCTAACACTATTTTTTGTGTTTATCTATTTCTCTTGTCTTGGTTTGCTCGACGACCTTATAGGCTTGTCCGGTAGGCTCAAACTTGCAGGAACGCTTTTAGGAGGAGTATTAACCCTTATCATAGCCAAGTTAACCGACGTTGCATTTTATGTGCCTAGGCCCTACTTACCTTTTATTGGACAAATACATGGAGTCGGCTTTCTATACCCTCTTCTTATTATAGCAGCATTCGCAGTAACATCCAATGCGTTCAACATGTATGATGTTTATAACGGTACACTCACGTTTGCCTCCACTGTGGTTTTCGCTGAGCTAGGCATAGTAATTCTATACGCTGGGGTGGCCAACTATACGGCTCTTACATCGATACTTTCATTTATTTTAGCTGGTGCATCACTAGGACTGTTTCTTGTTAACAGGTATCCTTCGAAGTTCTTTATTGGGGACACTGGCAGCCTATCCTTGGGAGCCGCGTATAGCATGGTCGCAATTATGGGTCGCGTGGAGGTTGTTGCTGCTGTGGCAATCACACCTATGCTAATAAACGGTTTGCTCTCCTTTGGTAGTGTAGGTAAAATCTTCGAAAGACATGAGGTTAAGGCGAGACCGGTGTTGATTGAAAATGGTAGGATACGAGCAAACCCAACACCCGGGGCACCGATGAGCCTAGCCAATTTCTTGACATCACGCTTCCCTTTAACAGAGAGGCAAATTATACTGCGTTACCACGCCCTAACATTACTAGGGGCAGCGCTTGGATTTATAACCTTTTTGTTAATATATTGGTGAACGGGTTGAAATTAAAAAAAATTGACCCGTTAGTCTTAATGATAATTTTGATATTAATGTTTTGGGGTTTTTTAATGTTAATCTTTACTTTTACAAAAATAGTATTGCTACCTTTAGGGTCTAAAGACGTGATTGATCCATTTGTTATACACTTTACGAAATCAATAATATTTCTTTTTCTTCTTGGCATACTCTTCTATATTTGGTTCAAAGTAGTAAGAGCTGTAAGGGACACATATTTACGCGATAACGCGTGAAACCAACTCTAACGGGTCTTGCAGAGTCTGTAAGGCTTCTACAGCCAATTTTTTTTGTCTAAAACTAAGAGCTTCAAGGTTATTCAAAACATATTCTAGACTGCTAAGCAAGTTAGACTTTGACACACGCCATAGTAACCCCATTCCACCTAATGCTTTTTCAATGTAAAGCGTTTTTGGGAAGGCTGAAAGCGTGGGCTTTCCTAATAGTGCGGCCTCCCACGTCATTGTCCCTCCCGCACCGATAAACACGTCAGAAGAAGCTATTAGCGACAAGCCCTCTTCTTGGTCCCTTAAGACAACTGCGTCGGGTAAGTCATCCTGTAAAGCGGCGTATTGGCTCTTGTAGCGTGGTAATGCAACCAACGAAAACCCAAGCTTCTTTTGAGCACCTCTAAGTATTGGGGCTAGGTATGAGGAATTTGTCTGGGACCGAACATATGATGCCTTTACTTCTTCTGGTCTAAACAGTATAATAGGTCTTTTCAGACCAAAGTCTTTTGGTATAACTTTCTCACGCTTTATCCAAGCTATACACTCTATGCCGTGATAGCTGACGAGCGAGGACCTAGCTAAGCCCAGTCTGTACCACACCTTAGCGGGTATGAAGTCTGAGCTGATAAGTTTTGTGGTAAGTGGAACTGTGAGACGTGCTACCGCTTCTGCATGTGGAGAGTCGTTAATGTTGATTGTTGGCAAACTCAAACCAAACCCTATCCTAGTTGCCTCCGGTGAGGCATGAGAAACTACATATTTAACGTCAAAACTCTTAACTAGGTTATAGAGCTCTAACAAACGTTTAACGCTTGCCTCAAGCTTTGCTCTTAGGTCTGATCCCCCATGCCCACCCACATAAATTGGTCGTAGGGATAAAATCCTTGATATGGAAGGAAGTTCATCATACTCACGGCTCGTTAAAAGGAATTCATATCCTTTATTCCTAGCGATTTCTTGCATATACTTCGCTATTCTTAAGTGTTTAGGTGTTAGGGCATCAAACCATATAACAGGCACAATTTTCAATGACGAGTCAAGCCTATAAGTCTTAGAGTTTGCATCAAGATGTGTTGCGGCAAATGGTATTAAGAAGGCTTGAAGATAACGTACGTACATTTTGTAGCATAAGACCAAGTGATGATTTGGCAGAGTTGATTCAACCAGCTTTGAACTCGGAAAAATTAATATTTGTATACGACCCGTATTCAGAAGCCTATGCTGAAATAGCTTCATGGCCTCTTATCATGTTTGGACTTAACGTTTCAGTTGTTAGTTCACATGAAGCGTTATACTACTATGCACCATATACAAAGGAGGGAACGAGCTACATATATTTTACTGACAACCTAGAAGGCCAGCTTGGTGTTCAACTAGAATCCGCGTTAAGAGTGATGGGCTATAATCGATACATTTTATCATGGTTTGACGCCAAAACCGATGAGGTTATCACATTTTCAAGTGGTAGCGATGGAAAATCGGTTTTGAAAGGAGTTAAAAATTTGGCATACTCCTTTACAAAAGCACTTTATAAAATAAATTCAAATCAAAGACTTGCACGAGTTTTAAATAATTTATTGGTCGATCAAACAGAGCTTTTTGAGTATATTAATCGGTCGACAAGCTACACGGAAAGTGGTGTGGCTAATACCGTAGCCTCACAAGGCCCGTTGCTCTCGGTCGCCAAAATAGTCGCACTGCTTAATCCTCAAATAAATGTTATTCCACTCACACGTCTTCTTACAAACCCTTCAATCGAAAACGTTGAAGTATGGGGACTTGATGTTGATTCAGAACTAATAGCGAGAATAAGGTTTGAGAGAGGTGGACTTAACCATGTGGTGCACTTCGGTTTGGATCCCTTATCATCCACTTTGGTGAGTGTGTATGCAGTCACCTACGCTGAGATTTTTGGCACAAAATTTCAAGGGAACACGTTTGACAATCAACAAAATTAAAAAGGACAGAGTAATAGGTGGTCAGCTATGAAGAGATGGTTAATGGATATTTTACAATGTCCTATTTGCCGAAACGACAAACTATTACTTAAATCATTCGAAGCAAGCAACGATGATATTGTGTGGGGGGTTATCCTTTGCAACGTTTGTAAAAGATGGTATCCGATAATTAATGGTATTCCTCATATGCTTCCAGACGAGTTTAGGAAAAACGAAGACACAGAATTCGTATCATACACATCCAAGTTTTTACGAGAAATAAAACTAGAGCTCCGGCCTCCCAGATACGAAATTATAGACGATACTCAACGATAAGCCAGCCTATTTCTTATAAGTGGGTGTATAATATGGGGGTTGTTAAATAATGACGCGCATAGTAATCGCGTTGATATTTGTTATCCTAGTGAGTGCTTCCATTTTCATGGCTCAAGAGGCATATGCTTCACAGGCCAGTGCCACAACAATTTCGGTTGACAGAAAAACAACTATTTATCCAAACTATGCAGTGAGCTTAGATACTATTAGGGTTTTGAACGGCTCTTTAACATCGGTAATTGCGCAATTTCCAAGCAACACTACTATATTGAATGTTAGCGGGTCCGACATTCTTTATGCCTATCAATTGAGCTATTCACCTTCTAGGGAGGTTATAGCCTTTAAAAACCCCATTACCGCCGGCGCATCAACAACTATAAGATATATTTATACTGGATTTATAAATTCTGGTAATTTACAGGTTGGATTCCAAGCTGGCTACTCAGTGTATAGTGTTAATGACACATCAACATATTATTATGGTATCCAGAATTGGGGCGTAACTCTGCAAGTATTTTATAAGAATCGCTATCTAAATGTCACTCCAGGTAGGACGTTCATCTTTAATGGAACTATAAACCCTAACTCCTACGTAACCGCTACTAATCCACCCACCGTGACGATGCCTAATATGTACCAAAGCTATATACAGACACTTAACAGGCAAGTAGGGTATAGTAATGGGGTTTTCCACGTCCAAGATCAAGCAGTATTCGTTTGGGCTTCTACAAGTGGGTCAAACCAATTATACCTTTTCTTACCTAGTAATATAGTAAACAAGTCTGTCTCGGTTAGCTATCCGTACGGTAATGTATCATCAACGATAAGATATAACGCCTACCCGGGCTACTCTTTGCTTGTAATAAAATCTCCGGTTCAACTAACCCTCCATCAAAAGGTGGGCTTACAAATAGACTACTCTATTAAGGCTCAAGAAATAAATTTGTCAACTATGGGCTTATATGGCATGTTTTGTAAAGCATATGATATTGTAACAATCAATGCTAAACCTGTTTCTGGAAGTTGGGGTCAGATGGGTGAAAACTATTTTGCGGCGTTCAGGGATGTGACCTCCGAATATCTCGCAGGTTATTCAACAAGTGGGGTAGCGGTTTCAAAACTAACAGGTGGGGTTAGCTTGTTTGTGCTAATCGCCGGTGTATTTGCAGTTATCTCCTCCTATACCTATGCGCAGACAAGACCTAAAAGGGAGGGTAAGAGGAAAACGCCTCAAAAAATAATAACAACACTCAACTCGGCCGCCTCCTCGATGGACTTAACGTATAGTACTATTAGAAAGTTTCTGGAGGGCAAAGTTCGTGCTTCTGCGGCGAACGC
Organism: Thermoprotei archaeon; assembly: GCA_038884175.1. Taxonomy (GTDB): domain Archaea; phylum Thermoproteota; class Thermoprotei_A; order Marsarchaeales; family Marsarchaeaceae; genus ECH-B-1. The sequence goes on along the minus strand of JAVZKQ010000025.1, from coordinate 617 downwards.
AGCACTAGCAACATTCGACAACCTAGAGCGGAAGGTGATAAAGGAAATAAATGAGGGTGTCGGCAGCAACGAAATACCTGCGGATGTTGGTGAGAGGTTGACTGAAAGTTTTAGAACAGTAAGAAGCTCATTCGCGGATCTGATTGACTTGCAAACCCAGTTTAACCAAAAAAAGATCCGGCAGAACGTGTACTCTGATTTGTTATCAAAATATCAAAAGAATCTACAACGGGCTATTAACAGCTTTAAGGAGATAACTAATGACTTAAAACAAAGCTGAATATTAATGCCGAAAAACCTTTTTTTGAGCTCTATATGCCTGTCTCAATTGTTCTGCATAAGATTTACCTTCATTTCTCACCTCTAGGGAACGAATTAAGCCAAGTATACTTCCAGAAACTGTCAAAGTAAATAGATCACCTGGTACTCCATACATAAATACGGCCGACCTAACATAGGGTAGATATCTATGATTTACCCTTACAACAAACCATGTTTTTTCTTCATATATCACTCTGATTGGCGATTTGATTTTTATAATTTCACCGAACATGCGTCTTAAAGATTGAATATAAGAGTCTGCATTGGCTATACTATTATATTTGACTATAAATACA